>JAHEJA010000068.1 GCA_024639125.1 Paracoccaceae bacterium
CCATCCTTTTGTATTTGTTGTGCAATTTTTACATGTGCGCGGGCAACATCGCGAGCCTCGCCTTCTATGGCGTCGCCTAGGATATGCACATCTACCTGACCCGCGTGATCGACTGCGGCAGCCAAGGATTGACGTGGCGCTGCGATAATATGCGTGTCACAGTTGTCCAATCCAATCGTTGTTTTTTCGTAGCTTGTAATTGCGTCACGTACAGTGTCGGAAATGTTCAGGTGCCATTTGCGAATGATTGCCATTGCATCCTGTGCCGTGGTTTGTGACGGAACCGTCGGGCCAGAGGCGATAAATGTCGGATCATCCCCCGGAACATCCGAAATCAAAAACGACATGACGCGGGCAGGGGCGCAAGCCGCGGCCAGCTGACCCCCTTTGACCAAGGATATCGTTTGCCGAACTTTGTTTATCTCGGAAATGGTGGCGCCACAGGCCAAGAGTTGGGATGTGATATGCATTTTGTCAGCAAGTGTGATGCCTTTCGCCGGCGCGCATAACAAGGCCGATCCGCCACCAGAGATTAAGGCAATGACGAGGTCATCAGACGTAAGATCAGATACAAAATGTAACATGCGTCTGGTGGCATCAACGCCCGCCTGATCCGGTACGGGATGGGCGGCAGAGACGATTTCAATGCCGTGTGTAGGTCGTTCATAGCCGTAACGGGTAATGACCATCCCTTCGCAGGGGCCATAGTGCTGCTCGACGGTTTCAGCCATCCGAGCCGAGGCTTTGCCTGCTCCGATCACGATCAACCGCCCCTTGGGGCGTTGAGGTAAGAATTGCGGCAACCGCACCATCGGATCAGCAGCTTTGATTGCTGCCCGAAATAGGGTCTCTAGGTATGCCTGCGGTGACTCCGTCAACATTTACGCAAAATATGCCTTGTAATCACTGACCAATAGATGTGTCGGGTCTTCATCTTCGACAATATCTGAAAACCGCCCAATTGGATCTTTGAAGATGTTGTCCGTTTCATCATCGTTGACCGTCGATACCTCACCGATCAAAACATCTCCGCCGTCTCCCCAAAAGGCATGCCAATCGCCGGGCATAAGAGTAATGCTTTGCCCCGGCATCAGGGTCAGTTTTTCGCCCGGAGTAAATTCCTTGTAAATGCCATCGCAATACACAACGCCGCCTTTGTCATTTGCAAAGGCGCCGGTTTCATCAGACCCAAATAATTCAATGATCAATTTAGCACCGCCCCGATTTATAATATCCTCGGCCTTGATGACATGGGTATGCATCGGCGATAGCTGGTCCTGTTTTGAAATCAATAGCTTCTCGGCATAGCACATGCCCCCACCACGCTTTAGATCAGCAAGCCGCCCATTGCGTAATGTAAAAAGAAACAAGCCCATTTCGTCATATCGCCCCGCGCCATAGTCTGTGATATCCCAACCGCATCGCGCGTTGATGATGTTTTGGGCGATATCTGCGTTGGCTTGGAATTGATCAGGCGTCCAATAGGCAAAAGGCGGCAATGTGAACCCATAGCGTTTAATCAGCTCGTCTGCTTCTGCCATGGTTGTATTAATCCGCGAGCGTTTCATGCTGCTACCTTTGCATTTTTGATTATCTCAATAACCATCGCTGCCGTCCACGTAAATTGCCCGCCGCCGCAAGGTTCCCCTGTATGCGGATCGTAATATTCGGCAAACCCACTGTTTTCGATCAGGGTCAAACAATCTTTGTCAATACGCGTTGCCATGGCGGATTGACCCGCCGCGTGCAAGCCATTGGCAATCATATAGTTAACGATCAACCACACTGGCCCGCGCCAATAGCGTTTTGCATCAAAATGCACGTCACGCGGGTCATGGCTTGCGACTAAGTATGTGCAATTTTGTGATTGCGTGTCCAAAGTTGCTGCAATCGTCTCTGCGCGGGACTTGGGGATCGGGGCAAAGGCCGCAAGCAGCCCACCAATTGATGGGCTATCTATTAAACACCCTGCAACGCGATCATAGCACGTGTACTGGCCTCGTTTTTCATTCCACAAACTATCAAGCGCCGCAATCCCGCGATCCAATTGAGACGCTGACGCCTCGGCGATGTCGCGCAGACCAAGGTCGGCTGCAAGCGCGGCGACCTCTGAAACGGAGCGTAGCAAAATCCCATTGAAACCTGGGTCAACAATTTGAAAGGGGGAGGCGTCATGAAGTTTGGAATTGTCCCAATTCAAATTGCGGAAGGTCTGGACCAACCAAATGTAGCGTTCATATTGTTCCTGTGTCGGGCGATGCGCTGGATCGGCATGCTGCGTATCGCGACGCACAAAGGGGGCTACCCCATCGGTCGGGACACGTAGAAAAGCATCATCCCAATCGACAGAATTGTCGCGTCCAGATTCCCAAGGGTGGATAATCGCGACCAAGCCTGAATGCTTGGGATCACGGTTTGCATAGAACCATTCGTGCCACTTAAAGACCTTGGGCAATAGCGCAAACGCACGGCGCCGAGCGTCGGTTTTGTTCTGGCTACGATCATATAGGCTTTTGATTGCAAACCCTGCTACAGCAGGCTGAGTAATCCCTGACGTTGGAATAGGGCGATTTGTGCCCCACACCCCGGGTCCCGGAAAATAGCCATCGTCTTCTTTGTGGAAAACAATGTGCGGAACCATTCCATCGTCCCATTGATGTTCAAAAAGTGTTTCGATTTCCGTCCATGCGCGATCTTCGTTCAAATGGCTTTGGCCTAAAGCGGTCAAACAACTGTCCCAATTCCACTGAAATGGATACAGACCATGCGTTGGAACCGTGTATTTTCCCAAGTCGTTGACTTGCAAAATATGCGCTGCTTTCTGAAGTAATGCTTCGGTCATCCTACACTCCTAAGATAAACAAATTGCTTGTGTGGTGTTTTGGTCGAACCAACGGATACGGTCCTGTTGGGGCGCCAAGTGTATTGTGTCACCTGCACGTAGGGCCAAGTCGCTATCAAGGACGGCTCGGAACAAGTGGCCTTCGACATCGCACGTCACAAGTAGATGTGCGCCTAGTGGTTCGACAACCTTGGCGATGGCGGCTATCCCGGTGTCCGCGGGTGACAAATCCTCTGGGCGAATGGCGAAATCAATGGCGCCTGAGTGCGCCTCTGGACCAGAAAACTGGCACCCAGCGACGGACCATTGGCCCTTGGACACTTCTGTCGCAGGAAGGAAGTTCATCGGCGGATTACCAATAAAGCCGGCTACAAATTTTTCAGAAGGATTTCGGTATACTTCGACAGGGCTTGAATTTTGGGCAATGCGCCCTTGGTGCATCACGCTGATCCGATCCGCCATAGACATGGCTTCGACTTGATCGTGCGTGACATAAATTGCTGTTGTTTTGCTTTCGGCCAAAACGCCCTTGAGTTCGGCACGCATTTCCATCCGCAAAAGTGCGTCAAGATTTGACAAAGGCTCGTCCATTAGGATCACGTCCGGTTCCATCGCCAAAGCCCGTGCAACAGCAACCCTTTGACGTTGACCACCTGATAGCTCGCCTGAATAGCGCTTGAGCAATTGTTCAATATGCATCAATTCAGCTGTCCGATGGACGCGACGCTCGACTTCGGCATTGGGCAGCTTTTGCATACGCAAGCCAAACCCGATGTTTTCAAATACTGTTAGATGCGGAAACACCGCATAGTTTTGAAACACCATGGCAATGCCCCGATCTTTGGGGGATAGATGATCAATGCGACGACCACCGATCCAAACCTCACCTGAGGTGGCTGTTTCAAGACCTGCAATAATCCGCAGCAACGTTGATTTTCCACACCCCGATGCCCCCAAAAGAACCATGAATTCTTGGTCGTGGATGGTCAAATTTATGTTATGCAAAGCTTGGTAGTTACCAAAGGATTTTGCGATATTTTTTATTTCGATTTCAGCCATGTTAAATGTCCTGATCCCATAAACTGACTAGCGATTGGCTATGCCCCACATCGCAAAGAGATATTTCCGCACCGCAAAGATAAAGACCAAAGCAGGTACAACGAGGATAAAGCCGCCTGCGAACTTTAGATGCAGGGGGGAGGTGTCTAAGTTTTGCAACAAGAATGCGGTCAATGTTCGGTTTTCGATCGTAAGTACCGCTGCCGCAAACACTTCGTTCCAAGAGATCACAAAAGCAAAGATTGCGGAGGCTGTGATGCCCGGCAGCACAAGCGGCAAAATCACTTTGGTGAAGGCCGTCAAACGGGTGCATCCCAAGGTCCAGGCCGCTTCTTCTAATTCGATTGGAATGCCCGAAAACAATGAAAAGGTGATCAATACAGAAAAGGGCAAGGCCAATGTCGTGTGGATCAACGCCAAGCCAAAGATTGTATCGTCTATTCCTGTTCGAATGAACATCACCGCCAATGGCAATGCCAAAAGTGGAAGCGGAAACGCCCGTGTCAGTAAGATCAAGAAACGAAAGGTTTCCTTGCCTCTGAATTCAAACCGCGACAAGGCATAGCCAGCTGGCGCGCCCAGTACAATCGACAAGATCATGGTAATAGCGGCTACAAAAATCGAATTTTTCAGAGCGGAAAGCATACCTGCGAAATTTGCAAAAAACGTCAAGCTGCCGAGATCAAATTCTGGGATGAACGATTTGGGAAAGGCGTTCACGGCTTCGGGTGAGGACAATGTATTTATCAGTAGAAAATACAAAGGCACCAGAACCCATGCGCATAGCAAAACGACACCGCTCATATATACGAAACGACCGCTAGAGCGTGATTGAGAAATGTCAGCCATTAGATCGATGCTCCTTTTGGAACGCGCAGAACACGTAGAATGACCAGTGTCGCCGCAATTGAAATAACGAGGATGATCAACGCGATCGCAGCAGCAGCTCCACCATTCAGCAATTCGAACTGATATTTATAGGTCTCGCCCATGAGGACGGGGAACAATGTGCCACCCAAGGCTTGGACGACGGCAAACACTTCGAAAGCAAGAATGACACGCAAAACAAGAGCCGTGGATAAGGACGGGCGCAACAATGGCAAGGTGATACGCGTAAACCGTTTCCACGGCCCCGCACCAAACACCTCTGCTGCTTCATAGTATTCTTTGGGGATAAGCCCGATACCGGCCACAAGGATCACCAGCATAATCGCCGTTGCGCGCCAGATTTCTGCCAAGGCAATGGCCACAAAAACAAGCATCGGTGATTGATAGCTAATCAAGTTGGTGGGCTGTTCAATAAAGCCCAAGCCCTGCATCATAGAGTTCAAAAATCCCGATTGTTCAAAAATCGCAAGCCAAATAATGCCCGCAGCCAAATCGGAAATCCCAAGTGGAATAGTCCAGACATATAAAACAAGGTCACGTCCTTTTTTCATATTCGTCACCATCGTCGCCATCAACAGCGCCAGCGCTAATTGAACAGGCACGACGGCAGCCGCAAGAAGGAGCGTGTTTTTAAACGATGTTGGGAACTTCCAATGGGTTGTGACCTTGGTGAAATTATCAAAGGTAAAGCCTGCACCTGTTGTAAAGGCTTGCTGAGCGACCAACACGAACGGATACAGAAAGAAAACGCCCAGAAACACTGTCACAGGAAGGATCAGAAGATAAGGCAAAGTCCTAGAGTGCATGGAGCTGATCCATTTTCCAGTTTGTAAGATGAAAGGAGAGTAAGAAGGTCCTTAGGCCAAGTAAACTGGCCTAAGGAAGGGGGAGTTTAATTATTCAACCGGGCAAGGGCCATCCGACGCCGCATCAGGAGCCCAGCAAGGTGCGCCACTGTCATTCATGATCGCCTGCAGACGCACTTTGTGCTCGTCCAAGACCATACGAATGTCTTGGCCACCCAAAACAATGCGTTCAAATGTTTCGGTATAAAGCTGGCTGAATTCGCCACCCAATGACCCCAAACCTGCTGGCAATAGACCTGGGTTTGCATCCGCAGAACCAGACATCTTGGCAACGGCATTGCCTGCGGCCTGAACCGCTGGCGGAAGATCACCAGGAAGAGCTACATCCACAACAGGGAAGAAGTTCGTCGCACGCAAAGTTGCAATCTGGGTTTCTGGTTTCAACATATGCTGAACAAGCGCTTTAGCGGCATCCATGTCAGGCGCTGTCCGCGGGATTGCGACACCTGCGATGACGGGCATGAAACCACGACCAGTTGGACCAGCTGGTGCTGGGAAGGCGACAAAGTCATCAGGACGTTCGTTAAAGGCACCTGCTAGACGCGATGTGTGATCGAATGCAATCCAAGCATCACCGCTGAGCAACTGTTCTTGAAGGAACGAAAAGTTGGTGGATGCTGGGTTTGTAACAGCCCACAATTCGCGCATTTTTTCCCAAGCGGTTACGGCTGAGTCAGACGCGAAGGTCCGCACAACACCGTCTGTATATGACGGATACAAATATCCTTGGAAGAAACGATGCTTAAGGCCTTTTGGACCCGCTGGGAAACCGAACTTGGCCTCGCCTGTTGCCGTTTTGATATTGCCCGCCCATTCAATCAATTGATCATATGTCAGCGCATCAATATCGGCACCTTCTGGCAGATAGGGCAGCGCCTCTTTGCTGGCAGCCATGATGTAGCTTGCTTGCATCCAAGGAATGTACTGCATGCTATCTGTGCCAAGCATCGCGAGATTGTTAAACGTCGCGGATGCAGAGGCACCTAGACCATCAAGATCGACAAGATCAGCAGGATCCATAGCCGAAAAATCGCCATGCAACGCACCGAGTACACCAATCGAACCCGAACCCGCTTGAAGTTCGGCATTCAGGCGTGTCAGCCATGGGCCACCATCATTTGGTTGATAGTCAATACCGCCGGCGCCTGCGAGCACCTGTTCGCGCATTGCTTGCGCTTCTTCGACGGGTTTGGCTTGTGTGGACCAAAACAATACATCCGCAGTTGCCGCCGTGGCACCAAGCGCCAAGGCTAATGCAGACACTGCGCCGGTTACTTTTTTCACATTCATTCTATTTCCTCCCAGTTATCCCTTCGACGGGTACAGTCGAAAGGCGAAACACACGAGCGACTCATTTTTTATAGCCGCTATGGGATCAACAATGATATATCGTTATATCAATTGTAAAGCTTTTTTTTGTATTTGTATGAATGTACAGTTTTTAAATACTTATATTTATTGATTTATTTGAGAATAATATCATGATAAGGTTTGCTAAACGTTTTATCAAAATGCTGAACATGTCAAAAAAACCAACATTGCAAACCGTCGCACAAAAGGCCGGAGTTTCGATTCCTACGGTTAGTCAGGTCCTTAGGGGGACGGGCCGAATTTCGGCGAAAACGCAGAAAAAAGTTATGGATGCGGCAAAGGCTTTGCATTACGTAACCGACGGTCGGGCAGCTTCAATGCGATCAGGTCAAACCAGTGAAATAGGTATGATCATCCACTACATCGCAAACCCGTTTAATGCGGAACTGATTTCCGGAGTAAGCGATACCTTGGAAAAAGAAGGTTACTTGGTGTCGATACTGGACTCTCAAGATAACGTCGAACGACAACAACGTAATATCGAGGCATTCATTCGTAGCTCACGCGGAGCATTGCTATGGGTTCCTGCAACGAACACCCCGCATGATACGTTGGATTTGTTAAATACCCATAATTTACCGATCGTAACCTTTTTACGTGGCGCATATGAGGGAATATTCGATCATGTCGGCATTCAAAACGAGGCAGCAACATCCTGTGCCACGGAACATTTAATCCATCTTGGTCACAGTAAAATTGCCTATTTTGGCGGAGTTGGAGCAAGTGAAACCCGCATTCGAAGAGTCGAAGGATATGAAAAGGCTTTGCGCGCGAACGGACTTGATTATTCGCTGGTTTGGGATGCAAAAGACGACAAGGTTTCGGGGCTAGAGGCCATGTTGTCCCTAAGAGAAAAACACCCAGAAGTGACCGCAATCGTTTGCAACGGGGATGTTGTCGCATTAGGCGCAAGCCACGCATTGCGGCGCCTTGGCGAGGTGCCGGGGAAGAGTTTTTCAATTGTTGGGTTCGATGACATCCAAGACGCATCAACCGCAACCCCTCCCTTAACCACGATAGCGATCGAACCTTACAACTTTGGCATTAAGCTCGCGCAGGTGTTGATAAACAGGTTGAAAAATCCAAAGTCACCCACGGCGACAACGCTACTGCCTTTTGAACTTAAGATACGGGCGACAACGGACGTACCAATTGCCGATAACTCTTAACAAGTCTAGCGCAGATAAAAGTATCGCCCAAGAATGCCGTTCCAAAATACAGCAAGCCCTTGATCATCACGGCGGCTATGGTCTGTACACTTGATATACAAAGACAAGCGCCTAGATCGCCACTATCAATGTTG
>JAHEJA010000035.1 GCA_024639125.1 Paracoccaceae bacterium
TGGCGCACCCAAGAGGATTCGAACCTCTGACCTCTGCCTTCGGAGGGCAGCGCTCTATCCAGCTGAGCTATGGGTGCCTAAGGCTTCTATAACTTTTGAACGCGTTGCCCGCAATGGCAAAAACGCGCCTTTGCGTTAAGATAACAGCTCATGCGCAAGGTTCAAACCATCCACCAAGGCATCAACTTCTTGCATAGTATTATAAAAGGCAAATGACGCACGACAAGATGCATTAATCCCTAGGTGTTCCATCAATGGGCCAGCACAGTGTTGACCAGCCCGCACAGCAATGCCTTTTTTGTCCAGGATCGTTGAAATATCATGCGCATGTGCAGCACCAGACAAGGTAAAGCTAAAGATTGCGCCCTTGGTTTTAGAATTGCCCTGAATATTAAGCCAATTCAATGCCCCAAGCTGTTGTTGTGCATATTGCGTTATTTGATCTTCGTAGGCTGCGATTTTATCCATGCCAATCGACATCATATAATCCAACGCCACACCCAGTCCGATGGTTTGAACAATTCCAGGAGTGCCGGCTTCAAACATCATTGGTGGATCATTATACGTCACCGTGTCTTTTGTGACCTCGCGGATCATGTCCCCGCCCCCAAGAAACGGGCGCATTTCTGCCATACGGTCCTGTTTGATAAAAATCGCACCAGAACCAGACGGGCCACAAAGCTTGTGACCGGTGATCGCATAAAAATCACAACCAAGTTCGTCTAAATTCACAGGCATATGAACCGCGCCTTGGGATCCATCAACCAAAACTGGCACGCCTTTTTGATGTGCCCCATTGATTATGGACGCCACATCAACTTTGGTACCCAACACATTCGACAAATGGGTGACTGCGATTAATTTGGTCTTGGGGGTGATGGCGTCTAGGACGGCTTGGGGATCCAAATCGCCGTTTACGTCAACATCCACCCATTTCAACACAATACCGTACCGTTCGCGCAAAAAATGCCATGGCACGATATTGGCGTGATGTTCCATGACACTTAGGATGATTTCGTCCCCTGGCTGCATCACATTCATAGCCCACCCGTAGGCCACCAAATTGATGCCTTCGGTTGTGCCTGTGTTCAGGATTATTTCATCTTCGTTCGCCACGCCCAGGAATTTTGCAACAATCCCACGCACAGATTCATATTTTTCAGTCGCCAGATTGCTAAGATAATGTAATCCGCGGTGCACATTCGCATATTCTTGGCTATATGCGCGCGTAATAGCATCAATCACGACCTGAGGCTTTTGCGAAGACGCCCCGTTATCCAAATACACCAATGGCTTGCCGTTCACCTGTCTCGACAAGATCGGAAAATCGGAACGAATTTTTGCAACGTCGAAAGTGGTCATGTAAGCCCCCCCAAAACCAAAGACAAAACCACAGCCAAAGCCATGATCGATCCGATAAACCCAACCAGTGATGCCATTGCGGCCTTGAGCCATGCGTCAAACCCATAGGCTTGGGCCACGAACGCCACAAAAATGTATATACCGTACCAAAATAACGCAAATTGCAGCAACAAAGCAGCAGGAGCGATCAAGATCAAAAGAATATAGGTCACGATTTGAATAGCGACCTGCAACACTTGGAACCAAGCCATGATCAACATCATAGACAAAAGATTACCTTGACCGCCGATCATTTTGGATACGAAATTTATGCTGACCGAAAGCAAGACACCTGAGCCAACAAAAAAACCAACCAACAAGACCGGTGTTTCAAACACTTTGGCGAATGGTATTTCGCTTGGCATTTCGCCGCCATCAAAGCTAAAAAACAAAATTGTACTGAGGCAAGAGGCCGCAATAAACGCGGACCAAATCACATCCCAGCCAAAATTTTGATCAATCAACGCCCGCGCCGCTTCGCGTGGTTCGGTGAATGACTTTTTTGCTATATCAATCCACTGCATCATGCTTGCGCCTTTGCTCGTACGGTTTTTAAAGTTGCAAAAACGAAAACCAAAAATGTGATGAACCAAATAAACCCTGTGACCTGTTTTCCGGTTCCGTCGCCGATAAACCCCGATATCAATCCATAGAGCAACATCAAAGGAGACGCGGCAAAAAACGACCAGAACATTCCAGACCGCATTGCGATTGAGGATACCTTGCGGCCCAAAAGACGCTGAAAAAACACCATCGCGATCGTTATGGTATAAAAAATCAGGGGCATGATAAACAACCAGCCCATCAAGGACGCACTTAAGAGCATGTTCATCTCGCTTCCGTCCAAATAGGACTGACGCGCCAAAACGGGCCATTGCGACACAAAGGCCAATCCACACGCCCCCATTAAATACGCCAACGACCGCGCTTCTTTTGCATCAGACGTGGCTATTTCCGCCAACATCAGCTGTGGATGACGATAGGTACGCAGGATATTTTGAACGACGGACATGAACGACCTATCTTTTACGACGTGCCAACCAAGCAGACATGCGTTCCGTTACAATGTCACCAATATTGCTATCTTCGACTTCTTGCACGGCTTCGGCCAAGAACGCCAAAGTTAACAAATCAGTAGCATCAGATGCCGGAACACCGCGCGATTTCAGATAGAACAACGCCTCTTCGTCAATCGCACCAGAGGTCGATCCGTGAGAACAGGCAACATCATCTGCGTAAATTTCAAGCTCTGGTTTGGCCAGAAACTGGCTGTCATCATCCAACAAAAGAGATTGGCTAATTTGGTATCCATCGGTTTTCTGAGCATCAGGTTTGACCAAAATTTTACCCTGAAACACACCGATTGCCCCATTACGCAAAACTTTTTTGAACACTTGGCGGCTTTCACAGCCAACGGCATCATGCGTTATGAAAACAGTGTCATCGTGGTGAAATTCACCATCTCCGACGCAAGCTCCGGCAATGTGTGCGACGGCATTATCACCGGTCAATTCCAACACGCATTCGTTGCGTGTCAAAACGCCATTTGCTGTCAACGTAAAGGATTTGAACACGCTTTCTTCACCAAGACGCGCAAAGATATGCGTCACGGCACGACGTTCATGATCGCGACCCTGCGCGCGTACATGGTGAAATTCGCCTTGGTCCGAGACGGAAACTTCCATTACTTTGTTGAACCGTGACGCAGCTGGGCCGCTTTCTAGCAAAGTCAGCTTCGCGCCCTGCTCGACTTTGATCACGTGATGCAGCATCGCATCAGATCTATCAGATTTATGGATATACGTCAGATTAACCGGACGCTCAACAATCGTTGTCGCACGGATTAAAATACCGTCATGGGCAAAGGCCGTGTTCAAAGCCGCCAAAGGACGTTTGACGGGGTTTTGACCGGCGGTTTCCAATGTCCCATAAATGTCTTGAGCCCAATGGATATCCGCTGATGCGGCATTTTCAAGCCGCTCGATTTCCAAACCGGTTTGGGCCAAATCATCCGACTGATCCGCGTCAAACACCCCATCGACAAAAACGATATTCAACGCATCGAGTGTTGCAAAAATCGGTGCTTCATCAGACGCGTCAAACACAGCTGCTGGGATAACATCAGGTGACGTTAGCGATTCAGGACGCGTGTATTTCCAATATTCATCCCGACGGTGCGGCAAGCCCATGCTTTGCACCCGTGCCAAGGCATCGCGTCGCGCAATCGCAGGCCACCCGCCCTCGGGCATCGAAAGGGACGCAAGGCGCGCGTCAGTTTCATCTTGAGTAACTTTGGCAAGTGCCATTACGCAACCTCCGCCAAGATGTCGGCATACCCGTTTTGTTCAACTTCCAAAGCAAGCTCTGGACCACCTGTTTTGATGATACGGCCATTCGCCATAATATGAACGACATCCGGTTTGATGTGATCCAAAAGACGCTGATAGTGGGTGATAACCAAAAATCCACGACCTTCGTTACGTAGGGCGTTCACCCCTTCGGCAACCAATTTCATCGCATCCACATCAAGACCGCTATCGGTTTCATCCAAGATGCACATCTTTGGTTCAAGCATCGCCATTTGAAGGATCTCGTTGCGCTTTTTCTCGCCACCAGAGAAACCAACGTTCACTGGACGTTTCAACATATCCGCATCAATTTTAAGCGTTTTTGCACGTTCGCGCACAACTTTCAAAAATTCAGCCGCGCTCATTTCTTCTTCGCCACGGGCTTTGCGTTGGGAATTAACCGCAGTGCGCAAGAACGTCATGTTGCCAACACCGGGAATTTCCACAGGATATTGAAACGCCAAAAACAACCCAGCTGCTGCACGTTCTTCTGGTTCCATATCAAGGATGTCTTCGCCTTCTAACATGGCGGATCCATCTGTGACTTCGTAACCGTCTTTGCCAGATAAAACATAGGATAACGTCGATTTACCTGACCCGTTTGGCCCCATAATCGCATGTACTTTGCCCGCTTCGACCGTCAGGTTCACACCTTTTAGAATTTGTTTATCTTCGTCTTCGAGTGACGCATGAAGGTTTTTGATTTCCAACATTTTCGTTTTCCTTGTTTCGCGCAGCTCGCGCTATTTTTATACGACGACGGCGGTGCCGCTAATGGACACCATCAACATACTGTCGCCAACAACTTCATAATCTAGATCAACACCGACGACGGCATTCGCACCCAAGCGCCGCGCTTCGTCTTCTATTTCGCGCATGGCCGTTGCACGCGCATCTGCCAACTTGGATTCATACACACCAGAGCGACCACCAACGATATCGGTTATGCTCGCGAAGATATCACGGACAAAGTTCGCCCCCATGATCGCTTCGCCAACAACGATACCTTTGTAATCCAAAATGGGCTTGCCTTCGATCGTCGGAGTAGTCGTTATAATCATGTTCATTCTTCCCTAGTGGCCAAACTATGATGCCGCAAATTGTGTCTGTACTGCCTGTGAAAGCACGACTAGCCCACAGACCCTTCCAAGCTGATTGCCACCAATTGCTGGGCTTCCATCGCAAATTCCATCGGCAGCGCCTGCAGAACGTCTTTGCAAAATCCGTTCACAACCAAAGCAACAGCGTCTTCTTCGCCCATGCCACGTTGACGGCAATAGAACAGCTGGTCATCATCCACCTTGGATGTGGTGGCTTCGTGCTCCACCCGAGACGAGTTGTTTTTGACCTCGATGTACGGCACCGTATGCGCCCCACATTTATCGCCAATCAACAAACTATCGCACTGGGTATAATTGCGGCTATTTTTCGCCTTGGGATGCATGGACACCAACCCGCGATATGTATTCTGAGCAACGCCTGCACTGATCCCTTTTGAGACAATACGCGACTTGGTGTTTTTGCCCAAATGAATCATCTTGGTGCCAGTATCAGCCTGCTGATGGTTATTGGCAATCGCAATCGAATAGAATTCGCCTTGGCTATCATTGCCCCGTAAAATGCAGGACGGGTATTTCCATGTCACAGCGGAGCCTGTTTCAACCTGGGTCCACATCACTTTGGAACGATCGCCTCGACAATCCGCACGTTTTGTCACGAAATTGTAAATTCCACCGACACCGTTTTCATCCCCAGGATACCAGTTTTGCACAGTGGAATATTTTACTTCTGCATCTTCTTCGATGATGATTTCAACGACCGCAGCATGCAGTTGTGCTGTGTCCCGTTTCGGAGCAGTGCACCCTTCTAGGTAGGACACATAAGACCCCTTGTCCGCAATAATCAACGTGCGTTCGAATTGTCCGGTATTTTCGGCATTTATCCGGAAATACGTTGATAATTCCATGGGGCAACGGGTATTTGGCGGAATGTAGACAAACGAACCATCTGAAAACACCGCACTGTTCAAAGTCGCATAGTAATTATCTGATGCAGGAACAACGGATCCCAAATATTTTTTGACCAATTCCGGATGCTCGCGGATCGCTTCTGATATCGAACAAAAAATCACGCCTGCTTTTTTCAATTCGGCTTGAAACGTGGTTCCCACAGAAACAGAGTCAAAGACAGCATCCACAGCCACTTTGCGACCTTCAGCCGGCATGTTTTCTGCACCCTCAACACCGGCAAGGATCATTTGTTCCTTAAGCGGAATACCAAGTTTTTCATAGGTCGCCAAAAGCTTGGGATCGACTTCTTCCAATGATTTTGGCTTTTCGATCATGGATTTGGGGCGTGCATAATAATACTGGTCTTGAAAGTCGATTTTGGGATAATTGACCATCGCCCACGTCGGCTCTTCCATGTTTTCCCAACGCTGAAAAGCAGACAACCGCCATTCCGTCATCCATTCCGGTTCTTCATTCTTATCAGAAATCAACCGTACAATGTCTGGATTGACGCCCTTGGGCGCATATTCCATTTCTATTTCGGTGTTCCAACCGTATTTATAGGCTCCGCCAACTTCGCGAACTGCATCCACAGTTTCCTGATCCACGCCCTCTTTGACATCTACATTGTCAAACGCCGCCATATTGGCCTCCTAACTGGTATCACCCGTGACGGGTGCGAAATCTTTCGTGATGTTTCAACCAAGCATCCGCAAACGCCAAAACATCGTCTTCTGTTGTTCTAGGCCCTAAACTTACGCGAAGCGCAGAGGCTGCCGCCTCTTCCTCAAAGCCCATTGCGCGCAAGACGCGACTAGATTTTACTTTGCCACTGGAACAAGCAGAGCCGGCAGACACCGCAAAACCGCTTAGATCCATTTGCATCACTTGCGTTTCTCCGCGCCACCCCTGCGTCACCATATAGGACGTGTTAGGAAGCCGGTCCGCATCTTTCCCGACAAAAATAGTCTTATTTGCAGATTGTGCAATGCCATTTTCTAGAATGTTTCTAAGTTTTTCAATTTTTTCCCAAATCCCAGTGTTCAAATCATGGATTGCGGCCTCGGCCGCAGCGGCAAAACCAGCAATGCCAATTATGTTTTCCGTACCGGAGCGCCGCCCCATTTCTTGGCCACCCCCCAAAATTTGAGCCGGAATATCAGTACCACGTTTGACAACCAAAGCACCAATTCCCTTTGGACCACCAAGCTTATGCGCCGACACCAGCGCCATCTGCGCGCCGCTCCAATTAAAAGACAGCGGCACCTTTCCAAAGGCCTGCGTCATATCACACAACCACAAACCCTCTGGCAGGTTTTGTATTATTCCTGTTTCAGAATTGGCATATTGCACCGCACTGTTCGCCGCATCTTGGATCTGAACCTGACCGCGGGCATCCGCACCAAGACAAACATCACACCAACTTGATACCGCTTCATGTTCAATATCTGAACATTGAATGGATCGACCAGCCAAAGCCAAAGCCGCGGCTTCGGTCGCACCCGAAACAAAAATAACATCTGCCCCATCGGCCCCTAAGGCGGATGCAATCTGACCTCGGGCGCGCTCCATCAAACTCTTGGCGGCACGCCCTTCGGCATGCACCGACGATGCATTGCCAAAAACATCCATGGCAGCGACCATGGCATCGCGCGCTTCAGTCCGAAGCGGGGTGGTCGCATTATAATCTAAATAGACGCGGCTCATGCTTTCTCTTTCTCAAAATACTCTCGCCAAAGGCATGGCGCTTGCGCCATTAATCTTCGTCCACAAAAGAAAACAACGATGGCACAGCCGGACAAGGCGCCAGTTCGTTTTGAATAACGTCTGATAATCGCGTTTGATGCAGAAACACATAGACATGCGAGCTAAGGTTTTCCCATAAACGATTGGTCAAGGACTGCGCTTTGCTGCCAGATAACGCCCCCGAGGCACCTGCCCCTTTGTGCATTGCATCCAATGTTTCATCAACCGCACTTAGAATATCTATAATGCGGATCTCATGAGGTGATTTTGATAATTTATATCCCCCTCCGGGTCCACGCACTGATTCGACCAAGCCCGAGCGTCGCAATTTGACAAATAATTGTTCCAAATAGGCCAAAGAAATATCTTGTCGCTTTGAAATATCCCCCAAAGTTACCAAATGCTCGTCCGGCTGAAGCGCGATATCGCTTAATGCGACCATTGCATATCGACCCTTTGTGCTCAGTTTCATGACTTTCACCTGCTTTTCATTGACCTAAGCGCCAGCATTGCTTATCTGCAGTCCAACCAAGGGGTCAGATGTGGGGCTTAGCCATGCTCTAAGTTTCACAAACCTTTCTGTCAAGAATTGACCCGCTACCGAAAAGAGAGAGTTTAGAAGAATGCCAGAGGTTATTTTTCCAGGGCCAGAAGGTCGCCTAGAAGGTCGCTACCATCCACAAAAGGATCGGGACGCCCCAATTGCGATTGTGCTGCACCCTCACCCGCAATTTGGCGGCACCATGAATAACAAAGTGGTTTATAACCTCCACTATGCTTTCTATAACATGGGCTTTACAGTGCTGCGGTTCAATTTCCGTGGCGTTGGCAGAAGCCAAGGCGAATATGATCAAGGGATTGGCGAATTGTCCGATGCCGCGTCAGCGTTGGACTATTTGCAGTCTATGAACAACAACTCAAAACATTGTTGGGTCGCTGGCTTTAGCTTTGGGGCATGGATCGGCATGCAACTTTTGATGCGGCGTCCCGAAATTACCGGTTTTATTTCTGTGGCTCCGCCCGCAAACATGTATGACTTTTCCTTTTTGGCGCCTTGCCCATCGTCAGGTTTGATTATCAACGGAACCAGCGATCGGATTGCACCGCCCTCTGATACGGAAGGTTTGGTTGACAAGCTGCACGAACAAAAAGGCATCACAATCACCCATACGCAGCTTGATGGCGCCGGTCATTTCTTTGAAGATCATATGGATCCAATGATCGATCACGTAAGCACTTATGTGAAACGTCGTTTGACCGAAAACACCCGATAACCATGAGCGTTGTTGAAAGCCTAGCGGATGAATTGGCAAAAGATACCATTGCAGCCGCTGAAAAATTGGGGGATGAAGATTTGATCCGCGAGGTCGCCAAAGTTTTGGCGGCCACATCCACCACATCCGAAGAAGCCTTTATGACGTCTATCCGCGTGCGATTAGCCGAACGCCGCGCCCGTCGATATCTAGAAGGCCGGCTTGGGCAATCGGATTAATCATTGTTCGACCACGATAATTCCTGTTAACGTGCCACCTGCAAAACCTGCCGCAAATGTATGCGCCCCGATTTGCATCTTGTTGCCAAAAAAGCCGCCCCGCATTTTCGCTTCTGTGCCTTTAAACGCCACAGAGCCGTCCACATTGCCCTTGCGGTTAATTGCGCCATAAACGTCCATTTGGCCACCTTTGTTTCGAATATGTGGTGTTGCCGCGCCAAAATGCGCAACCAAGGTCAACGGCACATAATCATAAACGCCCTGATCCAATACGGTTGCTTGGCCGGTGAATTCCGCCTTTCCGCGCAGCGATACGGGCGTGTAGCCATCAGATATCGAAGTAATACGTTCCCCGTTTAATCGCCCCCCAATAACCACATAGTCGGACGATTTCGTTGCAACATATTCCAGCCCATTTCCTGAAAAACTATTGATTGCACCTTGGGATTTACCGGAAGGAAGTGTTTTTAAAATGCCATCTTCGGTAAATGCAAAAGCGTTATCAAAGTAAAGTGCTGTATAATTGTCGCTTGATTTTAATTTTTTAGAAACGGCGGCGACGTCGTCTGGAACCAGATTTTCCATACCGCAAGCCCCGACAAATATACAAAAAGAAAGTAGAAAAAATTTACGCATAAGATCGATCCCTATTTTGATTAAGGATCGATCTTGAGAGTGTACAAATATTTAATGCTTCACTGAGAAGTCATTAAAACTTTAGCTTTACTTACTTGCTGTGCTCTTTTGAGACTTGCTGAGTTTAACTTGCTCGGCCAAATCACGTGCGATTGCAAAAGCGCCTTTGATTTTATCGACATCATTTTTCCAATCGCGGCGCACGACTATTTTATTGTCGCGCACTTTGGCCAAACCTTTTTGATCTTGGATGAATTTCACCAGACCTTCGGGGGATGCGAATTTGTCGTTGTGGAATTGAATGGTCGCGCCTTTGGGTCCGCCGTCTAATTTGGAAATACCTGCGCGCTTACACATTGCTTTGATACGAACAACCAACATCAACGTATTGACCTCTTTGGGTAATTTCCCAAAACGGTCAATCAATTCGGCTGCAAAGCCTTCGAGTTCGACTTTGGTTGATAGGGATGACAAGCGACGATAAAGCCCCAAACGCACATCAAGATCGGGCACATAGACTTCGGGGATCAACACAGGCACACCAAGGTTGATTTGAGGTGCCCATTGATCATCGGATACGGCGATACCATCCAATTCGCCGGATTTGATTTTGGCAATCGCTTCTTCCAACATGGATTGATACAGCTCGTAACCGACATCGCGCATTTGCCCGGATTGTTCTTCACCCAATAGATTGCCTGCCCCGCGAATATCCAAATCTTGGCTCGCAAGGGTAAAACCGGCCCCCAACGTGTCGAGTGACCCCAAAACACGTAAACGTTTCTCAGCTGTCGCCGTTAATTTGGCGCGTGGCTTGGTTGTCAAATACGCATAGGCGCGGGTTTTAGAACGCCCAACCCGACCCCGAATTTGATAAAGCTGTGCCAAACCAAACATATCAGCACGATGCACAATCATCGTATTTGCAGTCGGTATATCCAGCCCGCTTTCGACAATCGTCGTTGCCAACAAAATATCATATTTCCCGTCGTAAAACGCGTTCATACGATCATCAAGTTCGCCAGCGGCCATTTGTCCATTGGCAACCACATAGGTTAGCTCTGGCAGCTGCTCTTTTAGAAATTCTTCAATCTCGGGCAAATCGCTGATGCGCGGTACCACATAAAAGGATTGACCGCCGCGATAGTGTTCCCGCAACAAGGCCTCGCGCACAGTCACCGCATCAAATTCACTAACATAGGTGCGAATAGACAGCCGATCCACAGGCGGCGTGCCAATAATTGAAAGATCGCGCACACCCGACAACGACAATTGCAGCGTGCGTGGAATTGGCGTCGCTGTAAGCGTCAATACGTGAATATCCGTGCGCATTTGCTTAAGCTTTTCTTTGTGCTGAACGCCAAAATGCTGTTCTTCGTCGATAATCAAAAGCCCCAAGTTTTTAAACTGGATGCCCTGCGCCAACAATGCATGGGTGCCAACCACAATATCAACTGTGCCGCGCGCCATACCATCACGGGTAAGCTGTGCGTCTTTTGCACTGACAAAGCGGGACAATTGCCGCACTTCTAATGGAAAGCCGCGGAAACGGTCTTGGAAGCCTTTGGCATGTTGACGTGCAAGCAAGGTGGTCGGGGCAACAATTGCAACCTGAACCCCAGACATAGCCGCCATGAACGCCGCGCGCATGGCGACTTCGGTTTTGCCAAAGCCAACATCGCCACAGATCAAACGGTCCATCGGCGCCCCAGAGGTCAGATCGCCAACCACATCTTCGATCGCACTAAGTTGATCATCGGTTTCCTGATAAGGGAACCGCGCCGCAAAAGAATCCCAAGCCCCCGGAGGCGGATCAAGCACAGGCGCTTTGCGCAAGGCACGTTCTGCGGCCACTCGGATCAACCGATCCGCCATTTCACGAATGCGTTCTTTTAGCTTGGCTTTCTTGGCCTGCCACGCACCACCACCCAAGCGATCCAAAAGACCTTCGTCATGGCCATATTTTGACAAAAGCTCGATGTTTTCGACTGGCAAATAAAGCCGTGCATTTTCCGCATATTCCAACAGGATGCATTCATGCGCAGCGCCCGCAGCTGTGATGACCTCTAGGCCTTGGTATCGACCAATGCCATGATCCACATGCACAACCAAATCCCCAGGGTTCAAGGATTGCGTTTCGGTTAGGAAATTTTCCGCTTTGCGCCGCTTTTTGGTCGCCCGAATAAGCCGATCCCCCAGAACGTCCTGTTCTGAAATAACGGTCATATCAGGGGCTTCGAACCCGTGATCTAAGGCCCAAACCGCCAAGTGCAAACCACGTTTTCCGATGCGCGTGCCGGTGTCGATATGGATCGTTTCAGACAATCCTTCGTCTTCGATCAAGCCAGACAAACGTTCACGCGCGCCTTCGGAATAGCTGGCGATCACAACGGGGCCTTGATCTAGTTTGACTTTAATATGGCTCGCCAAAGCACCAAAAAGGCTTACGTTTTCCAATTGACGCTCGGGCGAGAAATTTCGACCAATGCGGCCACCTGCATCGAGAACATTCGGACCGGATGCTTGGGGCAAAGGATGGAAATGGATCACTTTGTTTTGGGCGATAGCCGCGGTCCATGCCGCGTCATCCAAATACAGCATCCCGGCTGGAATAGGTTTGTACACCGAATCCATCCGGTTCTTTTGGGTCATTGCATGTTGGCGCGTTTCATACTGATCCTTGACGCTGTCCCATCGTGCAAGGCGTGTGGGCGTGAATTGATCATCCAGCGATAGGGTTGCGGTCGGCAGATAATCAAACAAGGTTTCTAATGTATCATGAAAAAACGGAAGCCAATGTTCAACACCTTGGTGTTTACGGCCTGCACTTACCGCTTCGTAAAGGGGATCATCAATACGAGCCGCACCAAATTCGATACGATAATTCTGACGAAACCGCGTGATTGAGGCTTCGTCCAAAATGACTTCGGACACGGGTGCAAGCTCTACTTCGTTCAACCGCTCTGTCGTGCGCTGCGTCGCTGGATCAAACCGACGCGCGCCATCCAAGACATCCCCAAACAAATCAAGCCGAACAGGACCCTGTTCACCAGGTGGGAAAATATCAATGATCCCACCGCGCACAGCATAATCCCCTGCTTCCAGCACAGTTGGCGCTTGGACAAAGCCCATCCGCACCAAGAATTCGCGCAATTTCTGTTCGTTAATCCGCCCGCCAACAGTGGCTTTGAATGCGGCTTCTTTTAAAACAGACCGTGCCGGAATTTTTTGTGTGGCGGCGTTCAGCGTTGTCAGCAAAACGAATTGCGATGGCATGCCATGCACCAAACCAGCCAATGTCGCCATACGCGCAGCCGAAATATTGGCATTCGGCGAAACGCGATCAAAGGGCAAACAATCCCAACTTGGAAATTGCAAAACAGGCATATGAGGGGCAAAAAACCGCAACGCTTCTTGCATCGCAACCAGCCGACGGTCATCCCGTGCAATATGGATCACGGGCTTGCCTGTTTTTTCAACTTCTTTCAAGACAAGGCGGGCATCAAAACCTTCTGGAGCGCCACCAACTGTTAATTTGCTCATTGTGCCTATCGCTTTTGTTTGTGTCCCCACGCACCCAAGATGTGACGCGGTGAACGCCCCTAGAGCGAGGCACGAAGATTGAAGATCATTCCCCAGATAACGACAAGAAACAATACCAACGCACCAAGCAGCATCACCCAAAACCGATGCCACCAAAGAATGCGATAGAGTTGAGCAAAATCTGGACTAAGCGCCGAAATAGTGCGCAGAACCCTTAAACGCAAGAGCATCACCAAAAATATGGGTAAAACCAACAATAAACCGGCCTCTAATGGTTCATTATTATAGGCAAAGGCCCCATAGCCCCAAAATCCAAAAATAAATCCCCAAAGCAACCCAAAAAACGTGAGCCCAGCCGGATTGATGATCCTATCCAAACGATTTGCGTTTAATTGACAAATCAGCCGCAATTCTTCTTGAAGGATGTTATCCCGCTGTCGGCTTGCAAATTGCACCTGATAAAACGGAACACCCCCAATTTGATGCGTCGCATAGGCCCAAACGGTGACTAAATATAGCCAGTACCAGATATTTGAAAAGGAATTGTAATCCAGCGAAGTTACCAATGTCTTAGGTCTCGTTCTAATCGATTCTACAGGATGCAATCTAAACACTGTGGTTGAATGGGCAAGCACCCCTTGTTATCGCTTTGAAAGCGTGACAAATTTCCACAACCTATTCTTCAGGAGAGCCAAATGCACACCTCTGCCCTTGCTTCGTTTCCAAATGCTCGATTTCGTCGTATTCGCACAAGCCCAGCAACGCGCGCTTTGACGCGTGAAAATACGCTGACTGTCGAAGACCTTATTTGGCCTGTATTTGTGTGCGACGGTGAAAATGTCGAAACGCCTGTCCCTTCGATGCCAGGTGTCCTGCGACGGTCTGTTGATCGGATCGTAGAAGCCGCCAAAGAAGCCGCCGATCTAGGCATTCCCGCGATATGCTTGTTTCCCTACACAGATCCATCCCTGAAAACAGAAGACTGCGCCGAGGCGTGGAACCCAAATAACCTGTCCAACCGCGCAACCCGCGCAATCAAGGCAGCCGTGCCAAACATTGCCGTTATGACCGATGTGGCGCTAGATCCGTACAACATCAATGGTCACGATGGGTTTGTCGAAGGCGGCGTGATTGTGAATGATCGCACAGTCGAAGCCTTGGTAAAACAAGCCATTTCCCAAGCCGAAGCAGGCGCAGACATCATCGGACCATCGGATATGATGGATGGTCGCATCGGCGCCTTGCGGCATGCGTTGGAACAAAACGGCTTTAGCAATGTAATTTTATTGTCCTATGCCGCAAAATATGCCTCTGGGTTTTATGGACCCTTCCGCGATGCAGTTGGCGCATCTGGGGCGCTTAAGGGCGACAAATCCACGTATCAAATGGACCCGGCAAATTCGGACGAAGCATTGCGATTGGTTGCGCGCGATCTTTCCGAGGGTGCGGACATGGTCATGATCAAACCCGGCATGCCGTATTTGGACATCTGTCGCCGTGTCAAAGATCAATTCGGCGCACCAACCTACGCGTATCAAGTCTCTGGCGAATACGCGATGCTTCAGGCCGCTATTCAAAATGGCTGGCTAGATGGCGACAAAGTGATGATGGAAAGCCTATTAGCGTTCAAGCGCGCAGGCTGCGATGGGATCTTAACCTATTTCGCACCAGAGGCCGCCAAAAAATTGGCGCGCAGTTGATATAGTGACACGCAGCACGTTTTGAGCTATGGTTTCGGAAAAAGCGGAAAAATCCGCACAAACGAGCAGGTAAACAATGACAAAATTTTCCCGTCGCGCTTTTACAGCGTTTTCTTTTGCTTCTTTTGTGGCAGTTTCAGCATGTTCAACACCGCAAGCGCTGCGCGTTGATCCAGACATCGTTGACGCACGTGTTGATTACACCCTGACGCAGCTTTACCAAGAATATCCAAACACCCGTGCTTTGTCTGAAAAAGCTTCGGGCATGTTGGTTATGCCCTTGATCACTGAGGCAGGATTTGGGATCGGTGGATCATACGGACGTGGCGCCCTTCGGATTAACGACGAAACCGCTGATTATTATTCTACGGCAAGCGCGACATTCGGCTTCCAAATCGGCGCACAACAATATGCGCACGTGTTATTTTTCATGACAGAAGATGCGCTAAATGGGTTCCGCCAATCCCAAGGCTGGGCAGCAGGGGGCGATTTGGAATATTCCATCCCTGACGGAGGCGAAACATTTCGCGCAGAAACAACGACGGCAATGGCCCCAATTTTTGCTGTCGTTTTTGGGCAATCGGGCTTGAAAATCGGTGCAACGCTTGAGGGCACAAAATACACCCGCATCATCCCATAAAGGTACAAACAGGCGGGTGAAAATCCCGCCTTTTTCCCTCGTTTTTGGCGCAAACCCTGTCGTTTTGAAATCATCGCGCCAAAAATATCGAAAATATCAAAATAATACTTTATGAAAACACAATACTTTCAATGAGTTACGTCATTATTGGGATTTGAAACCAAACTTGCGGCTCTGCCCCATTGCGCCCTATATCCATGGTCTGTTATAACATAAACAACTAGATATTGAGCTGACAAAAGACGGGCCAAACACGTGACTGATACGCCAGAAACACCTGAAAACGACGACGAAAACCAGACACCACGTTCGACCTATGATGGTCCAACAGTTTCCATCACGAAAGAGATGAAAACATCCTATCTGGATTACGCAATGAGCGTTATCGTAAGTCGGGCCATTCCGGACCTACGCGATGGTTTGAAACCGGTTCACCGCCGTATCCTGTACGCGATGCATGAAACCGGAAATACACACGACAAATCCTATCGTAAATCTGCCCGTCCAGTCGGGGATGTCATGGGTAAATATCACCCACATGGCGATAGTGCGATTTATGATGCGCTTGTGCGGATGGCGCAAGATTTCTCTATGTCCTTGCCGCTTTTGGATGGGCAAGGAAACTTTGGGTCTATGGACGGCGATAATGCGGCGGCGATGCGCTATACCGAAGTGCGCATGGACAAGCCCGCGGCATTTTTGCTTGCGGATATCGACAAAGACACGGTTAATTTCCAAGACAACTATGATGGCAAAGACCGCGAACCCACAGTCTTGCCTGCGCGGTATCCCAATATGTTGGTGAACGGGGCTGGCGGTATTGCGGTCGGTATGGCGACCAATATCCCCCCCCACAATTTGGGCGAAGTTATTGATGCAACACTTGCCTTGATCGAAAATCCGGACTTGACCAGCGAAGAGCTGATTGAATACGTACCTGGCCCCGATTTTCCGACAGGTGGGATCATGTTGGGACGCTCAGGGGCGCGCAAAGCATATTTAGAGGGCCGTGGCAGTGTTGTCATTCGTGCCAAAACCCGCGTCGAAGAAATTCGCAAAGACCGCTATGCGATCATTCTGGATGAAATTCCCTATCAAGTGAACAAAGCGTCGATGATCGAAAAGATCGCCGAACAGGTGCGCGATAAGAAAATCGAAAACATCGCCCATGTTCAGGATGAAAGCGACCGGAATGGTGTGCGGGTTGTGGTCGAGCTAAAGCGCGATGCAACGCCGGATGTGGTTTTGAACCAATTGTTCCGTTTTACGCCGATGCAAACGTCGTTTGGCTGTAACATGCTGGCCTTGAATGGTGGGCGTCCCGAGCAATTGACATTGCGCCGGTTCCTCACGTCCTTCATTGATTTCCGCGAAGAAGTCGTTGCACGCCGCACAGCTTATGAATTGCGCAAAGCGCGTGAGCGCAGCCATATTTTATGTGGTTTGGCCGTGGCCGTCAGCAACGTTGATGAAATCGTGGCGACCATCCGCAGCTCGGCAGATGCAGCCGATGCGCGTGAAAAGCTGATGACACGGCGCTGGCCGGCCCATGATATTGCAGAATATATCAAGCTGATCGACGATCCGACCCATACAATGAATGATGACGGCACCTATAACCTGTCTGAAACCCAAGCCCGCGCCATCCTTGAATTGCGCCTTCAGCGTCTTACACAGATTGGCGTCAAAGAAGTCACCGATGAATTGCAGCAATTGGCGGCGAAAATTCGTGAATACCTTGATATCTTGGCATCCCGTGAACGGATCATGGAAATCATCACCAATGAGCTTCAGGAAGTAAAAGACAACTTTGCTGTGCCACGTCGGACCGAAATCGTTGATTGGTCTGGCGATATGGACGACGAAGACCTGATCGAACGCGAAGACATGGTCGTGACCGTAACGTCGGGTGGCTACATCAAGCGCACACCACTGGTGGATTTCCGGGCCCAGCGTCGCGGTGGCAAAGGTGTGTCAGGTATGCAAACCAAAGACGAAGATGTAATAACCACTCTTTTCGTTGCGAACACGCATACACAGCTCTTGTTCTTTACAACCGATGGTATGGCCTACAAGCTGAAAACATGGCGACTGCCCTTGGGTAGCCGTACCGCCAAAGGCAAAGCCGTGGTGAACATTCTTCCTATTCCAACGGGCGTGTCCATTGCCGCAATTATGCCTGTGGATGTTCCGGAACAAGACTGGGATGACCTTCAGGTTATATTTGCAACCTCTGCCGGTGACGTGCGACGTAACGCGCTTTCTGATTTTGCAAATGTGCGCTCTAACGGCAAGATCGCCATGGAGCTTCCCGAAGATGTCGAGCTGGTGAATGCGCGTATTGCAAACCAAGATGAAGATGTGATGTTGGTCACAAATTCAGGGCGCGCTATCCGTTTTTCAACCACAGATGTGCGCATATTTAAGGGCCGCAAATCTACCGGTGTACGTGGTATTCGCCTCAATGGAACCGACCGTGTTGTGTCGATGTCTATTATTCGCCACTTTGACGCCACGGCGGATGAACGCAGCGCTTACCTTAAAATGCGTCGCGCCGTAGCCGGTATGGTGGATGATGACACCTCAGTTTCAGAAGATGACGACGTAAACGTGAATGCCACAATAAGCCAAGAACGCTATGCGGAAATGTCTGCGGCCGAAAACCTAATCTTGACGATTTCGACCGGCGGTTCTGGCAAACTTTCATCAAGCCATGATTACCCTGTGCGTGGACGTGGCGGCATGGGTGTCACAGCTATGGACAAAGCAATGCGCGGCGGTGATTTGGTCGCCAGCTTCCCAGTCGAGCTAGAAGATCAAATCATGCTCGCAACCTCCAAAGGCCAATCCATCCGTGTTCCCGTTGACGGCATTTCCTTCCGTTCACGTAGCGCCGGTGGTGTGCGCGTGTTTAACACCGGAAAAGGCGAAGAAGTCGTATCCGTTGCTCGCATTGCGGACCAAGGTGACGAAGAAGATGACACTGTTGCAGAATAGTGTCACATCAAATTGACAAACTTAGGGGGCAGCAATGCCCCCATTATATGGTTTTATTGATGTCAATTTGATAAACGCGTTTTTTGCAAATCAGTGTTTGCAATTTTTTTCCTTATTTTTCTGATATTTAAATGATACCTTACTGGGGAAAGGGTATTCTCATGCCAATCCTCATTATAACAATTATTAGATTACTAAGTGTCATGCTTTCGTTCGCAATAGCGGCACATTTATCTGACGGCTCATGGCTTGTCTTTGACGACAATAGCGTTTTGCAACAACAAGACCGCACATATCAAACACTTCTCGCTGGAATATTTATGACGCTGGGTGTGTTGATTTTGGTCACACGACCAAGTCCAGTTTTTGCTATCATAGCCTGCGTAATGGCTGTAGCCATCTCGCACGAGGCATTGTTCGCTGGGCAAGAGCTTTCTGGTCTTCAATACCGTGCAATATTGCTTGTGGTTTTATGTGCTGTTTTGCTTTTGGTTACAAAACCGAATTTCGATTAACTGGCTACCTAAATTTGTTCGAAATATAGCGCAAAAACGGTCCCACACTTGGCGCCTGTCCTGTGGCATTTTGGATCAGATCAACGGCGGGAATAGAGGCTCCATGAACTTGCAAATTGTCACGAAGCCACGTCGTTGCACCGCTCAAATCACCCTTGGCCAAATTATCATCCAAGTTTGGCTGTTCTTGCTGA
This sequence comes from Paracoccaceae bacterium, assembly GCA_024639125.1. Classification (GTDB taxonomy): domain Bacteria; phylum Pseudomonadota; class Alphaproteobacteria; order Rhodobacterales; family Rhodobacteraceae; genus JAHEJA01. The sequence goes on from JAHEJA010000035.1 coordinate 19,222, forward strand.
AGCCGTTCAAACAAACACCCTGCATATACATTCCCCAAGGAATATGTCGGGAAGTATCCGAACAACCCAGCCGACCAATGCACGTCTTGCAATAGACCATTCGCAGGGCAGTCTACCGCAAACCCAAAGTCAGCAGAAAAGCGATCATTCCAGGCCGCTTCTAATTCGCTAACAGAAAGCGTGTTTAGAATAAGATCGCGTTCGAGATCAAAGCGCAACATAACGTGCAGGTTATACTGCAACTCATCCGCTTCAGTGCGAATAAATCCGTTCTTTACCGCGTTCACGGCCTGATAAAATTCATCTTCGTCTTTTATGCCAAACTCACCAAAGCGGTCTTTGAGTTCGCCAAACAACCAGCCCGTAAACGCACGAGAGCGGCCAAGTTGGTTTTCATAAATGCGGCTTTGGCTTTCATGAACCCCCATGGAACATCCCGTGCCGGCTGGTGTAAAACCGAAATCAGGGTGGATATTTTGTTCATAAGCCGCATGGCCCACTTCGTGAATGACCGAATAAATACAGCCCAATGGTTCGCTTTCATCAACCCGCGTCGTTACGCGCACATCATTTCCAGAGCCAGAACAAAATGGATGGACCGCTAAATCCATGCGTCCACGTGACCCATCATATCCAAACACTTGGGCAATATGTTGACCGAGCTCAAGCTGTTGATGTTTGGGAAAATGGCCGGTGATCACGGCGGATTGAGGGCGCGCCAAGGCCTGTTCGCGCAGTGCAACCAATGGACCACGCAACGCATCAAACATTTCAGAAATGGCTTGGGTGGAATTCCCGGGTTCATAATCTTGCAACAGCGCATCATACGCGCTCTGGTCGGTTCCTTGGGCAAGGGCTTGCCCCTCTTGCTGACGCAGAGAAATGACCTCGCTTAACACTGGCAAAAAGCCAGCAACATCGTTTTCTTTGCGGCACTTGATCCAAGTATTATGCGCGCTTGATGTTGTTTTCGCCAAGGCAACGGCCAATTCTTCGGGAACTTTGGTATCGCGCTCATATCGCGTGCTAATCAAATGGACCATACGCATTTCAACCGCAGAAAGTCCTTTGGGATCAACATCCGACAACAAGTCACCAAGCTGATTTGAACTGCCCCGTGAATGAAGCAATTGTTCCATTGCTGCAATTTCTTCGACACGATCTGAAATCGCATTGTCAGGCATGATTGTCTCTTGGTCCCAATCAAGCCGTGCTGCAACTTTGGCAAAGGCTTCTGTTTGGCGTTGATAGGCCATGAGACGATCATAAGCAGACATGTTTTATCCTCGGACAGATTGAAGAGACGGATAGCCAGCCGCAAATCGTGCGCGCAGGATCAACACCCATGTTATAACCGCGCCGATTTGATGAACAATGGCAATATGCCAAGGAGCGGAATACATCACCGTCATTATGCCAAGGAGCATCTGCAAAATTAACATTGCCATGACCGCATTGAACCGCAAACGAACCTGAGCATTGCCAGATGATTTTGAACGGCGCCAAACAACGATTGCAAAAACAAAGAGCGCATAGCCAACCATTCGATGCATGAATTGAACCAATCCATCATCTTCAAAAAAGTTGCGCCACCACGGATCCAAAGCAAATAAATCAGGAGGCAGGAAACCACCCGCCATCAAAGGCCAATCAACAAAGTTACGACCGGCATCGATCCCAGCGACCAAGGCGCCCATAAGAATTTGAAGAAAGGTAAAATGCAAAAGCCCCGTAGAAATTTTGAACAACTTGACTTCTCGCCCGCGCCGCATTTGCAACAAATCTTTTTCAGAACGCGCAAGCAGGAAAATATACCACGCAATAAATCCTAGGATGACAAAGGCCAGACCAAGATGCGTTGCCAAACGATAGCTGGCCACATCTAACATACTGCCGCCCAAACCACTTGACACCATCCACCAGCCAACGGCCCCTTGCGTGCCCCCAAGAGCGCCCAAAAATAGCAACCGCTTGGTCCACCCTGTCGGGATATTTCGTGTCAAAAGAAATCCAAAAAATCCAAGCGCCCAGACCAACCCGATCACACGACCCAGCTGACGATGCCCCCATTCCCACCAAAAGATGACTTTAAATTCCTCTAAGGACATCCCTTTGTTTTGAAGTTGGTATTCTGGGATTTGGCGATATTTGTCGAACTCTTCGGTCCAAGTCTGCGCATCCAAAGGTGGAATGGATCCAGTGATTGGTTTCCATTCCGTGATAGAAAGACCGCTATCCGTCAATCGCGTCAATCCACCAACTGCGATCATAATCATGACCAAAGCAAACATGATCATCAACCATATGCGGATACCACGGCGCGCGCCGAGCTTGCGCCCTTTGTCGATCACGCCCGTCTCAGCGCGGGTCTCTTGGCTGCGTGTTTGCGTTTGAACGTCTTCGAAAATTGATCGCTTCGTGCTCATCTTAGTGCCCTTTTTGGTTTGGCTATACACTAGGGCGGAACCCCTCGCCTTTCAAGTTAGTCACCCTTGGTTTTCCAGCGCACCATTTGACGCAGGATGCCATGAAACGTCTGCACATCGGCCCGTGTCAAAGGCATGCGCGACCACAAATTCCTAAGGTTGGTTTTCATCAATGGCGCCTTGTGATCAGGGAAAAAGAAACCCGCCTCATCCAAGCGTTGTTCATAATGATCAGCCAGCTTTTCAACTTCGATGGCTTCGGCCCATTCGGTCTTGCCCATGTCCATGCGCATATGTTCAATTTCACTAGAGGCACGCTTCCATTCATAGGATGTGAGCAAAACGCATTGCGCCAAATTTAATGACGGGAAGTCAGGATTAACAGGCACGGAAATAATCGCATTTGCCTGTGCGACGTCGTCATTTTCCAAACCTGCCCGTTCCGGACCGAACATCACCGCCACTTTTTCCCCGGCTTGAATTTTTTCAGCAGCCAGTCGCATGGCTTGTTCCGGGGAATAGACCGGCTTGGTCAGCCCCCTAACCCGCGCTGTCGTGGCAAAGACGAAATGCCGATCAGCCAGCGCATCGGCTACGGTTTCAAAATGGCCCGCCTCGTCCAGCAATCGTCCGGCACCACTGGCCATTGCGATTGCTTTTTGGCTTGGCCAACCATCCCTTGGTTTGACGACCCGCATACGATCCAACCCAAAATTCCACATCGCCCGCGCCGCCGCGCCGATGTTTTCACCCATTTGAGGGCGCACAAGGATAATAGCTGGATGTTGGGGCGTCATTGGCATGTCATGGTACTCTGGCTGATTTCAACACCAAGGATTTACGGCAAAACGCATGCAGTTACAACGGCTCTTGCTTGCGTGAAAGACGAAAGACAATTTACGCAAATCCCCATAGCCAAAGTATTAATTCCAGTTTATGTACAAACGAAACCTAGAAACAAGGACCCGGACAATGGCCGACCAAGAGCTTCCACAGATCTATCTGATCACGCCATCTGAAATTGAATTAAGTCAATTTCCGGATCAACTTGCTTCGGTCCTTGATGCACATGACATTAGCTGCGTGCGTATGGCCCTGACCACGCGTGACGAAGCCCGTCTTGGCAAGGCGGCGGATGCGCTGCGCGAAACCTGTCATGCGCGCGATGTGGCCTTGGTTATCGACAGTCATATTTTGCTCGTTGAAAAATTCGGGCTTGATGGCGTTCATCTCCCTGATGGTGCGCGCAATGTACGCAAATCTCGCAAAGAGCTTGGGGATGATGCAATTGTCGGGGCATTTTGCTCTGCGTCCCGCCATGATGGCATCAGCGCAGGAGAAGCCGGCGCAGATTACGTAAGCTTTGGCCCCTTGTCCGGTAGCAACCTTGGCGACGGCCAATTGGCTGACCACGACTTATTTGATTGGTGGAGCCAAATGATCGAAGTGCCGATTGTAGCCGAGGGTGGATTAACCCAAGACTTAGTGCGCCAATATGCGGGCATGACCGATTTCTTTGCATTCCAAGATGAAATTTGGGGCCAAGACACCCCAGCGGCGGCATTGGATACGTTGATAAAAGCGATGCGTTAAGCGTCGTCTTTTTGTAACAAATGCTGTGACCGTACATCTGCTTCGAGCACAGCAGCGAGCTCTTTGCGGCTCATAAAGCTGTCAACTGCGCGCGGTTCCTGAAACACCAGCTCGATCCTACCTTGGCGACGTGTCGAAAGCGTCGTCAAAAGATGGGTTCCAAAATCCATATCCCCCCACCATCCATAAAACCGTGGATCCTGACCAAGGGGTGCATGATATAGAACTGTGACGGGTTGAATATGCATGTGTTCCCGCAAACCAGCATCAAAGAACGCCGCAAAAAGTGTTGATTTAAAAGGTAAAACACGAATAGCATCCGTGGATGTACCTTCGGGGAAAAACAATAATTTATGTCCCGCTTTCAAGCGATCTTCAAAGATTTTCTTTTGTACCTTGGCATCTTTTGGATTGCGGCGAATAAAAACGGTTCCCGTTGCCCGCGCTAACCAACCAATTCCCGGCCAGCCTGCGACTTCGGCTTTGGACACAAAATAAATCCGCTGACAGGCATTAAGCGAAAAGATATCAAGCCATGAGGAATGGTTTGCAACCACGGCCCCCTTTTGCGTCATTGGTTGCCCTTTTACCTGATATTTTATTCCTAAGATAAGAAATGCCGTGCGGCACACTGCTTGGGTAATAAAGGGGGTTATAGGCCTATTTAGGCCAAAAAGCGGACGCTCGATCAAGCGACATAACAGATGAAGAGCAAGCCCACCAAAGACCACGATGGCCAATGGAAGACCGCGCAAAACAACCAATGCCCAACCAAGGGGCGTAATGTCTTTTATGTCTTTGGGTGCTGGAGCGTCCTGCCAATTCATGCTGTCTCTCTTGTTTTTGAATAGATGCTCTTTTGGCGCGCGTTCATGCGGTCAGTGTCCATCACCAAACAAACATCCGTCGTATTAAACCCATAATCCACAAAAGCCCCATCCCCCACAAAACCGCCAAGGCGCAAATACGCTTTGATCAAGGCCGGGACATCAAGCATCGCCGCACGGTTGTCCAAATCGGATGCGGGTAATATGTTCATGGATCGCGCGTGTGGCGGCTTGGCTGTGACGCGCAAATCCTCGGGTGCGAGGTGACGATTGTGCAACAGCGTCAATGGCGCCGCCAATGACCCTAGATCCGTACCATGGAAACTTGCGACCCCGAACAAAATTTCAATTTCATGTTCTGATACATATTCCGCAAGACCCTGCCACAAATGATACATTGCGGTGCCACCGCGATAGTCAGGATGCAAACACGACCGCCCCAGTTCCAACAATTTACGTCCAGACGATTTTATAACAGACAGGTCATATTCGTTTTCGGAATAGAAACTTCCGGCGTCCACGGCACGCGTATCTGTCAACAACCGGTACACCCCGACCACGCCGTTTAATGCATCCTGAACGCGGCTTTTATCTATTAAGATCAGGTGATCATAAAAGGGATCAAACCGGTCACGTTCCAGCTTTGCTTCGTGATCAACAAGGGCCCCATCACCGCCTAATTCTTGTACAAACACCTGATAGCGCAAGTGTTGCGCCCCAAGAATTTCCTCTTGGGAGTGTGCAAGTTTGACAACAAAGTCAGGGGCTTGAGCTGCCATTCAGCGACCTTTCAAAAGTTTGACCCGTCTTAGGCTGTCACAGCTCTATAATCAAGGCGTCACATCTAGCACCATCCCTGACACACAAGCGTGATTGTGCCGAATGATTTGGATTGTTAATCAATGGAATAGACAGTTTCCAATGCGATCACCGAGCCATCAATGACGACTTTTCCAGTTTCTTCAAAGTTTACGGTAATTTTACCGTTTATGTGTGATTGTACCTGGCCTAGCCCCCAATCAGGTTGGTTCGGGTGACGCACAAACATTCCAGGTTCTAGAAACAAGTTTAAATTGTCATTCATTACATTTCTCCCCAGAGGTTGCCCCCCATGCCCAAAACCACGTCACATTTAGCGACATTGATCGGATCGCGTATTTGCCATGATCTGATTAGCCCGATTGGTGCGATCCACAACGGATTAGAATTGTTAGAACTTTCTGGACAGTTAAACAATAGCCCAGAAATGCAATTAATTGCAGAAAGCTGCCAGAATGCACGTGCGCGTGTGACGTTTTTCAGAACTGCATTTGGCATGTCACAAGGATCACAAATCGTGTCTGCCAAGGCGTTGATGGCAATGATTGACCCGCTATATCAAGGGCGCATTTCCGTGACGTATTCGGGCAACGACGACATGGAACGCATTAGGGCGCAATGTATCTTGCTTGCAATACTCTGTCTTGATTGCGCATTGCCCCAAGGTGGAAATATTGAAATTTACGGGGAGGATGCACGCTGTGTTCTGACGGCGACATCTTTGTCCCTGTGTTGGGATGATCACTTGTGGCGCAGGCTTGAACCCAAAGAAGACGCATCTGATATAGCGCCGTCTCAGGTACAATTTTTGATGCTTCATGCGCTAAGTGACGGAGGAAAGCGCCAAGTTTTCCATGACGACACCAGCATCACCCTTAGCTTCTGATCGTTCCTTGACCGTGGACCAGGTATTTAAAGCTGGTTAATTGCTTGGCACCAACGGGACCGCGCGCGTGCATCTTGCCGGTTGCGATGCCAATTTCTGCGCCCATACCAAATTCCGCACCATCTGCAAATTGGGTCGAGGCATTGTGCATCAAAATAGCGCTGTCCACTTTTTGAAAAAACATATCTCGCGCTGCGATGTCTTCGGTCATGATACAATCCGTGTGACTTGAGCTGAATGTACGGATATGTTCGATCGCTTCGTCAAGGTCATCAACGATTTTTGCCGAAATAATGCTATCCAGATATTCTTTACCCCAATCGTCTTGGGTCGCGGGTTGCGTACCTGCAATATGATCAAGCCCCGCGCCCACACGCACTTCGACGCCAGCATCAATCAAGGAACGGATCACACCGTTACCCAAACTGTCGGCAACATCACGATGGATCAGCAAACATTCGGCTGCACCGCAAATACCGGTCCGACGGGTTTTGGCGTTCAACACAACATCAAGCGTTTTGATTGGGTCTGCTTCTTTGTCGATGTAAATATGCACAATCCCTTCGAGATGAGCAAACACAGGAACCCGCGCCTCGCGTTGAACCAATCCAACCAATCCTTTGCCGCCGCGGGGGACAATCACATCGACATACGCAGTCATTGTCAGCAATTCTTGGACAGCTGCGCGATCGCGCGTTGGGATCAATTGGATCGCATTTTCACTTAGTCTCGCCGATTTCAAACCATAAACCAAACAGTCATGAATAGCTTTTGAGCTGTTGTATCCTTCGGACCCGCCGCGCAAAATTACGGCATTGCCTGCTTTCAAACATAACGCACCAGCGTCCGCAGTGACGTTTGGGCGGCTTTCATAAATCACCCCAATCACCCCAAGCGGTGTGCGCACACGCTTGATATGCAATCCTGTCGGTCGGTCCCATTCTTCCATCACTTCACCGATGGGATCCGGTTGTTCCGCAATCGTGCGCAACCCGTCCATCATCGCGCGAATGCGATCTTCGTTTAACATAAGCCGATCCATCATCGCATCCGACAGACCTTTTTCACGACCATAAGCAAGGTCTAATTCATTCGCGGCAATAATTTCTGCGCGCTCGGTCCATACCTTGTCAGCAGCGGCAATCAACGCCGCATGCTTACGTTCCGCCGACGCAAAGGCCAATTCCGTCGCAGCAGCTTTGGCCTTGGTCCCTATTTCAATCATCATTGCGTGAATATCAGTCATTATTTTATTCCAAATACTTAAATCGCCATATCATCCCGATGGACCAAAGAACTGCGCCCGGGATACCCAAGGATTGCTTCTATTTCGCTGGTTTTGCGCCCGATCAAGGCGCGGGCTTCTGCCGCGCTATATCCCGTTAGGCCAATCCCAATTTCATGCCCATCACTATCACAGATCGAAATACTGTCACCGCGTTGAAAATCACCAGTGACGTCACGAACCCCGGCTGGCAATAGGCTTTTGCCTGAATTGAGCGCCGAAATTGCCCCTGTATCAATATACACGCGCCCCATTGATTTCATCGAAGAAATCCACCGCTTTCGGGCGGTATGTTGATCGACTTGCGCCGTGAACCATGTGGAGGCCGCCCCATTTTCCAAGGCATGAATAGGCCTAGGAACGGACCCTTCTGTAATGGCCATGGCACATCCAGAGGCTGTTGCTGTTTTTGCAGCCATAAGTTTGGTTTTCATGCCGCCTTTTGAAAGGCCAGATCCTGCATCGCCTGCCATTGCTTCGATTTCAACCGTGATGTCATCGATAACATCAAACCGATACGCACTTGGGTCTTGGTGTGGGTTGGCGGAATAAAACCCATCCACATCCGACAATAAGATCAAACGATCCGCGCCAATCGTCACAGCCACTTGCGCCGCCAAGCGGTCGTTATCGCCATATCGGATTTCATCTGTGGCGACTGTGTCATTTTCATTCACAATTGGCACAGCCCCTAGCCCCAAAAGCGTTTCCATCGTCGCGCGTGAATTTAGATATCTCCGCCGATCTGCACTATCTTCAAGGGTGACCAAAATTTGCGCTGTCGTTATGCCAAATGGCGCAAGCACCTCTTCATAGGCACGGGCCAAACGAATTTGTCCAACGGCGGCGGCGGCTTGGGATTGTTCAAGCGGCAGCGTGGTTGCCGGCAAACCAAGCACCCCGCGCCCCAAAGCAATAGAACCAGAGGACACCAGAACAACGTCCATGCCCCGCTGCTTTAGCATCGCGACATCCTCGGCCAAACTATACAGCCAATCGTTCTTTAAATTCCCACTTGTACGATCAACCAAAAGCGCGGAGCCAATTTTTATGACAACACGCTTTGCATCACTTAGGGACGCCATGGCTCTGGTTCCTCATCTACGGCTTTTAAACGCAGACGGCCCTCATCAATGTCGGCCCGCATTGCGCGCAATACTGTATCCACACCTTCTCGGCTAACGCCCGACATCAAATAGACAGGCGCACCGGCGATTTTTTCAAGCTCTTCTTTGAAAAAGTCGCGTTCTTCGTCATCAAGACTATCCACTTTGTTCAGGACAGTGATGCGTTTCTTTTCCGACAGCTCGCCGCCATATGCCTCAAGTTCATCAATGATCGTTTGATAATCCTCAAGAAAGGTTCCAGAGGTCCCATCAACCAAATGCAAAAGCACCGCGCAACGTTCGACATGCCCTAGGAACAAATCGCCCAAACCGCGGCCTTCGTGGGCCCCTTCGATCAAGCCGGGGATATCCGCGACAACGAATTCAACATTGTCAATTCCAACGACACCCAGATTTGGGTAAAGCGTCGTAAACGGATAATCAGCAATTTTTGGGCGCGCATTTGACGTCGCCGCCAAAAAGGTGGATTTCCCCGCATTCGGAAGCCCCAACAACCCGGCATCTGCAATCAGCTTGAGCCGTAGCCAAATTGTACGCTCGATGCCTTCTTGACCGGGGTTTGCACGGCGCGGCGCTTGGTTCGTGGAGGATTTAAAATGCAGGTTTCCAAACCCACCATTTCCGCCCTTGGCCAACAGCACACGGTCGCCGATTGTTTCCAAGTCGGCAATTACGGTTTCTTGGTCTTCATCCAAAATTTCTGTACCGGCAGGCACGTACAAAACGATATCTTCACCATTCGCACCAGAGCGTTGTTGCCCCATGCCAGCACCACCGGTATTCGCAAAAAAGTGCTGCTGATAGCGGAAATCAATCAAGGTGTTTAATCCGTCAACAGCTTCGGCCCAAACGGATCCGCCATTGCCACCGTCGCCCCCATCAGGGCCACCATATTCGATGAATTTTTCACGGCGAAAGCTGACTGCGCCGCCACCGCCACCGCCTGACCGGATGTAAACTTTGGTCAGATCTAGGAATTTCATTGTCTTTTTCCTTAATTAGGGTTGCGCAACCGATATAGGTTTACGCGCGCAGGCTCAAGCCTTGCCTTTGATTGGCCTTCAGATTCTGCGTATTTTTCAAAACCATTTTTGATCATGACACGACCCGAGGCCGGATTATCCTGAAAATGTTCGGCTATGATTTCATTAAACCCATACCGTTCAAACAGAAAATTACAAAATACGCCAACCGCATCGCTCATGTAACCATTGCCTTGGTGATCTGGGTGCAGTGCATAGCCAATGTCTGCGACACCATCGCCCACAGTATGAAACCCAATCGCGCCAATTCCTTGGCCTTGGGAATTTTGAATATGGAACCACCCGTTCCCGCCCCCTTTCCAGCAAGCGTTATCTATACGGTCACGGATTGCACGCATTTCCAAAGGATGATCAAAGCTTGCCATATTTTCAGACACGCTTTTGTGGCGGAATATGTCAAACAAATCTGCGGCATGCCTTGGTTTAACGGGAACAATGGTGACTTTGTCCCCAACGAGGGACAGACCGTGAATGAAATGCCACTGTTCGGGCGTTAGACCCAATTGTTGCAATGGAACATCTTGCCCACGTGCGCAGCAGTGGGTTAGCTCTGGCGTCCCAAGGTTAGAAAACCCTAACCGCCTTAGGATAGATGCGGATTTGTCATTTTCCACAAAATAGCCAGACAACAAAGGCCGGGCTTTTGGCGATGCAAAATGCGCATGACAGAGCGCAAAAGCCGCTTCGCTCATGATGCCTTGGCCCCAATAGGATTGCCCAAGCCAATAGCCCAATTGCCCAGAGTCGGTTATTGAAATCACACCCAACACTTTGCCGTTCATTGTGATGGCAAATTCGTACCCCGCCTGCACAATGTTTAAGAATTCACCTGCGTCATCATCGGTATATGGAAAAGGTACAACAGTTAACCATTTTGACACTTCGAAATCGTCAACCAACGCAACAATGTCTTGCTGATCCTGTGCCAAAAGAGGCCGCAAAAGCAGCCTTTTTGTTTCGATACAGTGTTTCATTTTTATGTCCTGCTAACTTTTATATTTTTTTAAATAGGTCCACGTCGCAACCGTCGCATTGCGGGCCACAGAAAAGGCTTCGGCATCGCTAATGTAATCGAAACCACAATTCGTAAGAACACGCGCCGAGGCTGGGTTGTCCTGAAAGACCGCGGCAAACATGGTTTTGTTTTGCATCGGATTCATGTCGACCAAAAAACGCACGACTTCTGATGCGACACCCATGTTCCAAAACGCAGGAGCGACCCAATAGCCAAGTTCGCTTTGGGTTTGGTTCAACCTTTCAAGGCTGACCATGCCAATAATTTCCGCCAAACCCGATTTGGTGCCATCAATAACCCAGACATCTTCGTCGCGGTCGGTTTGCAAGCACCGATCAATATATCCAGCAGATGCGCCAGGTGGCAAAGGATGCGGAATGGATGTCGTCATACGAGCTACGCGTTCATCTTTGGTATAAAACTCATGAAGCCCAACATCAGAGACCCGCAAAGGGCGCAGGCTAAAGCGATCTGTTTCCAAAACAGGTTGAATTTTAACTGACTCTAAAATCATGCGAGTCCTCCTTTTACTAACGCGTAGGCCACAAAAGCCACAGTCAAAAATGCAAGCATCCACATAAAGTAACGTTCAAAAGGGGTGCCCATTATAGTTTTTGCAATACGATCTCCGAAAAAAGTCCAAATCGGGTGACATACGGATTGAACACCAAAGAGAGTTAAGGCGATATGAAAGGTCGCTTCGAAAGCTGGTGTGTCGGGGGCGACATATGCCGTAAAACCCGTTACGATCATTGCCCAAGCTTTCGGATTAAGCGGATGCACCCAGAGGCCAGCCGCAAATCCCGGGGCTTTTACACCTTGGCTATTTGGGGAAATCCGCATGTTCGCGACACGCCACGCCAACCAAATAATATAGGCTGCCGAAATATATTTAAGTGCCGTGAAAATAAATGGGTAATCAGCAGCATAGGTCATAAGGCCAAAACCTATGGGCCAGATGATTAATTGCTTGCCAATCAACACACCAAACATAAAGGGCAAGGCCTGTCGAAAGCCAAATCGCGCGCCTGTTGCCAACATTGCCATATTCGCAGGACCCGGCGTGCCGACCTGAGACAGTGCAAAACCAGCAAAAGGAAGTATTGAAACGCTCATGATCAGCTCCTGTAGGCAATGGTCACATTTGACCAAACTTGGTTAATTTTTCGAATTGCGAATGTTTAGAAAATAAAAAAGGGCCCGGCGGTGTGCCGAGCCCCTAATATGAAAACAAATTTAGGTTTTCGGCTTATTCAGCAGCCTCCGCTGTCGGCAATACTGAAATAAATGTGCGACCCTTAAGGCCTTTGCGGAAGGCAACGTTACCTTCGACAGTTGCAAAAATCGTGTGATCTTTGCCCATGCCAACGCCTTCGCCTGGCCACATCTTAGTACCGCGCTGACGCACGATGATGTTGCCTGGGTTTACAGCTTGACCGCCATAGATTTTTACGCCGAGACGACGACCTGCGGAGTCGCGACCGTTACGGGATGAACCGCCTGCTTTTTTGTGTGCCATGGGGGGTTACTCCTTACTCTGCAGTCTTAGCCGCAGCAGCTTTTTTAGCCGCTGGTTTCTTGGCTGCCGCTTTTTTCGCTGGTTTCGCTGCTTCTGCAACAACTTTAGTACCTGCGCCAACAGCCGCTTTTACGCCAGACTTGTCGCCACCAGTGGCAAGTACGTCTGTTACACGAACCAAAGTCAATTGCTGACGGTGGCCTTTTGTACGTTGTGAGCTGTGCTTACGACGACGCTTAACAAAGTTGATTGTCTTGTCACCTTTGATTTGGTCGATGACTTCAGCTTGAACAGCTGCGCCTGAGACCAAAGGCGCACCAACAACAGTTTTGTCGCCGCCAACCATCAAGACTTCGTTAAATTGAATTGTTTCACCTGCATCGGCAGCCAATTTTTCAACACGGAGAATATCACCGGATTGAACTTTGTACTGCTTGCCGCCAGTTTTTAGAACCGCAAACATGCGTCTTTCCTTTTCACTACCGCGTTCGTTGGTTCCCATCGGGGTTTCCACTGGGGATCTCCACTGGGCATTTTCGGCCAAAGCCACCTAGAACAGCGCGTCCATGAGGACAGTATTAAACGAAACAGCGGACATAGGTCCGCCATGAGTTTCGGCTTAAATATCCATTCCGTATCAAAGTCAACATTTTTCCCAATGAAATAACGGAAAAACACAATGTTTCTGCGGCGTCCCCTTAAAGAGGGGCAAACAAATCGATTTCATATCCGTCTGGATCAATAACCGTGGCATACCGCTGCCCCCAGAAAGCATCCCAAGGATCGGTTTTAAACACATACCCCGCCTCTTTCAAATTGGCGCAGATCGCGTTTACCTGAGAGGGGCTATCACACAACAAAGCAAAAGCGGAATGGGTTGCAGGGCTCGGATCACAGCCATTCAGCGACCGCATCAAATCAACATGATCAATCATCAGCCGCACATCGCCTTGTTGGGTGATGGGTTCAATATGTTGATCGTCTTGCGAGAAAGGCGGAAATTCAAACCCAAGTCGGGAATAAAAAGCAACCGTCGCGTTGAAATCTTTTGAGGTTACGGCAATGGCATCGATGCGAAGTTTCATTGATCCTATAAATCCTGCGCTGATAATTGCGTTGACACAATGCGCCCTAATTCCTGAGAAATGTTTTGGTCTAATGTTTGAAAAACAGTAAACAAAGCATCGTTAAGTTCAAGCCCGACATCCGATCGCTGCAGGGTCAAGTAAGTGTCGAATTGCGCATCACTTAGTGGCTTGTAAGCCATATACGTGAATGCAATGAGCCATTCCTTGACATTATTTTCGGTTTCTTCTTTTGACTCTGCCAAGAGCGCCAGGATTGTGTTTTCATCTAGACCAAATTGTTCAATGCGGGTTAATTCACGCAAAAATACAAACTGCCCGTTCATTGATCCTTCGACGTTGCGCTGTACCAAATCCAAGTCATCAATAAACGCAAGCAACCCTTGGATACGATCACGGTCTTTGCCTTGTGCCGACAAAACCATCGATTTTGCCATCTCTTCAACGGCATCTTCGGAAATGGCAACGCGTGCGGTTGCTTCGAGCTGTGCCGCAATGACGCCGGTTTCGGTCACATAGAAATCTAACAATGTTTGTGCGGCCTCGGCATCTAATTCTGCGCGCAAACCGTCCACAAGGCCACGTTTTAGACCCTCTAGATTATAAAGCTCTGCCCCTTGTGCTAGATACCGATCAAGACTACGCCCTTCTAGGTACGTATCACCAATGGATTGCACAAATTCATTGCCTTCTGACTGCATCACTTGGGCGATATCATCCAAGAACATAGCGTCATAAAGGTCTTGGTATACATCTGCCGATACAGAGGATGCGGTCGACAGTGCCAATATTATTGAAGTCATTATTTTGCGCATGGCTGGCTCCTTTGCAGTACAGATAATGCGTTCTAACCAAAAACAACATGGTAATTCGCATGCATACGAAAACGTGATTGGCGGATCATGCCCCCTTATGATCGCAAAATCTTAACCATCGCCCTACCCTTGGCCAGTTCATCCACAAGCTTGTCCAAATACCTGATGTTCTGCATCAACGGGTTTTCGATTTCTTCGACCCTGACACCACATACGACACCTTTGATTAAGGTCCGGTTCGGGTTTAACGCCTTGGCATCGCCAAAAAAATCCCGAAACGTGGTGCCTTGGGCGATATGTGCATCAAGGACCGTTTGTTCATATCCCGTCAACCAGCGCAAAATCTGATCAAGGTCGTCTTTATGTCGTCCTTTTCGTTCAACCTTTGCAACATAAAGAGGATAAACACTGGCAAAGCTGGTTTCAAAAATCTTGTGCTGCATGGTCCCTTCCTTTGGAAAAAATGTTGGCCTTTGGAAAAAATGTTGGGTCACCCTATCTTAGCCGCACGATTGGACGTTGTACATTCTAAGGTGAGCCAAGCGTAAAACGACAAATTTACCACGCTTTCGATAACACCGCTAAAATATTTAGGGGCACAGAAAAACCTGTGCTACGATTTTTAAAACTGGGATTGGCCACTTGGAAAAGGTATTCATATGTCATTTTACAACAGCGCCGCAAAAGAAGCCATTTTGTACTATGCCCAAACCATGGCTGGGTCTTGGGGTTATAAGCCAGAGGTTTATGCCGAACGCATGGATTGGATAGACGCCAAAGGCAAAGTAACCCCCAAGGGTCAAAAGCTTGCCAAATGGATTCTATCCGATCAAGAGTCCCTTTGATCTACAACGCTTCACGGACTTAATGGGTCACAATTCCCAGGTGTTAAAATCCTTTAAACGCAGATAGTTCAAAGTGAATAAGAGAAAGAGCTTGTTACGTCTTTGACTTGGGCGCTGTGCCATAAAGACACAATTTATTCGTCGCATGACGTTCCTCGGACACTAAATCCAAACCTGCATGCCTTGCAGGACAGGTTTGCGAAAAATCAATCAGCATGGACCGAAGGCTTATTGGTTTTTGATCACTAACAGCTTTGTCCAAGCTGATCGCAGACGAAGGAATGAAAACACTGGCACTGGACAATGCCGCGACATAAATAAATTGATACAGTTTATAATTAAGCATAGACATCTCTTGCTGAGGTCACCGGCCGAAATTGCCGCCAAAATCGTGGTAACACAGTTTGCAAAAATAAAGAGGTCAGGGAAACCTTACCGCAAAAAAGGCTTTGAAAATATGGAAAAAAACACCGTTTGGATAGCTGCTATATTCATGAGTGGCGCGATTGCATCCTTTACGCTGATGGCTGTGGCAGGACGTTATATTAGCTGGGAATTAGATACATTCGAGATAATGACCTATCGGTCTATTGTTGGACTATCTATCATGACATTGTTCATATCCATGACGGGGAAATGGCACCATGTGAAAACCAAACGCTTTGGCACCCATCTTGTGCGGAACGCCTTTCATTTTTCTGGGCAAAATCTTTGGTTTTTCGCAATTACAGCCGCGCCATTGGCCCAAGTGTTTGCGTTGGAATTTACGTCACCCCTTTGGGTGCTTTTACTCTCTCCACTTTTTCTGAACGAAAAATTAACGCGATTGCGCATCATTGCAGGCATTTTGGGTTTCATCGGCATTTTGATTGTTGCGCGTCCATTTGTCGGATCCTTGAACATCGGCGTGATCACCGCAGCCCTGTCCGCGATCGGATTTGCGGGCTCGATCATATTCACCAAACGTCTGACACGCACGGAAAAAACCGTTACCATTCTTTTTTACCTGACAGCAACACAGCTGGTATTTGGGTTAATCTGCGCAGGATATGACGGGGATATTGCGGTTCCTACTGGTGCGTCTCTGCTTTGGGTAGCCGCAATAGGTGCCGCAGGGTTGCTCGCGCACTTTTGCCTAACCTCTGCGCTTGCACGCGCGCCTGCCACTGTGGTGGTTCCGATTGATTTCATCCGCTTACCAGTGGTGGCGATTGTGGGCATGACCCTCTTTCATGAACCGCTCGATATTTACGTCTTTATTGGTGCGATCCTGATTTTCTCTGGGAACTATGCAAACCTATGGGCAGAAAGCAAACGAACGCGCGCCTAACAAAATTGTTTGACCCTTTCGGCACCACTCGCTACCACAACGCAAATAAGGACGGAGTGTGATGATTTATTCTTCTGGAAAAGAGTGGCGCGACGCAGAAAGCAAGCGCGTACTGTTGTTTGGCATGTCGGGTTTGGGAAAAACCCATGTGTCCAATATTCTTCGCCATTCGGGGGATTGGTTCCACTATTCCATCGATTATCGCATTGGCACGCGGTATATGGGGGAACTGATCGCTGACAGCTTTAAGCGCGAAGCGATGAAAACGCCTTATTTGCGGGAACTTCTGTTAACGGACTCGATTTATATCGCATCCAACATTACGTTTGAAAATCTGGCGCCTTTGTCAAAATATTTGGGCAAACCGGGCAATCCTGCAAAAGGTGGCATTCCAATCGACGACTATCGCCGACGTCAAGAACAGCATCGTGTGGCGGAAATAGCATCGCTGATGGACACTACGCATTTTATTGAACGGTCCCAAGACATCTATGGCTATCAACATTTTGTTTGCGACAGCGGCGGGTCTATTTGTGAAGTGGTGGATCCAAGTGATCCCAATGATCCCGTTTTGGATCACCTGTCAAAGAGCACATTGTTGGTCTGGATCAGAGGCAGCGAAGCGCATCGGGACGAATTGGTAAAGCGATTTGATCGCGCACCCAAGCCGATGTATTACCAGCCCGATTTCTTATCCGCAAAATGGCAAGAATACCTGGTTCAAAATAATCTATCTGCCCCGGATGTAGACCCTGATAATTTTGTGCGCTGGACCTATTCTCAAGCGCTTGAACATCGCCAGCCACGCTATGAAGCAATGTCTAAATGGGGTGTCACAGTGGACGCCGATGAAATTGCCCAAGTCAATTCTGTCAAAGATTTTAATGCTTTGATTGAGCTGGCCCTTGAGCGCACTTTGAACTAAGACTATCTATAGTACTCTATCAACCAAAGGATTGGTTCTATGCCCATCAAAATACCTGCTGATCTGCCTGCTTTTGACGTGCTGACACGCGAAGGTGTGATGGTCATGACAGACGATGAGGCATCCCGCCAAGATATTCGGCCTTTGCGGATCGGGTTGTTGAACCTTATGCCCAAAAAGATCCAGACCGAAAACCAATTCGCGCGCCTTATTGGGGCC
Source organism: Paracoccaceae bacterium (assembly GCA_024639125.1). Lineage (GTDB taxonomy): Bacteria > Pseudomonadota > Alphaproteobacteria > Rhodobacterales > Rhodobacteraceae > JAHEJA01. Next base: position 36,981 of record JAHEJA010000035.1, read on the forward strand.
ACGCCACTGCAAATCGAATTCTCGCTCATTCGTATGAGCGAACATCAGGCACGTAATACCGCTGCTGAACACATGGAAAGCTTTTATCGCCCCTTTAGCGATGTCAAAGCCAGTGGCGAAAAGTTTGATGGTCTGATTATCACTGGCGCCCCCATCGAACATTTGCCATTCCAAGACGTCACCTATTGGGACGAACTAAAAGAGGTGTTTGAATGGACACAAACTAATGTGCATTCGACCTTTGGGGTGTGCTGGGGGGGAATGGCGCTTATCAACTATTTCCATGGTATCAAAAAACATGACCTAACCGCCAAAGCTTTTGGGTGCTTTCGCCACCGCAATCTATCCCCGACATCGGCGTATCTGCGCGGGTTTTCGGATGATTGTGTCATCCCTGTCAGCCGGTGGACCGAAATCAAACAGAGCGAAGTGGACGCGGTTCCATCCCTTACGACATTGCTTGGAAGCACGGAAGTAGGCCCCTGTTTAATAGAAGACCAAGCGCACCGCGCATTGTACATTTTCAACCACTTTGAATATGATAGCGATACATTAAAACAAGAATACGATCGCGATATTGCCGAAGGCACCGAGATCAATATTCCTATGAACTATTATCCCGACAATGATCCTTCGCAGCCTCCACAAAACCGATGGCGCAGTCACGCGCATTTGCTTTATGGCAACTGGGTCAATAAAATTTATCAATCCACCCCTTATGATATGAACGCCATTGGAACATAATCTTATTGAAATTCTAACTGTCCTGACGTGTTTTATTTTATTTACAGGCTTCGTGTACTGGATGGCTCAGAGGCGCATTAAATTTGCGCATCGTTCAACGCCCCCAATCGGGCAATTCTTGGATGTAAACGGACATCGTGTGCATGCATATGTCATGGGACAAGGACCAGACTTGGTTATTATCCATGGTTCAAACGCAAACGTCCGTGACATGACCATGAGCATTGCCCCCGCTCTGTCCGAAAGGTATCGCGTTATTTTGCTTGATCGCCCGGGTCATGGATACACCCCAGAGGTCGATCCCAAAGGCGCCTCTCTCAAGACACAAGCGCTCTTGTTACGTGATGCCGCCCTTATGTTGGGCGCAGAAAAGCCAATGGTTATGGGACATAGTTTTGGTGGTGCCATTGCATTATCATGGGCTATCTATGCCCCCAATAACATATCCGGACTCTTGCCTTTGGCCACATGCTCTAACCCCTGGACGACACCATTAGAAGCAATTTATCGTCTCGCCTCACTGCCAATCATTGGCTGGCCGTTTTCATTTTTCGTGGCAGCTTTTGGGTACGAAAGAATAATCGAAAAAAGTCTGGTTTCAGTTTTTGAACCTGATGCGGTTCCGACCGGATATCGGGCTAACTTTGGGGTTGATCTATGTATTCGACCCCAATCTGTTCGTTCGAATGCTTTACAACGCTTGAACATCCGCAATCAAATAAAAACGCTCATTCCGGCTTATTCGGATATTGTGGTTCCCACTGAAATTGTCCATGGGACACATGATTTCACCGTTCCGATTTCGGCGCACGCCGAAAAGCTTGTCACGCAAATACCTAATGCCGTTTTGACACCGCTTGTGGGAAAAGGTCATATGCCGCATCATAGTGACACAAAAGCCGTGATCTTAGCCGTGGATCGCCTGTACGGCCGTGTTCAAGAAAATAGCTAACAGGAGAGCCAATGCCCCTGCCCTTTGATGGCGCAATTAGTCGCTTTTACCAACAAGACGCACCAAACGACATACGCGTTTCCATAGCGTCTGCAAAACGCAAAGATATCTTGGATCCGAACTTTCCCTATTCAAACCGAATGGCTCGGAAATCCTATGACCAAGATATGATGGCGCTTCAAATCGAACTGGTAAAGCTACAATCCTGGGTCGCAGAAACCGGCCAGCGCATCGCAATTGTTTTCGAAGGTCGCGATGCTGCCGGCAAAGGCGGCACAATCAAGCGCGTAAGCGAGAACCTAAATCCGCGGATGGCCAAAGTCGTTGCCTTGTCGAAACCCACCGAAAAAGAACGTGGTGAGTGGTATTTTCAACGGTACATCCAACATCTTCCAACTGCGGGAAGCATGACAATATTTGACCGCAGCTGGTATAATCGAGGCGTTGTCGAAAAAGTATTTGGCTTTTGTACCGACGCGGACCGTGAAAAGTTTTTCGACCAAGTACCGCTGTTCGAACAAATGATTGCTCAGGAAGGCATCACCTTGGTCAAAATCTGGCTGAATGTCGGGCGCGCAGAACAGCTTCGCAGATTTTTGGCACGCGAAAGTGACCCCCTAAAACAATGGAAGCTGTCGTCGATCGACGTCAAAGGGTTATCGAAATGGGATGCCTATTCTGACGCTATTTCTGAAACATTGCGACGGAGTGATATGGAACATGCACCTTGGACCATTGTACGCTCGGATGATAAAAAGCGCGCGCGTTTGGCAGTTGCGCGCCATATTTTGCGCCAATTTCAATATTCTGGCCGTAGAGATGATGTTATCGGATTAAAAGATGACTTGATTGTTCTACATGCAAAGGATTGGAATGTCTAAACGAGGCTACCATCACGGTAATTTAAAAGAAGCGCTTATCGAAGCGGCTCTTGGATTGATTACTGAAAAAGGTCCAACTGGGTTTACGCTATCCGAAGCGGCCAAGCGCGCAGGCGTTACGCCCGCTGCTGTTTATCGTCACTTTGAGGGTCGCGAAGATTTGATCGCAGAAGCCGCTTTTCAAGGTTACGTCATATTCGCCGATCTTATGCAATATGCCTATGATCAAGGCCAACCTTCGGCGCTTCAGGCTTTCGAAGCCACTGGGCGTGCATATTTGGCATTTGCGCGTAAATATCCGGGGCACTACATTTCCATGTTTGAAAGTGGAATTTCCGTGAACCGAACCCCAGAACTTGCTGCGATTTCGACAAAAGCACGACGCGTTTTAGAGAGTGCCGCCGAAGATTTATGCGAACATATTCCCGAAGACAGACGCCCACCCGCATCAATGTTTAGCGCACATATCTGGGCGCTTTCGCATGGTGTGGTTGAGTTATTTGCACGAAATTCCCCCGGCATACAAAGCCCATTTGATCCCGAGGATTTGTTAGAAAGTGCGATTGGGGTTTATTTGCGTGGGCTGGGATTGATTGCTGCTGATACTTGATTTCGAATTGCTTGCGCAATCCGACCAAAGCGGGGGCCTTGCCCCCGCACCCCCAGAGTATTGCGACAAGGTGAAATACTTGGGTAAGTCGTTTGAGCCTTGATTAAGCATGAAGCGTCTTATTGTTTTTAAGCAATCATATTAATCGCCGTAAAAGCAGAT
>JAHEJA010000043.1 GCA_024639125.1 Paracoccaceae bacterium
TTTCGGCCTTGCGCTCCGCTTTTTGTTCTTTTAGACACCCCCTAGCGCGGGCGTAGCTCAGGGGTAGAGCGTTACCTTGCCAAGGTAAATGTCGTGAGTTCGAATCTCATCGCCCGCTCCATTCAAATTTTCCCGGATGTCTTAAATGTGCAACCTCGGCCAAAACCAAGGTGTCTGGTTGTAATAACGGCTTCTGGACTGCGGATACGACCAAAAGCGCAAGGGATGGCAATCCCGATCAACAAGGCCCCGTTAATCCTGGTGCCCCCCCCGATTTCAAACTGTTTTTACCCTGAATGCTTGCCTGATCAACCTGTCCCGTGATAGAGCACAGAAAAAAGGACAGGATCCATGCGTCAGGCAAAAATTACGCGTAGCACCGCTGAAACCGAAATTACCGTTGAGATCAACCTTGATGGAACCGGAGTTTATGACAATCAAACGGGCGTTGGTTTTTTTGATCACATGCTGGATCAGCTATCACGCCACTCGCTGATTGATATGACCATTCGAGCCAAAGGGGATTATCACATCGATGATCACCACACGGTCGAGGATACCGGCATTGCCTTGGGTCAAGCCCTAAGCAACGCACTTGGTGACAAAAAAGGGATCAATCGGTATGGCAGCTGTCACATGCCAATGGATGACACCCAGGTGCGCGCAGCACTTGATCTATCCGCACGCCCGTTTTTGATCTTTAATCTCGATTTCCCAACCGACAAGATTGGGACATTCGATACGGAACTGGTACGTGAATTCTTCCAAGCGTTTAGCACGCATGGTGGCATTACGCTGCACATTGATCAAATCCACGGCTTCAATAGTCACCACATTGCAGAAGCCGCATTCAAAGCCGTTGCGCGCGCCTTGCGTGGTGCTGTTGAAACCGATCCTCGTATGGCACAAAGCCTCCCGTCTACCAAAGGGTCCCTCTAGGTGTTAACGGCGATTATTGACTACGAAAGCGGCAATTTACATTCGGCGCAAAAAGCGTTTGAACGCATGGCAAACGAAACCAATGCGGGCCAAGTTGTTGTGACATCTGATCCCGATGTTGTCGCCAAGGCGGATCGCTTGGTCTTGCCGGGCGACGGCGCCTTTCCGGCCTGCCGCGATGCGCTTACCTCGTCAAGCGTATTTGAGGCATTAAAAGAAGCAGTAGACGTAAAAGCACGCCCGTTCTTGGGCATCTGCGTCGGCATGCAGCTCATGGGGACCAAAGGTTTTGAATATCGCACAACCGATGGCTTGGGCTGGATTGATGGAGAGGTCATAAAAATCGCCCCAAATGACTCGCATCTTAAAGTGCCACATATGGGCTGGAACGATTTGGTCATTGATGCACCGCATCCGGTTTTGGCGGGCTTATCCAATGGGGATCACGCCTATTTTGTGCATTCCTACCACATGAAGATGACAAACGACGCCCAGCGTTTGGCGCATGTGGATTATGCAGGCGACATCACCGCAATTGTCGGACGTGACACGATGATCGGCATGCAGTTTCACCCTGAGAAAAGCGCGCAGACAGGGCTTAGGCTGATTTCAAACTTTTTGAATTGGACCCCTTAACCGTGACAAAACCCAAAGCCGTCGTCGCGTGGTCAAGCGGCAAAGATTGCGCCTTTGCGCATTACACCGCTCATCAAAGTGGCGATTATGACATCATCGCGCTGTTTACGACAACGAACGAAGAATTCGATCGGGTCGCGATGCACGGGACGCGCAATTCGCTTTTGCAAAAACAAGCTGACGCCTTGGGGCTAAACCTTATTTCTGTGCCACTGCCCTTTCCATGTTCGAATGAACAGTACGAAGACCGTATGAAGCGTGCGACAGACACATTGATTGACCTAGGCATCGACGTCATGATTTTCGGCGATTTATTCCTTCAAGACATTCGCACCTATCGGGAAAACCAGTTAAACGGATCTGGTATCCGTCCTGTCTTTCCGATTTGGGGCCGTGATACCGGACAATTGGCACGCGAAATGATCAAGACCGGTTTTGATATTCGTGTGGTGACCTGTGATCCGAGCAAACTAGATCCAAGCTTTGCAGGGCGCCAGTTTGACGCTGCATTCCTTGCTGATCTTCCGGATGATATTGATCCCTGTGGGGAAAACGGCGAATTTCATTCCGCTGTGGTCAATGGACCACTGTTTAACCGCCCAATTCCTGTCGCATGGGGTGAACATGTGATCCGTGATGGCTTTGCTTATGCGGATCTCATTCCAACGTAAAAAGGGGCCAAACGGCCCCTTAATATCGTTTAACATAGGATGTATTAGTTGACCCGTGTCCAGGTTCCACCGTCGCGGCAAATGCCAAAAATACAGCCTTGGATCTTGAGGCTATCACCCGTCAACTCCATTTTAGAATTATAGGTCTTATCACGATCCGGGGACCAAACCTTGCCACCGGCATAGTTACCGTCACCCGCTATTTTCATATCCCAAATAATGTTTTTGCCAACATTATCGGATGCCACGGCTTTGCCGGCATTATCAAAGGATTTCACCAAAGTGCCACAAATTCTGGTGTCACATTGTTTGATCTCGATATGACCATAGTACCCGTTATCATCGGGAATCGTTTTCCAAGTGCCAAATATAGGGTCAGCCAAAGCAGACGTCGCCATGGCGACGATTGCAAATGCTGTTGCGCAGAGTTTCTTCATCTTTATCTCCTTATTTGTGAAAATACTGCGCTTTATAATGATTCAGAGCAAGCATCACTTTGGGTCACATTGCATTTTTCTACAGGTCATGTATCAGAGCCACAAAAGAAATAAGAAAGGCAAGTCCGATGATCCTCTACCCTGCTATCGACCTAAAGGACGGCAATGCTGTGCGACTTTTGCGGGGGGATATGGACAAATCGACTGTGTTCAACACTGATCCTGCGGCTCAAGCAATGGAATTTGTCAAAGCGGGTTGTGAATGGCTCCATCTTGTTGATCTGAATGGCGCTTTCGAAGGGGAACCCGTGAATGCCGCGCCCGTTGAAGCGATTTTAAAAGAATGCAAAGTCCCTGCGCAACTGGGCGGCGGTATTCGTGATATGGCCACAATAGAACGCTGGCTCGACAAAGGATTGGCACGGGTCATTTTGGGAACAGTCGCCGTTGAAAACCCGGCCCTCGTGCGCCAGGCAGCCGCAGCGTTCCCAAACCAAGTTGCCGTTGGCATTGATGCGCGCAATGGCCGTGTGGCAACCAAAGGCTGGGCCGAAGAAACCGATGTCATGGTCACTGATTTGGCGAAATCCTTCGAAGATGCCGGCGTTGCGGCAATCATTTACACAGACATCAACCGCGATGGCGCTATGCAAGGCCCCAACATTGACGCCACAGCCGATCTAGCCCGTGCTGTCAGCATACCTGTCATCGCCTCGGGGGGTGTTTCCTCGCTTGACGATCTCATTGCCCTACGCGATTGCGGCGCCTCTTTGAATGGTGCAATTTCTGGACGCGCACTCTATGATGGGGCCATTGATCTAGCCCAAGCTTTAAAGGCCCTGAATGCTTAAAACTCGTATTATTCCCTGTCTGGACGTTGCCGACGGTCGCGTGGTCAAAGGCGTGAACTTTGTCGGCTTGCGCGATGCTGGTGATCCCGTTGAAGCCGCCAAACGCTATGACGCGGCAGGGGCTGACGAAATTTGTTTTCTTGATATTCATGCAACGCACGAAAACCGTGGTACAATGTTTGACATGGTGCGCCGCACGGCAGAGCAATGCTATATCCCGCTCACCGTTGGTGGTGGCGTTCGTACAGTTGACGACGTGCGTGCATTGCTATTGGCCGGCGCCGACAAGGTAAGTTTTAATTCCGCTGCCGTTGCCAATCCCGATGTGATTGCAAAATCTGCGGATCATTTTGGAAGCCAATGTATCGTCTGTGCGATTGACGCAAAAACCGTGGCGCCGGGTCGTTGGGAATTGTTTACGCATGGCGGACGCAAACCAACGGGCATAGACGCCGTGGAATTTGCAACATTGATTGCCAAAAAAGGCGCTGGTGAAATCTTGCTGACGTCGATGGATCGCGACGGCACAAAAGCAGGTTTCAACCTACCGATGACCAAAGCGATTTCTGACGCGGTGAATATCCCCGTGATTGCCTCTGGCGGCGTTGGCAATTTGCAACATTTGGTGGACGGTGTAACCCAAGGCGGCGCATCCGCCGTATTAGCGGCTTCGATTTTTCACTTTGGGGAATACACAGTTCAAGAAGCCAAAGACTATATGCAGGCCGCAGGCATTCCAATGAGGATGGCATCATGACGCTCGACGCGCTTTTCGAAACAATCAAAGCCCGTGCCACTGCGGACCCAAGCGAAAGCTGGACCGCCAAATTGATGGCAAAAGGACCAGAAAAATGTGCCGAGAAATTTGGCGAAGAAGCCATAGAAGCCATCATCGAAGCCGTCAAAGGAGACAAGGCTAAATTAACCAGCGAAGCCGCCGATGTCCTTTTCCATTTGATGGTAATGCTGCATGCGCGTGGCGTCGAATTTAGTGATGTTGTCGACGAATTGGCCAGACGTCAAAATCAATCAGGCATCGCCGAAAAAGCATCGCGCCCGTAATCAAAGTTTTGATGAAATCACACCTGTGTTGAACCCTGCCATGCGCAATTCACCAAAGAGACGCTGATATTCAATCTTGGGACATCTGTCTTGAACAACGTCTATTCCTGCGGCCGCGGCTTTGGCTGCGGCCTCTGGGTTTTCGACGCCTATTTGCATCCAAATGGTCTGCAAATCCGGAAACTGCGCCATGGCTTCGTCAACAATGGGGCCAACAGCATCAGACCGGCGAAAAATATCAACCATATCAACAGGTTCAGAAATATCACTTAGGCTGGCAACAACGGTTTGTCCGAATAACGTTTGACCTGCTTGACCTGGGTTTACAGGAATAATTTTAAACCCTTTCAAATTCAAATACCGGGCCACGAAATAGCTTGGTCGCAAGGAATTTAGCGACACACCTACGATTGCAATTGACTTTGTGCGTTGCAAAATGCGTCTAATATATCCATTAGTATATATGTGGTCACCCAAAGTATATGTTCCTTGTTGTGTTTCATATTTGATCGGACCATGCTTTAAAAATTTTGCTAAGTCTAGGTACCAGTATGTCGCTTAATAACACTTCATTTCTTACTACAAAAGAGCTTGCCCAATTGCTTAGATTGGGTGAACGAAAAATCTATGACTTAGCCGCAAATGGTGATATTCCCTGCGTCCGCGCAGTTGGCAAGCTTTTGTTTCCAAAGGACGAAATATTTGCCTGGTTGAACGATACCCGCTCTGGCCCCTTGATGAAGCCCATCCAAAACATTCCCCCTATTATAGCAGGAAGCCATGATCCGCTTTTGGATTGGGCCTTGCGCAATGCAGGGACAGGATTGGCAGGTTCGTTCGACGGAAGCCAAGACGGGTTAGATCGGTTTGCCAACAAAGACGTTGCAATGTGTCTTATTCATATTAAAGAAGACGATGAGTGGAACACACCAATAGCCAAACGGTTTTTCCAAAATGAAGCCGTGGTTTTGATTGAATTTGGCTATCGTGACCGAGGGATCATTATCCCCAAAGGTAATCCGCTAAACATAGCCTCGCTACAGGATTTCAAACGCCGCCGCATTGCAAAACGGCAAGACAACGCCGCCAGCCAAATCATCCTGAACACCATGATAAAGGACGTAGGGCTTCAGCCCGATATTTTGTTCACGGGTCAAAAGGTTGCACGATCAGAGGACGATCTTGCTAGAACTGTCAAATCAGGCCAAGCCGAAGCTGGTTTTGGACTAAGGGCGGTTGCCAAAACACATGGATTGGATTTCATTCCCTTAATGACCGAAAGACTGGACATGTTGATCTGGCGCAAATTTTGGTTTGAGCCGCAATTCCAAAAGCTATGGTCATTTTTGCAAGACGTTGAATTCCATGAACACGCACAAATAACAACTGGCTATAATTTAACCGAGATGGGAACCGTGCTTTTTAATGGCACCACTTAACCCCAATATTTCCAAAAATTTTTAGCAATATAGAAATAAAAAAGCCGCCCCCGAAAGGGCGGCTTTTTCGTAACCGTGGTCTTACTTCTTACATCCACAAAGCCTTGCGGTTTTGGATGTGCCGCACTGTTAGCTTGCGGCTTTGGCGACCTGATAGGATTGGACGAACCGATGTGATCGATGCGTCATAATCGATAGAAGCAAGCTCTGGGAAGATCGCAAGGATTTCTTCACGTGCTTCTGGATCAACCGCTTTCAACGCTTCTGGACCTGTAAACAAGGACTCAGACTGTGCGCCTTCTGCTTCGACGATCTGATGCGTGTCAAAGAGGAAGTGGAAGTATTCACATCCCGCATCCGTTTCAACATAATCCACACCTTCGATCTGAAGAAGATGCTTGGCAGAAACCAACACTTCTTCTTCTTTGGTCATCCGTTGGGCAATTTTAGAATTTACCAACATCCGGTGTTGAGGAGACACAGTCAGATCACGCGTTGGCAAGCCCTGCCCCAAGATGCCCGCTTTGATACGAACTGGGCGCAAGTTTGGTGCTTGCTCTAGCATTGCCTGATCTAGTTTCTTGGAACCAATCCATTGGATCGCTTGGAAACCGCCATCCTTGGTCCAGACCAAATCACCTTGCTTTAGATCTTCGATCGCACGTTGGCCATCGATGGTCTTGATCAACGTGCCGCGTGTAAAGCAGATTACGTTCGTTGTATCAAACGTTAGGTCCGCCTTTGCTGCCCCAGTGAGCGCCAATGAACCAGTCATCGCGGTCACACCAGAATAATCAGCAGTGCCGCCATCCGCAACCGAATTCGATTGGTTCAAGACACCGTCATCTGCCAAGTCAGCCCGCAAGTCGAATAGGTTCTCATAATAGGCAGACAGGTCAACAAAGTCGTTGTCTGTTTGGTCTGTCCCATCATTCGCATCACCCGTGATCCCAGCACCAAAGTCGGTGATGGTATCATCGCCATCGTTGTCAAAGACGAACTCATCGTTGCCTTGACCACCGGTTAGAACATCATCACCAGCACCACCTGTAAGCACATCGTCGTCAATACCACCATCAAGTGTATCGTTGCCTGTGCCGCCCTCAAGCGTATCGCTGTCGTCCTGCCCGTAGATACGGTCATTGCCAGCACCACCGACAAGGCTGTCGCTGTTGTTTGACGTGTTGGTATCACCATCGACATCCGGGATTTCAAAGGCCGCTGACGCTGCAAAGTTTGGATCAAGCGGAGACAGACCACCATAGATAACGTCGTTGTCGTCACCACCATCAATGGTATCGGCACCTTCGCCACCTTGGATGCTATCTGCACCGGCACCACCGTCCACGATGTCGGCATCAAAACCTGCATCGATGACGTCGTTACCAAGGCCACCATCAATCGTATCCGCATCATCACCGGTTAGGATCGTGTCGTTGCCTGCGCCACCAATAACACTGTCACGATCATTGTTTGGATCTGTGTCAGATGGATAGCTTAGGGTAGGATCCGTTGGGTGAACGACGCCAATATCCGGCACACCTGTGCCTTCGCTGGTCCGTGTGTTGATATAGTCATCACCATCGCCACCATCGACTGTGTCAGAGCCTTCGAAGCCAAAGATACTGTCATTGCCAGCGCCGCCTTCGACCACATCATCGCCTTCGCCAGCACGTACAGTGTCGTCGCCTTCGCCTGCAATAATAGTGTCGTTTCCTGCACCCGCATCGATGCTATCCGCATTGGTGCCAGTTTGGTTGTCATTGGCGTCAACCATGTCACCTTCTGGATCGCCAGTATAAGAGCCATCGATCAAGTCACCGCCAGCGGTCCCTTCAACGATATAATTTAGCTCTGCGCC
>JAHEJA010000002.1:0-65268 GCA_024639125.1 Paracoccaceae bacterium
ATCCCCCTAGGCTCCACCAAACTTCCCTTTTTCAAATCTGGTCCTCGCGATTAAAGGCGCTGCAAGTGCCTAAGGTGTTTCGGGGCCCAATGGCAATTTTTGCGCTCCTTCAAAAGAAATCTTCGATTGACCCAGCCTTGGATGCAACTTGCTTGCCAAACCCCATGCGCCCAATAGCCCTGTGCCCCCTGCAATGAAAATGCCTGATATTGGGGCAACAAGCAGAACCAACCATGCTGCTCCGGGTGTTAGGATGCCTGACACATCGCGAAAACTTGCGTAGATTGCGGACATTTCGGTGCGCTCGGATGGTTTGACAGCCAGCAAAAAAGGCAAGCCGCCAGAAACATCCAATAGGATCAAAAAGAATGACCCCATCATTAGGAAAATCACGGATGCAAGGGGCGTTTGATAGACAAAACCAGCCACAAGGAACAGGACGCCAGACATTAGGAACCCGGTTCTAACCGCCGTTCGCAAGGATTTTCGTTGCATGAATCGCAACATGATAGGGGTCAGAAACAGGGCGCCATTCGATATAGAAAGCGCAATGCCACCAAGCTGTTCATTCAGCCCGTTTTGAAGCGCAAAAATTGGTAGATAGACAACGTACACCCACCACCCGCAGGACCGAATAACGGCAAATAACCATCCAGAAATCAACCGTGGCTGTGCAAAGAAGCGGTGAAAGAACGCAAATGGATTGGAGGGAGGACGCTTGCTTTTTGTAATCAGTTTTCCATTACCAAGGCGCATAGCCAGAAACGTAAGTAGCATCGCAAAGGCCGCAATAGCTGCGATCCCAAAGGGCGCAAAGGTCCACCAACTATATAGATAAACCCCAAGCACCGGACCCGTCGTCCAACCCAATGCGCTATAAAACAACCGTGACGTTTCTAACTGGCCAAGATCAACCTTTGCGACATAGTCCAGAACATAGGCGTTGAAGCACACAAATGTCGTAACGGTCGCTATGGTGGTCAACCCAAGGCCCGCTATCACCGTGTTTGGTGTTTCAAACGTTGCCAAAAGAGCACCGGTCGAAAACATCAACGTCCCTATCGCGTAAATCCAGCGCCTGGGAATAAGACGTATCAAAAATGGGATCAGCAGACCGACAACCAGCGACATTAAGCCAATCGAAAAATAGACCTCTGACACGACAGAGGCGTCTTGAAGGACGTTGTAGATCAGCAATGGGAATACGGAAATTAGAATGCCGCGGGCGATCGCCTCTGCTCCAGCGAGAATAGCAAAACCGCGCACGCTGGGTGCCGGAGCATGGCGGAGCCATTCTGGAATTCGTCTTTCATGCATTAAGGTTGCTCGCTTGTTTTCCAAGCAAGCCTGCACACCTATGGTGGGGGTGCTTTGCCACGAGCGACCCGATGTCGTTTTCGCCTGCTCAATTTGTCATGGGGGAAAGAGATTTATGAAAATAGCTTTGCTCTGCGCCGCCTGAAAAAAACAAAAACGGCGGGACTTGCCCGCCGCTTTTCGTTAAATTTTTATCAGACTTAGTAGTTTGATTTCATCTGTACGCAGGTGCTTGTGCTTGTGTCGTACATGCCACAGCCTAGACCCTTCCAATCGGAAGTTAGGTTTTTGGATGCTGGCAAGAAGTCAGTCCAGGCATCGCCTTTGACTTCGGATGTTTGGGAAATGATGTCGAATTGACCAAGTTCGTTGATTTCACCAATCAGAACTGGCTTGGACAAGTGGTGGTTTGATAGCATTTCCGCCGTGCCGCCTGTCAAGTTCGGGAATTTTTGACCGTACATCGCCGTACGAACGGCATCGACGTTTGTTGTGCCAGCTTTTTCAACAGCATTCACCCACATGTTGAAACCAATGTAGTGTGCTTCCATTGGGTCATTGGTGACGCGTTCGCGACCCATGCGGTCTTTCCACTGTTTGATCCATTCAAAGTTCGCAGGTGTGTCCGCAGATTGGAAATAGTTCCATGCTGCCAAGTGGCCCACTAGGTCCGCTGTGTCCAATGTGGATAGCTCTTCTTCGCCAACAGAGAACGCAACAACAGGAATGTCAAATGGCATGACGCCTGCATTGCCCAAAGATTCATAGAAACCGATGTTTGCATCGCCGTTAATCGTTGAGATAACGCCAACTTTTGAACCGTCGGAGCCTAGGTCAACAACTTGTTGTACGATCCCGTCCCAATCGTTGTGACCAAATGGTGTGTAGTTCACAAAGATATCAGAAGCTGGGATGCCCTTGGATTTCAGATATGCTTCCAAGATTGCGTTCGTTGTCTGTGGATAAACATAGTCGGTGCCAAGAAGAGCGAATTTTGTAACACGCAAATCGTTGAGGAAATAGTCCGTCGCTGGGATCGCTTGTTGGTTCGGGGCCGCACCTGTGTAGAATACGTTTTTCGAGCTTTCTTCGCCCTCGTATTGAACAGGATAGAACATTAGGCCGTTTAGCTCTTCTACAACTGGAAGCACATTTTTACGGGACACAGATGTCCATCCACCAAAGATTACGGAAACACCGTCTTGCTGAATAAGCTGGCGTGCCATTGTGCCAAATTTGGGCCAATCAGAAGCAGGATCAACGACAACAGCTTCTAGCTGCTTGCCCAAAACACCACCCTTGGCGTTTTGTTGTTCGATCAGCATCAACATTGTATCTTTCAATGTTGTTTCTGAAATCGCCATTGTTCCAGATAGGGAATGCAGAATACCCACTTTGATTGTGTCTGCCGTTGCAGCAGTTGTTGAAACGCCACATAGCGCCATTGCTCCAACAAGGGCTGATTTGATGAATTGCATGTGTCCTCCTTAGGCACCCCCCATTCCGAATTCGGGACGGTGCTCTAGACCAATAAAATTTCCATTAGAGCCAAGGGACAAAAAACATGTACCCAAGGCGTCGCAATAAAAACAACGTCGGTGCTGGTATGGTTTTTAGGAGGCAATACTGAATCACTGGTCAAAGACCATTTGCTTACAAAAGCTATCCGCAAGGATTAAGAATGTTTTGCGCGTTCGTTTATGCAGAGCTGCCCGAGATCAGGAATGCAAGCTTGTCACGCACAGCTTGCCATGTTTCTTGGTCACAGGCCGCCAAAAGATACCCGGTCGTGGTCTTGGTCGTATAAGGCGTTCCGTCTAGCATTCGCACATAACCACCAGCTTTTTCCGTCAGTAAAACACCGGCTGCATGGTCCCACGGGTTCAATATCCCAGACAGCGCAAAATCGACGCCGCCTTGGGCAAGTGTTCTGTATTCATGGCATGAACATCGAAGCGCTGTGATAATTCGAAAATCTGGCAAAAGTGGCGCCATGCGCGTTTGATCTTCTTTGGGCATGATGTGGAAGTGAATATATCCCAACATTTCGCTGATTGGGCGGGCCTTGGATGTCGCGACAGGGCGCGCAATACCGTTTGATGTCACGCGACGGGTTGGCAAATCTGACGTATCCGCAATCAAATAATCATCCATGATCGGATCATAGTGCAGCCCAAAGACAGGTGTGCCAAAGCGTGTGACCGACAAAATCACCCCAAAGGTTGCCAACCCATTCACAAAATTGGCAGTTCCATCAACGGGATCGATAATAAATGCCAATTCAGCATCATTGATCTGTTCGCGCAGGTCTGGGTTTTTGGAAATGGCTTCTTCTCCGACAACCGTTGCCGATGGAAAGAGCCGTAGTAAACCGCGGGTTATCATCGCTTCGGCTTCTAGGTCGGCATCTGTTACCAAATCATTTGCGTTGGTTTTCTGTGAAATTGATCCCGTGGATAAATTACGAAACCTCGGAAGGATTTCCGCCTTGGCTGCACGCCGCACCAAATTGATCACCTGCGTTTGCTGTGCAATGGTTAGTGCAGGTGTAATAACTTGGGGCAGTGGAGCGTTCATAATAAATCCTTTTCGACAACTGCTAACAAAGTGCCAGTACAGGGGCCAGAGATCAATGTGCCTATTCGCGCGATCGGAGCATTTTCGCCGGTGTTGCATTTAATGCGCGAAGGGCAAACCCCATTCCAGCAACAAGGTTGGTCAATATGCCTCCGCCAATTATCGCAAATGAAATAGGCCAAATGATCGTGAAATCGGATTGCATAACATAGTGCATAATAGCCCAGCCGCCCAAGACACCAGCCCCCAAAGCAACCAAGCCTGCGCTGGCGCCCAGTATGATAGAGCGAAAGGCAAAGCTGCCCAAAATCTGAAGCCGACTTGCACCAAGCGTCTTAAGGATTGAGGCTTCATAGGCGCGGGCGTGTTCGTTTGACGCCGCCGCCCCAATCAACACTAGGAACCCTGTAAACAAACTGGCGGCCGCGCCATAGGATGTGGCTGCTGCAATAGACCCCAACAGCACGGAAACACGCTCGATTGCATCTTTGATACGGATCGCGGTGATATTGGGAAAGGTCTGGGACAACGTGCGCAAAATATCCGCCTCTGCATCAGGGTCTGCATAAACGGTCGCAATAAAGGAATGAGGCGCACCAGAAAGCGCCGCAGGGTTCATTGACATAACAAACCCAATCCCTGCCGTAGAGAAATCAACATCGCGAAAGCTTGTGATGGTTGCGGTGATGTCACGGCCCAATATGTTGACGGTTAATTTATCGCCAAGCTGTAATCCCATTTCTGCGCCTTCTTCGCTGGCAAAACTGATCTGTGGATCACCTTGATAGTCAAGCGGCCACCATTCCCCTTGGGTTATGGTGGTTTTGGCAGGGGGACGCGCGGAATAAGTGACGCCGCGATCCCCTTGGATCACCCAATGGTCCCCGACCACTTCTTGCGCTGGGCGTCCGTTAATTTGGGAAATGATACCACGCAACATTGGCGCGGCTTCTACCTTTTCAACGGCTGTATTGGCGTCCAGAATTGCCCGAAACTCGAGCATTTGTGATTTTTGGATATCGACAAAAAAGAATGATGGCGCAATGTCTGGTAAATCTTGTTTGATTGCGGCGCGAAGATTGCCATCAATTTGACCAATCGAGGCCAATACAGATAAACCAAGCCCCAAAGACAGAACCACAGATATAGCGCCTTCGGATGTCCCACTGATCGCAGCAAGCCCCCATCGCATGCGCGGATAACCTTTGGCAAATTTAGCCAAGTGACGGGCGGTCAGTTTGATCAATAGCGCTGCAATGCCCAAAATGACCAAGGCGCCAATAATTCCGAAGGCTGCCCAAAGAGTAAGTTTGACAGAACCAATAAAAAGGCTTGCTGACGCTAACAAAAGGGCAACAAGCAAAAGAATTGCTGCGATGTATTTCGCCGACGGAAGGATAGGCTGCCCCAATCCTCCGTCCCGAAATAAAGATGCAGCACGGATGTTTTCAATCATGGCAAGCGGCCAAAGCGTAAAGATCATCGCCGTAAGCAATCCGTATATCACGGCCTCTAGAATGGGGCGTAGGTATATTCCAATTGAAATAGGAAAGGGCAACGCGGCTTCTAATAGAGGAGCTATCACAATCGGAACGCCGGTCCCCAACCCGATACCAAGGGCAATCCCGATCACCGAAATTGCCATGATTTGAATGAAATACGTTTGGAAAATTGTGCTATTGGCGGCACCTATGCTGCGCAGCGTTGCGATCACCGCCGTCTTGCGCTGCATATATGTGCGGACAGCAGCGGATACGCCGATACCGCCCACCGCAAGCCCAGACAAGCCAACGAGGATCAAAAAGGATCCAAGCCGTTCAACAAATTCCGCAACCCCCGGTGCGCCGTTGCGCGCATCGCGCCAGCGCAGGCCTGAGTTTCCAAACGCGTCGGTGACGGTTTGGGCGATCTTGTCAAAATCAATCGTCTGACCAAAGGTCATTCTGTATTTCGTCGTGAAAAGCGTTCCGGGTTCCAGCAGGCCAGTGTCGGATAAATTCGATGTGTAAACAATCGTTCGTGGCCCAAGGCCAAAGCCGTCTCCTGCGCTGTCTGGATAGGACGCAAGCACGCCACCTAAGCGGAATTGATCGGTTCCCAACCAGAGTGAGTCCCCAATTTTCAACCCAAGGCGATCACTAAGGACGCGTTCCATAACCACGCCTTTGTTTGCTAGTGCTTGGTCAAGCGGGGTGTCATCACCTAAGCGCACAGATCCAACCAGTGGATAGGCCGTATCGACCGCTTTTATTTGCGTCAGCGCTGTTTCTGGGCCGTCGGACCCATCTATACGCACCATTGATCTAAAATCGACGACTTCGGATACTGCTGTTGCATGGGTGTCGAACCAGTCCCGTTCTTCTTTGGTTGCATAGCGATAGGTAAATTCGGCTTCGCCATCCCCCCCTAAAAGCGCCGCGCCTTGCTCTGTCAGAGCGGCGTTAATCGCGCTGCGGATGCTTCCGACGCCAGCAATTGCAGCAACGCCCAAGGCAAGGCATGCAATAAGAATTTTGAACCCATAAAGACCGCTTCGCAGTTCGCGCGTGGCAAATCTAAGCGCAAGCTTCATGATTGGGCCTCGTCGCGTTCAATGTCCCCATCTCTAAGGTAGACGACCCGATCGCAGCGCTGAGCAAGCTCTGGGGCATGGGTAACAAGGATCAGGGTCGAACCGAATTCATCCCTCAGATTGAACAAAAGATCCATGATCGCCACCCCATTTGGACCATCCAGATTACCTGTTGGTTCATCTGCCAAAAGAATTTTGGGGCGCGTCACTGCCGCGCGCGCCAATGCGGTGCGCTGCTGTTCGCCGCCTGACATTTGGGCTGGCATGTGATCGGCGCGATGGGACAGGCCAACCATATCGAGCATGTCGCGCGCTTTATTAAAAGCGCCCGCTTGCCCCATCAATTCAAGGGGTGTCGCTACGTTTTCCAAGGCGGTCATTGTGGGGATTAGATGAAAGGATTGGAATACAATCCCCATGGTATCACGGCGAAATCGCGCCAGCTTGTCTTCTGACAAATTGGTGATATTTTGGCCGTTTATTTTTATTTGACCACTGGTCACTTTTTCCAAACCACCCAAGAGCATCAAAAGCGAAGACTTGCCTGACCCCGATGGCCCAACCAAGCCAATGCTTTGACTGGGAGGAACATCCAAGGTGATTTTTTTCAAAATTGAAATCATCCCGGCATTGCTTCTAAGAGATAAAGACACATCTTTAAGGGAAAGAATGGGGTCGGACATGATACGCTATCGCCTTTTGACTATACTTAGGTCTTCATATGGGGCCTTGCATCACAGCAGCAAGGCATTCGCGATGTTAATTTTGACGCTGACGCCGAGCTTTGCGGCATCACAGCCGTCTCTTTTGATGCTCGGGGATAGCCTGACCCAAGGGTATGGCTTGTTAGAGCAAGACGGCTTGGTTCCACAGTTGCGAGATTGGTTGAACAAGAACGACATACAGACCCGCGTGGTCAACGCGGGCGTTTCTGGTGATACAACAGCAGGCGGGCTAGAGCGTTTCGAATGGTCCCTTACCCCGGATATTGGGGCGGTTGTGGTCGCGCTGGGCAGTAACGACATGCTGCGCGGCATTGATCCTGACACGACACGGGATAATCTGGATGGCATTCTGAAAATAGCGCAAAGCCATAATCTAAGAATTATGGTGGTTGGTGTCCTTGCCCCTTTGAATTACGGGCCAGAGTATAAAAACACCTTTGATGCGGTGTTTCCGGATTTGGCGCAAAAGTACAGTGCGCTCTATGTAGAAAGTTTCTTCACGCCTTTTTTGTCCGAAAATTCAGACATTTCCGCGATGAAAGACAAAATGCAATCCGATGGGATGCATCCAAATGAATTAGGCGTGGCGCAAATTGTAAGCTATATCGGGCCAAAAGTTGCACAGCTCATCGCCGAAATCCCAGCTCGCGATAAATAGTCATTTAAATCATACTTTAAGTGGAAATACCGAGTACGGTATCAACGTGCCCATCCCTATTCGAAGTCATTCTGCCCACAAGTGCGCAAGCGGTTGTGAACCGCTTGGTGTATAAACAAGACACACCAAGAGAGTGACGGTCTTATGTTTAATCAAGCTACTTCTAAAATTTCACAAAGCAGGCCCTGGATTTTGATCTTGGGTCAAAGCTATTATGATTGGCTAGACTATTGTCCCGAAGGCGCCTCACCGGATGCGCGTGTTAGTTTTGTTGATTCAGTCAAGGATGCGCTCAGGCTGATTGGGCAAGAAGCAAGTGGTCCAACAATGATCTTGATTGATGCCGACATTGTTGGCGGGCTTGAGCAAGCTATGCAATGTCACCGTAGCATCGCAAGCGCTGCGATATATGGGAAATGTCTGATAAAGTCGCGTGCAGCCGTTTTATCCAAGGATATTCATGCGGTTCCATTGCTTTTGGCATCTCCACAACCGGAACACGTGCATTAAACCTATCCGAAATTCCCATTTTGCAACGAAAGGGTGTAAGGAATACACTTTTGATTGCAAGCATGTTCGTGTGGTTTGTGCGATTACTGGATTTACGGACCGAAAGGTTCCTTGCCCTGCGTAATTATTTTTTTGTTTGTGTTTCAGGGCAGGCTTGTAATTTAGCGTAACGAGTGCTTTGTTTTCTTAAGGGGAGCCTCAGCTCCCCTTGATTGTATTGCAAGGTATTGGTTAGACTGCGCCCTATGAAAATCGCAACATCCGCATATCCAATATCATGGCTGTCATCTTGGGATGACTACGTTCAAAAATTATCATCTTGGGTCAAAGACGCCCGTGAACATGGTGCTGAAATGCTGGTGTTCCCGGAATACGCAGCGATGGAGCTTGCCAGCTTAGAAGGTGAAGATGCGGCAATAGATCGGCTTGGCGCGATGGCAGCCGTGAATAAGCATTTTCCAAATTTCGTAAAACTTCATATGCAATTGGCCAAGCACTACGGCGTTCATATTTTATCTGGCTCAGCCCCGATCAAAGACCAAGACATTTATGTAAACCGCACCGGGTTGTTTACCCCAACGGGCCATGTGGGGTGGCAAGACAAGCAAATCATGACCCGCTTCGAGCGCGAGGATTGGAAGGTCGCAAGTGGGGGACCTTTGCATGTGTTTGAGACCGCAATTGGTCGGATCGGTGTTTTGATTTGTTATGACAGCGAATTCCCTTTGCTTGGGCGCGCTCTAAGCGATGTGGATGTGTTGCTGGTTCCATCCTGTACCGAAGCGCAGTCTGGCTATTGGCGTGTGCGCATAGGGTCCATGGCACGTGCGCTTGAAACGCAATGTGTCGTGGCAATGGCATCGCTCTTAAGCGATGATGCGCGATTTTACGGAGTAGACGAAGCTACGGGGATGGGGGCTATTTTCTGTCCTCCTGACAAAGGGTTTCCAGAATCAGGTGTTTTGGCTGCCGGCGACATGGGCAAGGCAGGATGGACCTATGGCACTGCTGACCTTAATCAAATCGCCGAAGTCCGAAAAGATGGGGTTGTTTTGAACAGAAACCACTGGAGCGAGCAAATTCCGCGCTCAATGGTGCCATCCAAAGTGACCTTAACCTGAATTCCCCTTGATTAATTGCTGAAATAGGTACATTGAGACGCTCGTCCACCTGTGTGGACACAATCGTTATGTGAAGGAGACAACATGGCCAAGGAAGAATTGCTCGAATTTCCCGGTGTCGTAAAGGAACTCCTGCCTAATGCGACGTTTCGGGTCGAGCTAGAGAACGGCCATGAAATCATCGCACACACGGCAGGTAAAATGCGTAAAAACCGTATCCGCGTTTTGGCAGGTGACAAGGTTCAAGTTGAAATGACACCTTATGACCTTACCAAGGGTCGGATCAATTACCGTTTCAAATAAGTTTTGAAGCTCGTTCTTGGATCAGGAAGTCCGCGCCGCAAGGAATTGTTGGCGCAAATTGGCGTTGGGATTTCCGATATACGCCCACCGGATGTTGATGAGACACCTAAATCAAGCGAATTACCCCGCGATTATTGTCGCCGGATAACCCGTTCAAAAGCACAAGCCGTAACGTTGGCCCCTGACGAAGTTTTGTTGGTGGGCGATACGACGGTCGCATTGGGTCGCCGCATTATGGGCAAGCCTTGTGATCGCGACGAAGCTGCGCATTTTTTGCGGGCGATGTCCGGTCGTCGCCATCGTGTGATTACCGCAATTGCCGTGCGCAAAGGCGATAGAATTTGGGAAAAAGACGTTGTTAGTCACGTCCGCATGAAGTGTCTTTCTGATGCTGAAATTTTGGCGTATCTTGAAACAAATGACTGGCAAGGCAAAGCAGGCGGATATGGCATCCAAGGACCGGCTGGCGCCTTTATTCCGTGGATTAGCGGATCTTATAGCGCAATAATGGGATTGCCAGTGGCAGAAACCGCAAGCCTTTTGCAAGCAGCAGGTTTTCCAATCTTTAAGGAGCTACCATGAAGGGTCGGCAAATATTTTTGGATCATTACCAAGGTCGCGAAGCGGCAGCTTTGATGGTTGATGGTCAATTAAGTGACTTTTTGATCGAGGCAGATGCTCCTGCACCAGGAACGCTTTATCGTGCTATCGCGGACCGCCCCATTAAGGGGCAAGGCGGCATGTTTCTTAAAACGCCTGATGGGTCTGCCTTTTTGCGACAAGTCAAAGGTTTGGCCCCCGGTCAACCCTTGTTGGTGCAGGTGACGGGCTTTGCTGAAGCAGGCAAAGCTATTCCTGTCACAACAAAAATCTTGTTCAAAAGCCGCTATGTCATCGTGACACCTGATGCACCGGGTTTGAACATATCCCGTTCGATCAAAGACGACGAGCGTCGCGATGCTTTGGTCGGGTTGATCCGCACAGAAGTAGGCGAATTTGAACAGGGCATGATCTTGCGTTCGGCCTGCTGGCATGCGGATGACGAAGACATTGTCGATGATGCAAATGAAATGCTCGATCTGGCACGCCGCATCGCTCAGGACAGTGAAGGTGATGCCGAGTTATTGGTTGAAGCGGATGGTCCGCATACCCAAGCTTGGCGTGATTGGAGTGATCCTGCGGATGTTGATACAGCAGAGGGCTGCTTTGAAACTGGTGGTGTGCTGGATGCTTTGGAAGATCTAAAAAATGACCGCGTCGAAATTGCGGGCGGCCATTACTATGTAGAACCGACGCGGGCCTGTGTGACCGTTGATGTCAACACAGGCAGCGATACGTCCCCTGCCGCAGGGGTTAAGGCGAATATCGCCATGGCGCGCGATTTGCCGCGTCAATTGCGGATGCGAGGCTTGGGGGGGCAAATCGTAATTGATCCTGCGCCTATGCCCAAAAAAGATCGTCGCCAATTGGAAACGGTTATCAAAGCGGCGCTGCGCCATGATACAGTCGAAACCAATTTTGTGGGTTGGACTGCGATGGGGCTTATTGAATTGCAGCGCGCTCGTGTGCGTCCGCGCCTGACGTTTTGATCGAATAGAAAAAGGGGGCTTCCGCCCCCTCTTGGTCAAGACCAATTCACCCCCGAGGATATTTTCAAAAAGAAGAACCTAGGGGTGATATTGTTAATTGTGATCTTTCCAGTTCACTTCGCGTTTGTTTTCCCCAACGCGGGCGCGACGAACATAGAGCCGGTTTAGCGCATTGATATAAGCTTTTGCGGACGCAACGACTGTATCGGTATCCGAGCTTTGTCCGGTTGCGACATTGCCGTCTTGGTCCATACGCACTGTAACTGTTGCTTGGGCATCGGTGCCTTCTGTCACGGCGTTGACTTGGTATAATTGCAAGCGTGCGCTATGCGCATAGAGGGCCTTTATCGCATTGAAGGTTGCATCGACTGGGCCGTCTCCGGTTGCTTTGATGGATGCTTTTTCACCACCAATCGTTAACGACATTTCGGCGCTTTGCGGCCCTTGGGTTCCGCAGACCACCTGCAATGAGGTCAAAACGATATGATCGTTTTCAGCGTCTTCACCGGTTTGCATAAGTGCGATGAGGTCTTCGTCGTAGATTTCTTTTTTGCGATCAGCCAATTCTTTGAATCGCACAAAGACGTCTTTGAGTTGGTTGTCTGCCAGCTGATATCCCAAATCCTGAAGCTTTGAACGAAGAGCCGCGCGTCCAGAATGTTTGCCCATAACGAGGTTTGTATCGGCAAGGCCCACATCGGAGGGCCGCATGATTTCAAAGGTTTCTGCGTTCTTCAGCATGCCGTCTTGGTGGATGCCGCTTTCGTGCGCAAATGCGTTTTTGCCGACGATGGCTTTGTTGAATTGCACTGGGAAGCCAGACACGGTTGAAACGCGACGTGAGATATTCATGATCTTGGTTGTGTCGATGTTTGTGTAGAATGGCATAATGTCGCCGCGTACTTTTAGCGCCATGACGACTTCTTCTAGGGCCGTGTTGCCCGCGCGTTCGCCAAGGCCATTGATGGTGCATTCGATTTGGCGCGCGCCGCCTGCCACAGCAGCCAAAGCATTCGCCGTCGCCATGCCCAAATCGTTGTGACAGTGCGTGGCAAAGATAATTCCGTCTGCCCCCGGAACGCGGTCTAAGAGCATACGGATCAAGTCCGCGGATTCAGCAGGGGCCGTGTAGCCGACGGTATCTGGAATATTGATTGTTGTTGCGCCCGCTTTGATTGCGATTTCAACGACGCGGCACAAGTAGTCAGGTTCGGTTCTGGTCGCATCCATCGGTGACCATTGCACATTTTCGCACAAATTGCGCGCGTGGCTTACGGTTTCGTGGATTTTTTCGGCCATCTGATCCATGTCTAAATTCGGGATGGCACGATGAAGAGGTGAGGTTCCGATAAATGTGTGAATGCGGGGTTTGTTGGCATGTTTGACGGCATCCCAGCACCGATCAATATCGCCAAAATTAGCACGCGCAAGACCGCAGATTACCGAATTTTTGGACCGTTGTGCGATTTCTGAAACCGCTTTGAAGTCGCCCTCTGATGCAATGGGAAATCCAGCTTCGATAATGTCGACGCCCATTTCATCCAAAAGCTCGGCAATTTCCAGTTTTTCGGCATGAGTCATTGTCGCGCCAGGGGATTGTTCGCCATCGCGCAAAGTTGTGTCAAAGATCACAACGCGGTCTTTGTTTGAATCTTGTGTCATTGTCAGGTCTCTTTTTGTTTCTACTAAGCGTTACGGTGCGAAGCGTTTCCCCTCTGAGCGGTCGCACCTTGTCATGGCACGCTCAGAGGCAGCTTAGTAGAAGGAGGTCAAGCGAAAGCACCGCAGGGGAGCGGTGTTGTAAAAAGGATATGTGCGCTTGTGTCATCATCACGGGTCAATATACAAATCTGAATTTAAATGAAAAGCAACAAAACGACGAAAAGTCCATCTTGATGCCATATTTTATATTTAATTGGCGAATACTATTCTAAAACAAGCATAAAGCCGTTCTAAGAACTGAACGATTGTAATTAAGGAATTAAGCGTGGCACGGGTAAGAGAAGTCGGAACATTATGGATTGGTGGTGCTTTGAGCTGGATGGAGCAGTTGTGCCTAAAGTCATTTGTCGACCAAGGGCAAAAGATTACGCTGTTTAGCTATGAACCGATTCCAAATGTTCCCAAAGGCGTGATCCAGCGTGATGGTCGTGAAATCATTGATACCGATGATTTCATCAAATACGAAAAGAAAGACAGCTTTGCCTTGTTCGCGGATTGGTTCCGTTTGCATATGATCCATCAAAATCCGAGCATGATTTGGGTTGATACAGATGTCTATTGTCACGCCCCTATGACCTATGACAGCGATTATGTGTTCGGGTATGAACTGCCTGGTGAATACAGTGTGAATAATGCGGTACTTGGGTTGCCGGCAGAGAGCGAAATTCTAGCTAAAATGTTGGAATTCACCGAAGACCGTTATTCTATTGCACCGTTTTTGCCCGACGCCAAACAAAAGGAATTGCAGGACGCGAAAGCGGCGGGAAATCCGGTTCATGTGTCTTTGCAAACTTGGGGCATTTGGGGTCCGCTGATGGTGACGCATTTTGTGCATGCGCTTGGGCTTCAGGAACATGTGTTGCCGCTTGATGCATTTTATCCCATTACGTTTCGCGATCGGACTAAGTTTATGCGGCGCAAACAGTTGGTCCGCAAGGAGTTGACTGAAAATACAACGGCGCTGCATTTGTGGGCATCAAATAAACGGCAGATCGGGAATTTTCATAGCGGCTTGCCCCCTGTGAATTCCTATTTAGAAGAGCTGGCCCAAAAGCATGATATCAAAGCATTCAAAGCCCCGATCAAAGGGCGCGCAAAGGCAGTGTTTGATACGGCTTTAATGGATCATATCCCAAATGGTGAAATTCAGGCGATCGCGGATCTGACGGGAAATGCGCGTGGGTTTTCTTTGGCGATGTATCACAAATTTGATTGTGAAATTCAATTGATTGACGTCAACGATCAAGGCGAATTTGGGGATGAGCCGCGGGACTGGATTCCGCCCTATATCGACTTTCTGAAATCTAATGATGTTCCAGAAAGCAAAATTCGCGTGATCGGGTTTGAAAAACAGCTCAAGCCAGTGGACGTGTTGTGTAATCTCAAGGGGTTTGGCGACGAACATAAAGTGCGCTTTTTACAGCCGTTTTTAGAAAAATGTCTGCATTCTGACAGCCGTATGTTTATGGATATCAAACAAGGCACCGGCGCCTTTCCATTCCTCAAGGACTTTTGCACAAACGAACAGATTTTTGATCTAGAATCGAAGGACAAAAAGCGCACACGCATTGTTGCGTTTCCCAAGCCGCCCGAACCAGTTCGTGAAGAAGGTTGGGATGAAATCGCAGTAGGGCTTGCTGGGGAAAACGGATTTTACCGCCCCGGCCCAGAAGCGCATTCTTTCCTATATATGGAACGCTCGACGGATACGTTGGTGGTCACGTTTGATAACCTTGATATTGCGATGAACAACCGCGAAGACCGCCGCCCTTGGGGGTTTTCGTTTATCGAAGAACAAGGTTGGTCAATGCTGGGCGTGATGGCTGGTGGTTGGACATGGTATCGCAATCCATGGGTTTCCGAGCAATTTGATGAACTGCGCGATTCCGGGTTCTTTTCAAAATTCAAACGTGTTGTGTTTTATGGCGCATCTATGGGCGGCTATGCAGCATGTGCCTTTAGTGCGGCTGCGCCCGGATGCGATGTTGTGGCGATTAGTCCGCAAACCACTTTGGATAAAACCATTGTGGATTGGGAAACACGTTACAAAGTAGCGTGGGACCGCGATTTTTCTGGCCCATACGGCGACGCAACCAAATCCATCAAAATGGCGCGACGCGTGTCCATTCTGTATGATCCCTATGAACCGTTGGATGCGGGTCATGTGAAACGGTTTAACGGCAAGAACGTCAATTTATTACGCGCACCTTTGATGGGGCATCGTTTGGGATCATCTTTAAATCAAATGGGACTGCTCAGTCAGATCATTCTGGGCGCTTTGTCCGGGAGGCTTGAGTCTTCGGAATATTACCAATTGCTGCGCAAGCGCCGTGATTTTCCACGCTATCAACGGGAATTGTTCCAACGGGCTGTCAGTAAGGGTCATACCAAGTTGGCTAAAACGTTGGGCGAGGCCATTTTGAAGCGCAACGATAACCGCGCTGTTCGCTTAGGGTTAAGGGACCTGTCATAGGTCCCTTTTGCCGCCGAATTAGTGCTGCGTTTCTTTGACTGTGCCAATCGTGTAGAAAAAGTCCCGCGAATGGGTGCCAAAGGCGACGTCATCGGTCACGCTTTCTGGGCCAGCCAAAAAGACATTGGCGCCAAAGTGGTAATGCAGCCGGCTTAGGCGCTCCATGCGCTCGCTCGTGAGGTCGTTATAAAAATTGGTGTAATTTTCAGTATCACGCAGCTCTTTGATCTTGGCTTTATGCGCGGCGACACAGGCTTCGTGGGCGGCTTTGATGTCAGGGTCTGACAGCATGTGGTCCATTTCTTGTTTGAGCTGCGGCAACATGCGTTGAATGGACCATTCGCGTTCTGCGTTATTATTCATGCGGAACCAATAGGCCATGCCTTGGTCGCGATCGACATGGTTCACGCGCCCCCGATCCCGTTTCACCAAAAAGCTTTCAGCGGAACGCACAGCATAGTGGTTCAATTGCACCAAGTCATAGCCATAGGTTTCTGTTGTCGAACGCCAAGCATTTCTAAACATTTCCTTTGGAATTTCATTCCCCGACCCATTGACCCAATTTATATGGCTCCATTGTTGGGGGATCAATCCTTTGGGGCGATGCACGCCCAGCTTTTTAAAGATACTTAGATTTTTGAAAAGCGTCTTAAATCCCCAGGCTTGGTGGGGTTTGCGTGTTAGCTCTTCGGCGCATCTGTTGAATTGTTCGATAATGGGTCGATCTTCGAATTCATGCACATCGGCATTGCCAAAAAGCCGCCAGGTACACGAAATCATATTTGCATCGCCCACGGCTTTGTAAAGTGCATCCAACGTGCCATCACCGGTTTTGATGTTTATATATTCATCGACATCCATACAAATTGCCCATTCGGCATTTTGGATAAGTGGTTCTTCTTCTGCGGCTTGAAGCGCGGCGTGCTGTGGTTTTAAATCCGTTCCCTTGAACGGGTTGTCGCGGTGCTGAACAAACCCTTTTTCTTGAAGCAGGTCCAAAAACGTATCCGTGCCATCGGTGCAATCATTTGTATAAACCAAAAAGCCGCGCACCCCAATCGCCCGATGATAGGCCAACCATTCTAGGATAAAGGGACCTTCGTTTTTCATCGTGGTGACGATGGACGTCATGCCGCGTGACCCTTTTGGGGTTTGGGGCGCTTCGACGTCGGGCATCCGCACAGGTTTGTGGTCAAAATCGCTGGTTGCCAAACGCAACAATTCAGGGTGCTCTATCAAGCTGGTTTTGGGAACAATTTTGCTAATTTTGTCCGCACGATGACGCAGGGCCATGAAACGTCCAAATTGTCCATAGTCACGCAAGGTTGCCGTCGCCCCACGCACACGTATGAATTTCCAAGTTGTTTCTTCGGGTAAATTGGCCGGACAAACGCACCATCTTCGTGCAGACACCCCTTTGTCGAATTGAATGCAAATATGATCCCCGAATTTTGGTGGTTGATTGTTGCGCACACGCCATGGGTAACACTGACGACCAAGAAGGGTGATGATCCCCGTTTGTGATTGCTCTGCGCGATCAAAAATGCTGCCATGCGTATCATTGAACACCAGATCGCATACATCAATATTTGCAACAGCACGCGCTTGATTTAAGAATAAGTGCCGGCAAATTTCGAAGAAATGCACTTCGTTCATGGGGGAACGCCAAGGATTAGAAGGCGGGATTGCCATACGATCTTTGCCCGGTGCGCCGGGGGTTGCATAAGGATGCCACTCGGGCGGCATGTCGGGATGACCAAACGGGGTGTTCGCCGCGATACATAGGATTTTTGCCGTGATCCCGCGCGCTTGGATTTCTTGTTCTAGATTGGCGCCAAAGCCTGTGACCTTGTCAGGCATTGCGCGATAGAAAATCGCAGCTGCTGTCAGAGCTTGTTCGCGTATATGAAATTCAAGCCAGTCTGCTATGTCAGATGCAGTTTCGCCATTTTGTACCGATAGCGCAACATTTTCGCCTTGGAAAAAGTCTGGTTCGGGCATCATAGGGTCAACAGAAACGTCTATTGAATCTAGCGTCAAACCAACTGGCCCTAAATGTTGGCTGGTGATATCGATTTTCAACGCGCCATCGACCGTGATCGATGCTGCAATGGTCCAAGGTGCATTGACGATAATTGCATTCACGTCTGACGTTTTGGAAAAATAAAGTGCAACGTTTCGGGTGGTGTCAATAGATGGCATTTCAATAGCTGCCAATAATGTCACCCTGCCCACGATATGCCCTGAAAGGGTGCGTTCGATAAATTGGGATGCATTAGAAGAGGTCATAAAATATCATTTCGTTACTGCGCTGATTATTCATACCGTTAATAGGTCTCGTTTGACTAGAGGGGGATTTGGGCAATACTGTGACATCGGGCTTGTAAATTTAGGGTTTAACGGTCATCTGACATCAAAAAGTGAGGCGCCAATGAGCAACGATAAAACAACAGAAGCCAGATTAATCGATGTCGAAACGCATCTAGCGGACATGATCCGTGTGAATGACGATTTGTCATTGATTGTTGCCAAACAGCAAAAAGAATTGGACCGTTTGGGCAAATTGGTACAGCTTTTGGTGCAACGCGAAGCCGAGCGTGAATCTGATGGTGGCGAATATGTTGCGGATCAGCGGCCTCCGCATTGGTAGAGGTTCCTTGCCTATGCCATTGCCAGCATGGAAACTCTGGACTAAGTTTTGATAACCATAGGAAACAGGGGCCACTTGTCGCATGACATATCGTAGATTTGCCGCATTCATTTTCGCCACCGGATTGCTAGTTGCGCCAATCGCATCGGCACAAAGCGGTGTGCAAACCAAGCAATATGACGATGGCGGTGTTTACAAGGGCGCGTTTAAAAATGGCCTACAGCATGGGCAAGGCACCTACACGCTTCCGAATGGGTATGAATATTCGGGGGACTGGGTCGATGGGGAAATACGTGGCCAAGGCGAAGCGCATTTCCCAAATGGCTCTGTGTATGTCGGTACTTTTGTCAAAGGCAAACCCGAAGGATTTGGAACCATTACCTTTGCTGATGGCGGCACCTACGAAGGCAATTGGCTTGACGGTGCCATTACCGGCCAAGGGGTCGCTGTCTATTCAAATGGCGCGCGATACGAAGGTGGCTTTCGCAATGCGATGCATCATGGGCGTGGCATAATCGTCAATCCTGACGGGTATGTTTATGACGGTGACTGGATCAATGGTGTCAAAGAGGGCACTGCCAAAGTCACCTATGCCGATGGGTCGGTGTATCAAGGGGCGATTATCCGTGGCGCACGCGAAGGGTTCGGGCGACTGGAAATGCAAGAAGGCTTGGTCTTTGAGGGGATCTGGTCGAACGGTGAAATCAACGGCAAAGGCAAGCTGATCCAGCCCAACGGTGATATTTACGAAGGTGTTCTTGCGAATGGTCGCCGTGAAGGATCGGGTAAAGTTACCTATGCAAATGGCGACGTTTATGACGGCATGTTTGCGGATGATCAACGCAGTGGTCAAGGCACCTTTACCGGTGCAGACGGTTATAAATATGCAGGCAATTGGGCAGCGGGCCAAATCCAAGGCGCAGGCGAAGTGTTTTATCCGGATGGATCCTATTACATCGGAACCTTTGTCAACGGCATGTCCGACGGCCAAGGCAAAATCACATATCCTGATGGTTCGATCTACGAAGGTGGTTGGGTCGCCGGGGTAATAGAGGGCCGCGGAACAGCCACGTATTCAAACGGCATTACCTATGTCGGAGATTTTAAAAATGCGCGCAATGATGGGCGCGGGATCATGACCTATAGTGATGGTTACGTCTATGATGGTGACTGGAAAAACGGCATGCGGCATGGTCAAGGCAAGGCAACCTTTGCGGATGGGATGGTCTATGAAGGCACCTACAAAGACGGTCGCCGCCATGGTCAGGGCAGTATCGTTTTGTCAGATGGATTCAAATATACTGGCGAATGGCAATACGGCGAAATCACTGGACAAGGCGTGGCAACCTACGCGAATGGCGACATCTACGAAGGCATGTTCCTAAAAGGCAAGCGTCAAGGCGAGGGAACTATTCGGTTCGCCTCTGGTCAAGAAGCGTCCGGTGAATGGCGTAATGGTGCATTGGTCAACGCAACATCATCCCCAAGTCAATAATTACCAAGCAACGGGTTTGCCGGCCCAGTCAAAAAATTGACCGGTTTGAGACGGGCCTAGGTTATCCATAACCTTGATTAGGTTTTCTGCCGCTTCCAAGGCTGGAACAGCAGGATGCCGCCCAAGATATTTACGCGTGAATTCTGTTTCGACGGTTCCCGGATGTAGGGCGACACAGGCCGCCAAGGGATGCGTGCGTGCAAGTTCAATTGAGGCTGTGCGCACAACTTGGTTTAGCGCAGCCTTGGACGCACGATAGGAATACCAACCACCTAATCGATTGTCGCCAATAGAGCCAACGCGCGCAGAGAGCGCGCAGATCTGGCTTGGCCGATCGCGCGGTAGCAATTTTTTCGCGTGCTTTAACACCAGCGCGGGGCCAATCGTGTTGACGGCGAACTGATCCATCATTGCCTGAGCGGTGAGTGTGGAAATGGATTTTTCAGGGGCTGCGCCATTAATTTCTAGCGCGCCAGTTGCGATCACAATCTGATCAAACTGCGTGTCGAGACCGGTTAACAAATGATCAATCCTAGCAGGATCAGTCAAATCAAACCCGTCTTCGCGCCGTGAAAGCGCGCGCACGGTGTTACCCTTGGTTCCAAGTACAGAGGCCAGCGCGGATCCAATGCCACCAGAGGCACCAATTATCAAAATCTGTTTCATAGGGATCAGCTAGAGGTCCATTCACCACAATCAAGGTAGACCAGTTGAAATAATCGCTGTTTGCTTGCTCATTTCTTACCTCTGCGTTATGGGATGAACCAAGCCTAGACGATGGAATGAGATAAATGGCCAAAGTGAAAAAAACACCCCGTCCCAAGGCGGAAACGCCCAAAGGTTTTCGCGATTATTTCGGTGCAGAAGTCACCGAGCGCGCAGAAATGCTGCAAAAAATTGCTGGGGTTTACCATCATTATGGCTTTGAAGCGCTAGAAAGCAGTGCGGTTGAAACTGTCGAGGCGCTGGGCAAATTTCTGCCTGATGTGGATCGCCCAAACGAAGGCGTGTTTGCTTGGCAAGAAGACGACAGTGATTGGGTGGC
The DNA here is from genome assembly GCA_024639125.1 of Paracoccaceae bacterium. Taxonomy (GTDB): domain Bacteria; phylum Pseudomonadota; class Alphaproteobacteria; order Rhodobacterales; family Rhodobacteraceae; genus JAHEJA01. The sequence goes on from JAHEJA010000002.1 coordinate 20,758, forward strand.
ATTGCGCTATGACCTCACTGCACCTTTGGCACGTGTCTATGCACAATTCCGCAATGATCTTCCGACACCGTATCGTCGTTTCGCAATGGGTCCAGTATGGCGCAACGAAAAACCCGGCCCCGGTCGGTATCGTCAGTTTTATCAATGTGACGCTGATACAGTTGGGGCGGCGTCTGTTGCGGCGGATGCTGAAATCTGTGCCATGCTGTCAGACACGCTAGAAACGGTTGGAATTCCACGCGGTGATTACCTTGTCCGTGTCAATAACCGCAAGGTTTTGAACGGTGTTTTGGAAACCATGGGGCTTTCAGATGATGCGCAACGCGACGCGGTTTTGCGCACCATCGATAAATTCGACAAAGTTGGCGAAGCCGGCGTGCGCGAATTGCTAGGCAAAGGGCGTTTGGATGCCTCTGGTGCTTATATTGACGGCGTCGGCCTAAGTGATGATCAAGCTGCGCCTGTGGTGGCATTCCTGACCTCGAAAGGGGTCAATGCCGCCAAAACATTATCCAACCTACGCGATGCGATCGGATCCTCTGTCGTGGGCGCAGATGGCGTAAATGAATTGGAAACCATGGCCGAACTGTTTGCGGCCGGTGGCTATGATGCGACGCGCATTGATATTGATCCATCTGTCGTACGTGGGCTTGGTTATTATACTGGACCCGTTTTTGAAGCGGAATTAACGTTTGAAATCTTTGACGAAAAAGGCCGTAAACGCCAATTCGGATCCGTGTCTGGCGGTGGGCGTTATGACGATTTGGTCAAGCGGTTCACAGGTCAAGAGGTCCCTGCAACGGGCGTGTCCATTGGTGTGGATCGGCTTTTGGCTGCTTTGCGTGAAAAAGGCCGCTTAAATTCCCAAGCAACAGGCCCGGTCGTTGTGACCGTGATGGATCGCGACCGTATGTCCGACTATCAAGCCATCGTCGCAGAGTTGCGCAATGCGGGTATTCGCTCCGAAGTTTACCTTGGTAATCCCAAGAATTTTGGCAATCAGTTGAAATACGCAGACAAACGCAATTCACCAATTGCGATCATCGAAGGTGGTGATGAAAAAGCGCAAGGCATAATTCAGATCAAGGATTTGATCTTGGGGGCTCAGATTGCCGAAAATGCAACGCTAGAAGAATGGAAAGAACGCCCAAGCCAATTCACGGTGCCACGTGCTGACTTGGTTGCAAAGGTCCGCGAAATTTTGGATTCACAAAGCACATGACGCCGGTTGCAAATATTCGCGCCGAGGCTGCGCGATTAAAAGACATGTTCCAAGACGCAGGGGCAGTGCCGTTAGAAACGGACATTTTGCAACCTGCGGAAACGCTGCTTGATTTATACGGAGAAGACATTCGTGCCCGCGCGTATGTCACCTCTGACCCCTTGCATGGTGAACAGATGTTGCGCCCTGACTTTACCGTCCCTGTGGTGCAAATGCATATGGCGCATGGCGCTGACCCTGCGCGCTATACATATTCCGGCGTTGTGTTTCGTCGCCAAGAAGATGACGTAAATCGTGCAAATGAATACCAACAAGTAGGGTACGAAGTGTTTGATCGCCAAGACCCTGCCGCCGCGGACGCCGAGGTGTTTGCTTTGTTATCTTCGGCTTTGGGTGATTTGGATTTTCGGGCGGCTACCGGTGATATCGGTATTCTGATGGCTGCGGTGAATGGTCTGAAAACAACGGATCGTCGAAAAGCAGCCTTGATGCGTCACATATGGCGCCCGCGCCGATTTCGTGCATTGCTGGATCGGTTCTCGGGAAAGTCCGACGTACCTGCAACGCGTCGCGCTTTGCTAAAGGCGCAGGATCCTTTGGCAGGAGCAGGCCCGCACATTGGCCTAAGATCTGCGCATGAGGTTCAAGATCGGATTAATGCCCTTGTCGAAGACGCAACCGCGCCGCTGATTTCCAAAGCGGAAGTCGCGCTATTGTCCGCAATTTTGCAGGTGCGGGATGAATGTCCTGCGGCCTTGAATATGCTTCGTGATATCGCCGTGGATTTACCAGCAATCGAAACCGCAGTCGAAGGTCTGGCGCGTCGCATAGATGCGCTTGATACCCGTGGTGTAGATGTTGCCTCGCTAGAGTTCGAAGCAAGCTATGGGCGCACATCGATGGAATATTATGACGGGTTCGTGTTCGGGTTTTATTCAGTTCAAAAACCTGACATGCCTCCGATAGCGACGGGCGGACGTTATGATGCGCTGACCCGTCGTTTGGGCGGCGGTCATGCGATTCCAGCGGTGGGTGGCGTCATTCGTCCAGATTTGGTGTTACAATTGCGGGGGGACCTATGAGCATTAAACTCGGTGTGCCGTCCAAAGGGCGCCTCATGGAAAAGACGTTTGATTGGTTCAGCGCGCGCGGCATTTATCTGTCTCGCACGGGGTCTGATCGCGAATATGCGGCAAAAGTCGAAGGCATTGATGATGTTGAACTGGTGCTTTTGTCAGCAGGAGAAATCCCACGTGAATTGGCCGCAGGGCGCATTCATTTTGGCGTCACGGGCACAGATTTAATCCGTGAAAAGCTAAGCTTGTGGGATCAAAAGGTTGAAACGGTGGCAGAGCTTGGATTCGGGCATGCCGATCTTATTATTGCGGTTCCTAAATGTTGGGTCGATGTTGATACGCTTGATGATTTGGACGCCGTGGCGTCTGCGTTTCGGGGTGAACATGGGCACCGGCTTAGAATCGCGACAAAGTATCATCGATTGGTGCGCGACTTTCTGCGGGATGCGGGTGTTGCGGATTATCAACTGGTGGACAGCCAAGGCGCGACCGAAGGCACGGTCAAGAATTTAACAGCCGAAGCAATTGCCGACATCACCTCTAGTGGGGAAACCCTGCGCGCGAACCATCTGAAAATATTGGGTGATGCAACGGTGCTGAAATCACAAGCGACATTGTTTCAATCAAAGATCGCTGTGCTAAGTCCACAAGATCGCGCTGTAAGCACGGCTCTTTTGAGCCAGCTTGAAAAGCTATAGTAATCCAATATCCGCCAAGGCGCCGGCTAAATCTGGCGGCAGCGTATCATCCCCACTGCGCGCTTGCGTCATGTCCTGTGGGGCATCTTGTGGTTTCAAATAGCGCCACCCTTGGAAAGGACGCTTTAGGGCGGGGGTGGTCCGTATAAGGTCACGGTCCAAAACGATGGCGCATCGTCGAATTCCATCTGATCCAAAGACTTCGTCCAGACGTATGATTCTTTGACGACATTGAATGACACCCTTGATCACCCAATAGATGGATCCGCCATTTAATAGCGGGTCTTCTTGTTTGGGCCACATGCGCGTCACATGGCATGGGAATCCGTCAGCAGCGCGGGCATGGGGTGTTTTTTGCCATGATTCTAGATCCTCGACTGTCTCGGTTCCGACACTAAGCTTTACTAGATGTATGGTATTTTTCATTAGCTACCCCAAGGTATAGATATTTTTATTGCAAAATCCACGTTTGGTAAGTTGACCTTATATAGGGTAAGAACTAGATAGCCAACTCTACAATGACAGCAACATCCATCAATAGGGAAATTGACATGACTCGCTTTGCCGCTCCGATCGCCGAACAAATCTGGGATATGAAGTACCGCTTCAAAGACGCCGATGGCAAGGCTTTGGATGGAACAGTCGAAGATTCTTGGCGTCGTATTGCGCGCGACTTGGCAAGCGTTGAAAAGAACGCAGATGCATGGGAAGAAAAATTCTACAGTGCTTTGGAGGATTTCAAATTCCTACCCGCGGGCCGCATCACTGCTGGTGCAGGTACAGCACGCAAAGTCACATTGTTCAACTGTTTCGTAATGGGCACAGTTCCAGATAGCATGGGTGGCATTTTTGACATGCTCAAAGAAGCGGCCCTAACCATGCAGCAAGGCGGCGGTATCGGTTATGATTTTTCCACGGTTCGCCCCAAAGGCGCCTTGGTGAAAGGTGTCGCAGCGGATGCGTCTGGTCCGTTGTCGTTCATGGATGTTTGGGATTCAATGTGTCGCACAATCATGAGCGCAGGTTCACGTCGTGGCGCGATGATGGCAACCATGCGCTGTGATCATCCCGACATCGAAGATTTCATAACAGCGAAATCCGATGCTGCTCGCTTGCGTATGTTCAACGTGTCCGTTTTGATCACGGATCCGTTCATGGAAGCTGTGAAAGCGGACAAAAGCTGGGATTTGATTTTTGACGGTAAAGTATTCCGGACGGTAAATGCCCGTGATTTGTGGAACAAAATCATGCAATCCACCTATGATTACGCCGAGCCGGGCGTAATTTTTATTGATCGGATCAATTCCGCTAATAACCTAGGTTATTGTGAAACAATTGCCGCGACAAACCCCTGTGGTGAACAGCCGCTTCCGCCTTATGGGGCGTGTTTGCTTGGCTCAATCAACCTTGCACGTTTGGTCCCAAACCCATTTGAAAAAAATGCTCAGCTGGATGAAGCGTCCTTGAATGATTTGGTCGCAACAGCCGTTCGGATGATGGACAACGTTGTTGACGCGTCTAATTTCCCGCTCGAAGCACAAGCCCACGAAGCGCGTAACAAACGTCGTATCGGCTTGGGGGTTACGGGGCTGGCAGATGCCTTGTTGATGGTTGGACTTCAATACGGATCCGACGAAGCCGCGGCGCAAACAGACCGGTGGCTACACATGATTGCGCGTGCATCGTATTTGGCTTCTGTAGAATTGGCCAAGGAAAAAGGCGCGTTCCCATTGTTCGACGCTGAACCCTATTTGTCCTCTGGCATGATGCAGCAAATGGATGACGATGTGCGTGATGCTATTCGTGAACACGGTATTCGCAACGCGCTTTTGACCTCTATTGCCCCGACAGGCACAATTAGCCTTTATGCTGGTAACGTCAGCTCTGGGATCGAGCCAGTGTTTGCTTATGCGTATACGCGCAAAGTTCTGCAAAAAGACGGGTCGCGCACAGAAGAAGAAGTTGTCGATTATGCCGTTCAAATGTGGCGCGATAAATTTGGTGACAAAGAGCTTCCTGATTACTTTGTGAATGCGCAAACCCTTGCTCCTATGGCGCATGTTAAAATGCAAGCAGCGGCACAAAAATGGGTCGACAGCTCGATTTCAAAAACGATCAATTGCCCAGAAGACATCAGCTTTGATGATTTCAAAGACGTTTACATGGAAGCTTATGAAACAGGCTGCAAAGGCTGCACGACCTATCGTCCAAATGCGGTAACAGGGTCTGTTTTGTCCGTGTCCGAAACCAGCGACAAAGCCCCAGAAGCAGATCAAGGCGCAGACGTCATCTATATGTCCGAACCGCTAGATCGCCCAGAAACGCTAGAAGGCAATACCTATAAATTGAAATGGCCTGATAGCGAGCATGCCATCTACATCACGATCAATGATGTCGTCATGAGCGATCACCGTCGTCCGTTTGAAGTGTTCATCAATTCAAAGAACATGGAACATTATGCATGGACTGTCGCTTTGACACGGATGATTTCAGCTGTTTTCCGTCGCGGTGGGGACGTTTCCTTTGTGGTAGAAGAGTTAAAGGCAGTGTTCGATCCGCGCGGTGGCGCATGGGTGCGTGGTAAATACATCCCATCCATCCTAGCCGCGATTGGTGGCGTCATTGAGCAACATATGATCCAGACAGGTTTCTTGGCAGGAGAAGGCATGGGGCTTAAGGAAGATCCGCAGGCAAAGCAGGTTGTAAATCTAGATACAAATCGTGGCAAAGCGTGTTCGAGCTGTGGTCAGTTTGATTTGCAAATGGTCGAAGGCTGCATGACGTGCCGCAGCTGTGGACATTCAAAGTGTGGCTAACGTAAAGGGGGCTTTGGCCCCCTCTTGCCCTATTCGGACAATTCACCCCCAGAGTATTTCTTGCAAAAAGAAAGCTGTGGGGGTTTTTTGATTTAGGGGGGACGGATGTTGCAAAACTTGAGGGCGTGTCAGCTTTGTTCCGATCGGTTTTCAAAGACAGAAACGGCTCATGTGCCGAGGCCGGTTTTGCAAATTGGTTCCTGTGCGCGGATATTGATCGCAGGTCAAGCACCAGGGGCGCGGGTTCATGAAACTGGACGACCTTTTACGGATGCGTCAGGGGAGCGATTGCAGGATTGGTTGGGCGTATCGGAGGATGTGTTTTATGATGACACAAAGTTTGCAATCGTGCCCATGGCATTTTGTTTCCCCGGTTATGATGCCAAAGGCAATGATTTGCCGCCGCCCAAAGTCTGTGCAAAAACATGGCGTGAAGATGTCATGCAACAGCTTGCACGGATAGAATTGACGCTTTTGGTGGGTTCATACGCGCAGGCTTGGCATTTGAAAGATGGGCGGCGATTGCGAGAGCGGGTTGCGGATTGGCGTTTCTATGCGCCGGATATTTTTGTCTTGCCTCATCCGTCTTGGCGCAATACGGCATGGCTTAACACGGCACCTTGGTTTGCGGCGGATGTGGTCCCTGCGTTACGGAAAAGGGTCAGAGAGGTACTAAAATGACAACTGAGACACTTATTGATCAAGCCCATGCTGCCATGGAGGCACAGCCCGAAAATGATGCCTTGCGGTTGCGGTTTTATGAGCGGTTGGCGGATGCGGAATTGTTCTTGTTGCTGAGCGAAGATGTTACCAGTGATGTGATTTCACCAGAGGTGATCGAGGTTGAGGGTCAATCCTTTGTCATCGTGTTTGATACCGAAGAACGTCTGGCGCAATTTAGCGGCAAGGTGACACCCTATGTTGGGTTGTCTGGCCGTGTGATTGTGTCAATGCTGGCGGACCAAGACCTTGGGTTGGGTGTGAATTTGGGTGTGGCGCCGTCTGAAGTGCTTTTGCCGAGTGATGCCGTTGATTGGTTGTCACAAACGCTAAGTGCGGCCCCAGATGAGTTAGAAGCGCAACCAGAAAGCTTTGGTCCGCCTGTCGGTATGCCCGAGCAAGTGTTGCAAGCTTTGGACGCGAAATTAGTGAGCGCAGCAGGTTTAGTTGCCCAAGTTTGGTTGGTCGGGGTTACCTATGTCGGCGGGGCGCGTGGCCATTTATTGGCATTTGTTGATGCTCAGGACGGGGCAGAGCGGGCTTTGGCCAAAGCGGCGCACGAAGCTTTGACTTTTTCAGGGATAGAAGCTGGGTCAATTGATGTTGCGTTTTTCACCAGTGACGAAGCTGCAGTTGCGGCTATAGCGCGACAGGGTTTACAATTTGAATTGCCAAATGTGATTGAAGCAGAGCCGTGGCAGCCAAAGGCTCCGGGTATGGATCCCACATCACCGCCAAAATTGAAATAACCCGCTTAGCGGAGCCACGTCACATCCCCCAAAAAGATATATCCAGCGCCATAGATCGTTTTGATCAGTTGGGGTTTCTTGGGATCTTCTTGGAGCTTGTTGCGTAAACGTGAAATGCGCACGTCCATAGCGCGATCAAAGCTTTCTCCTGCTGCTCCGCCTAGGGTTTCTTGCATGTAGGCGCGGCTGATTAATCGTTTGGGGCTTTCTAGAAATAATCTTAGGACTTCGCCCTCGGCATGGGAAAAGGGCGTTTCTTGACCTGTGTCATCTTCGAGCGAATAGCGGTCAAAATGCGCGGTCCAGCCTTCGAATTTTGCCGTGTCACTGGCGGATGCTAACGGCGAGCGGTCCTTGCGCATGCGGGCACGGATGCGGGCCACGACTTCTGCGGGATCAAAGGGTTTGATGATATAGTCATCTGCGCCTAGCTCAAGCCCGGTGACGCGGTCTTGGACTTGGGCGCGGCCAGAAATAATGATCACAATGGCCCCTTTTTCTAGGGCCAAGCGATGCACCAAGGTTAATCCATCGCGATCCGGTAAGCTAAGATCAACCAAGCATACGTCGGGCGTTTGGGTTTGAAGCGATGCTTCGAATTCTGTGGCGCGGGCAAAGCTCTGAGTGCGGAAACCTGCGTCTTCGAGCGCATCAGACAACAAACGGCGGATTGCGGGTTCGTCATCTAAAATAGATACCAAGGGGCTGGTCATTCCAAATGTTCCTTTTGCAAAAGAGCCTGCAGAGTTGCATCATTAATAGGTTTTGACAAAACGGTTGCGTGACGCGTGGCCTCTTGGCGGAGGGGGTGCGACACTGGCAGGGATGTCATGTAGATCAAAGATGCGTCTGTTGGCACATGCGCCAAATCTAAACCGGTTGCGTCACCTTCTAGCTGAAGATCGGATAGAATCAACGATATTTCAGGCAGGCCATTGATCAAAGCGATGGCTTCCGGGATCGACGCGGCTTCGACCACAGATTGACCGGCAGCAGTCAGCGACGTGCGCAAACTGTCCCGGATGTGGCTGTTGTCTTCGACCAAGAGGGTCAGTCGAATTTCTGGGGCTTTTTTTGTTACCCGCATCGGCAACCGTAGCGTCACGCGGGCGCCGCGATAATTGTTGCCAAGTTTTAATTCGCCACCTGACAGTTTGACCATGTCATAAACCATCGGCAAGCCTAGGCCGGTTCCGTTTTCGCCTTTGGTGGTGAAGAACGGGTCTAGGGCATGCTTCAGAGCGCGTTCTGAAAATCCCGGCCCTGTGTCGGTGATTGCGAATTCGATCCATGTGTCTTGGACGACGCTACAGTTGAGCGATATTTGCCCGTTTTGTCCAAGTGCATCGCGCGCGTTGATCACAAGGTTCAAAAGCGCATCCTGTAGCATCCCACGATCTAGCAAATAGGATTCGTCGGGCACCGTGTTTTTGATGCTTAGACTGATACTGACAGGCAAGGTTGGGCGCGCCAGCCGTTCCACCTGATCCAACAGGTCAGGAATTTGAACGGCTTCGGGCTGTAATGCTCGGGTGCCAGTCATGTCAGCTATTTCATTCAATAGCGTGCCACCCCGACTGGCTGCATTTTTTGTTGCCTCAATCAGCTCTTGGGCGGCTGGATTGTCTGTTATGCTGTACAGCCGACTTTGTGCCCCTAAGATAATCGTAAGCAAATTTGAAAAATCATGTGCCAGACCGCTGGTCAGTTGAGCCGCCATTTCCCGCTTTGCGGCCTGTTGCAGGGCGGCACGGGCTTGGGTTTCTTCGGTCACATCCATGGAAAGGATATACACACCATGAATGGCGCCATCGCGTGCGTCGGGGGTAAAAGCCGTTCTGATGCGTCGTGAACTCAGCGCGTCGGTGAATTCAAAAACGCTGGAAGATCCTGCAAAAGCCCGTCCAAGATTATTTTCGATTTGGGTATAGGCTTGCTTGCCGAGCGTTTCAGCGATGTGACGCCCTAAAATATCATTCGTGCGATGCGGCATCACCGACGACAAACGTCTGTTGGAATAGGTATAGCGCCGCTCCAGATCAACGTGGGCGATATGGGCTGGCATCATTTCTGTTGTTAAACGCGCGCGTGCTTCGCTTTCGATTAACTGTCGCTTTGTTTCTTCTAGTGCAGAATTGGCCGCTTCTAATGCGCGGTTTTTGCGCGCAATTTCTTCGGTATAGGCAAAAACTTGATCACTGAGCTCTTCGGAGCGGGATTTGAGCAGGTCTTCTTGTCGTTTGATTCCGGTAATGTCTGTGTAAACGGTTACCCAACCGCCTTGGGGAAGGGGGGCGCCTTCGACGCTAATGATTTGTCCATTGGCGCGTTGGCGTTCCATGTAATGGGGTTCAAATGCCCGCGCGACACGCACGCGTTCTGTGACAAAGGTATCAATGTCATCGCATTCACCATATTCGCCGCGTGCAGCGAGGTGGGCAATGGTTTCTTGGAATGTTGTCCCGACGGTTACCAAGTGATCCGGAAGAGCGAACATTTCTTTGAAACGTTGATTACATAAAACAAGCCGCAAATCGGAATCGTAAATTGTCAGGGCTTGTTGAATCAAATTCAACCCCGCCCGTGTCATCACATCCCGTGTTTGTGTGCTTACCTTCATCGTCAATTCAACCCTGTTCGTGCCTTTATTGGGGGTATCACTCTGTGGTGTCCATACAAAGTTGAACGCTACGTCTGTAACAATTCGTTAGAATTCTGCAATCTTGCCGCAAAACTCTGTGACGAACCATTGGGTAAATCTGCTGCGCCATACGTGAAGACGGCAGAAAAATGGGAGGAACATCGTTGGGATATTCGTCAAAGGGCGATAGCGGATTCGCATCTGTACCGTCATTGCTACGTCGCAATGCTGCCGAATTCGGCAGCAAGTCCGCATATCGTGAAAAAGAATTCGGTATTTGGCAAAGTTGGACTTGGGCAAACACCGAAGAAGAAATTCAAGCTTTGGCTTTGGGTATGCTGGCTTTAGGTGTAAATCGAGGCGATTTTGTTGCCATCATTGGCCGTAACCGTCCGCATTTGTATTGGTCCATGGTGGCTGCCCAAATGTGTGGTGCGATCCCTGTGCCATTGTACCAAGACGCCGTTGCCGAAGAAATGGCCTATGTGCTGAACCACTGTGGCGCGCGCTTTGTAATTGCGGCAGACCAAGAGCAAGTCGACAAAGTATTGGAAATCCAAGATCAGCTTCCTGATTTTGAGCAAATGATTTATCTGGATACCCGTGGTCTGCGCAAATATGACCACACGCGGTTACATGAATATGCAAGCCTACAGGATCAAGGTCGGTCGGCATCTGCTGCGATAAAATCCGAACTGGCCGCGCGCGAAGCCGAGCTGACGTATGATCATACATGTGTGATGCTGTATACGTCGGGCACGACAGGCAAACCCAAAGGCGTTGTTTTATCTAATAGAAACATCATTGAAACGGCAAAAGCCTCTTCTGAATTTGATGGTCTCGCCCGTGGCGAAGAAGTCTTGGCTTATTTGCCAATGGCGTGGGTCGGAGATTTTATTTTCTCAATCGGTCAGGCGTATTGGACGGGGTTCTGCGTGAACTGCCCCGAAAGCGAAGAAACAATGGGGACGGACCTACGTGAGATTGGGCCAACCTATTATTTCGCGCCGCCTCGCGTTTTCGAAACCCAACTCACCAACGTCATGATCCGAATGGAAGATGCAGGTCGGCTGAAAAAGCGGATGTTTGATTATTTTATGGAACATGCGCGCAAAGTTGGCGGATCCATATTGGATGCTAAATCGGTTAGCACACTTGATCGATTGAAATATTCCTTGGGTGAGCTGCTAATTTATGGTCCGCTCAAGAACACGCTTGGGTTTTCTCGTGTGCGTGTTGGTTATACAGCAGGCGAAGCCATCGGCCCCGAAATTTTTGATTTCTACCGGTCCATGGGGATCAATCTAAAACAGCTTTATGGTCAAACCGAAGCATCGGTATTTATCACACAGCAGCCAGATGGCGAAGTGCGCGGGGACACTGTTGGCGTCCCAAGTCCCGGTGTTGAAGTGAGGATCGGCGATAATGGAGAAGTCTACTATCGTGGCGCTGGGACCTTTGTTGAATATTATAAAAACCCGGAAAGCACCGCTGATACCAAAGATCCAGAAGGCTGGGTTGCGACGGGCGATGCCGGATTTTTTGAACCGGACACGGGCCATTTGCGTATCATTGACCGCGCCAAAGACGTTGGCAAGCTGGCTGATGGGGGTATGTTCGCGCCGAAATACGTTGAAAACAAACTGAAGTTTTATCCGAACATTCTAGAGACTGTGGTTTTCGGAGCCGGCAAGGATCGCTGTGTTGCCTTTATCAATATTGATATGTCAGCGGTCGGCAATTGGGCGGAACGCAACAACATTGCTTATTCGTCATATCAGGAGCTTGCTGGTCATCCCCGTGTGCTTGATACAATTCAGCACCACGTCGAAGAGGTGAATGCCTCGGTTGCCTTGGATCCGATGCTATCGGGGTGCCAAGTTCATAGGTTCCTTGTTTTGCATAAAGAATTGGATGCCGATGACGGAGAATTGACACGGACGCGCAAAGTGCGCCGCAAGATTATTGGCGAGAAATTCGAAGATCTCGTGAATGCGCTCTATGATGGATCAGAGAGCATCTACACAGAAACAGAAGTGACCTATGAAGATGGTCGCAAAGGTAAAATTTCGGCGACCTTGTCGCTTCGAGATGCCAAAGTTGTTCCTGTGCAAAAATTGGCTGCGGAGTAAGAGGGTAGGATATGTTGGATCAAGCCGAAGGATATACCACCGCAGATGGTCGCAAAATTGGCGGCACTGTGATGGATATGCGCAATATCACCCTACGATTTGGGGGAGTCGAAGCGATTAAGAATATCAGTTTCGATATCCGCGAAGGGGAAATTCGCGCAATTATTGGACCAAATGGTGCTGGTAAATCATCAATGTTGAACGTGATCTCAGGGTTCTACGTCCCGCAAGAAGGCGAAGTTTGGTTTCGAGGTGAAAAACGCAAACCGCTAAAACCTTTTGAAGTTGCGCGACAGGGTATTGCACGCACATTCCAAAACATCGCCTTGTTCGAGGGCATGTCCGTTTTGGATAACGTGATGACGGGTCGTTTGACCGAAATGAAGTCGGGATTGCTGTCTCAGGCTATTTGGCGGGGCAAAGCGGAACGCGAAGAAGTTGCAAATCGCGAAATTTGCGAACGCGTTATCGATTTTTTGGAAATTCAAAACATCCGTAAAACGCCGGTTTCGCGGCTGCCCTATGGCTTGAAAAAACGTGTCGAGTTGGCAAGGGCATTGGCGTCTGAGCCGAAATTGCTTTTGCTGGACGAACCAATGGCCGGGATGAACGTCGAAGAAAAAGAGGACATGAGCCGGTTCATTCTATCTGTGAACGATGAATTCGGAACAACGATTGCGTTGATTGAACATGATATGGGCGTTGTCATGGATTTGTCAGACCGGGTTGTTGTGATGGATTATGGCAAAAAGATTGGCGATGGCACACCGGATGAGGTGCGCAACAACCAAGAAGTGATCGATGCATATTTGGGGGTGAGTCATGACTAAGTGTTTTTTCAACACAACTCCCGCCCACCCACCCCGTTGTGTTGAAAAAACACAAAACAAGGAGACCTAAGCGATGCCAGAACAGTTTATTTTTGGGATAGAAGTTTTCTTGAACGGTTTGATGGCGGGTGTTTTATACGCATTGGTCGCCCTCGGGTTTGTTTTGATTTACAAAGCTTCGGGTATCTTTAACTATGCCCAAGGTGTTATGGCGCTGTTTGCGGCTATGACGTTGGTTGGAATAATGGACGGTCAGGTGCCATTTAGCCACTTGATCAATGCGATTTTCGGAACAGACGTGCATCACTTTGGATGGCACTTACCCGGGCTTGTTGGTATTTTGTTGACCATGTTGGTGATGATTGCGCTGGCGCTGATCGTTCAAAAGGTGATCTTTAAGCATTTGGTTGGGCAAGAGCCGATTATTCTTTTCATGGCGACCATCGGTTTGGCGTACTTCATGGAAGGTCTAGGCGACCTGATGTGGGGTGCGGACATCAAGAAATTGAATGTTGGATTGCCGCAGGGGATCAATATCTGGATTGATGAAACGACGTATAATATCTTTGATTACGGGTTCTTTATCGATAACTTGGATATCGTCGCAACGATTATCGCGGTGATCTTGGTGGCTGTTTTGGTTGCCTTTTCGCAATACACAAAACAAGGTCGTGCGATGCGGGCTGTGGCGGATGACCACCAAGCGGCGCTGTCTGTTGGCGTGTCTCTTAACTTTATCTGGATCATGGTCTGGTCCGTTGCTGGGTTCGTCGCGCTTGTCGCCGGAGTTGTCTGGGGCACAAAGTCTGGTGTTCAATTCTCGTTGTCTTTGATCGCGCTCAAGGCCTTGCCGGTTTTGATGCTTGGCGGCTTCACATCGATCCCGGGCGCGATTGTTGGTGGCTTGATCATTGGCGTCGGTGAAAAGCTCTTTGAATTCGCGATTGGTCCTTTGATTGGGGGCGCGACTGAAAATTGGTTTGCTTATGTGCTTGCTTTGATTTTCCTCGTGTTCCGTCCTCAAGGGTTGTTCGGCGAAAAAATCATCGAGAGGGTGTAGCTATGAAGAGTTATTTTGTTGCTATGCCATCGGCATTTGACGGCCTATTGGTCGGTCCGTTTGGATACTTTAAACTTAGTCGGGAGAGTGAATAATGTTTTATCGTGAAGCAGGGGATTTCAAAACCTCGTATGTCGATGACAACCAAACCTTTCCGATTAAATTTGATCGGTATCGCTATTATTTCGTGCTTTTTATCGCCTTTGCGATAATTCCACTTATGATCAATTCGTACTGGGTAAAGGCTATTTTCCTGCCGTTTTTGATCTATTCCATCGCAGCAATTGGGTTGAATATTCTGGTTGGATATTGTGGACAGGTGTCACTGGGAACAGGTGGTTTTATGGCTGTCGGAGCCTATGCCGTCTATAAGTTGATGACAGCATTTCCCGAAATTAACATTCTGTTTCATGTTCTAATTGCCGGTGGGATCACGTCGATAGTGGGGGTGCTTTTTGGATTACCCTCTCTGAGGATCAAAGGGTTCTATTTGGCTGTGGCCACGCTGGCCGCACAGTTCTTTTTGGTGTGGTTGTTTAACCGTGTGCCATGGTTTTACAATTATTCAGCCTCTGGACAAATTAGCGCGCCCGAGCGGACCATTTTTGGAATAGCAGTGACAGGGCCGAACACTCAGTCATGGGCGACCTATATGTTCTGTCTGGTTTTTCTTACATTTTGCGCCATTATCGCACGCAATTTGACCCGTGGGGCGGTGGGGCGCAAATGGATGGCAATCCGTGATATGGATATTGCGGCGGAAATCATTGGTGTGAATCCGTTGTCTGCAAAAATGACAGCCTTTGCCGTCAGTTCGTTCTTTATCGGAATTGCAGGTGCTTTGTTCTTTGCGGTCTATCTAGGCGCTGTCGAAGTCGGCGAAGTCTTTGGGATCAACAAATCCTTTTTGGTTTTGTTCATGATCATCATCGGCGGATTGGGATCGATATTCGGAAGCTTCGCTGGCGCTGCTTTCCTTGTTTTATTGCCGGTGTTCCTAAAGAATTTCCTAGTGGGTGCTTTGGGCTGGCCTACGGATTTGGCGGCGCATTTGGAATTCATGATTGTGGGCGGTTTGATCGTTGTCTTTTTGATTGCTGAACCACATGGGCTTGCGCAACTTTGGCGCGTCGCAAAAGAAAAACTACGGCTTTGGCCCTTCCCTTACTAGAGGGGCCAACGTGAAGAACGACCAAGGATAAACCTTGGCTATTGAAACCATCGGAAACTTAATGGGAGGACCTAAACCGATGAAAAAAACATTTATTACTGCTGCAGTCGCAGGGCTTTTGGCCGCTGCTCCAGCTATGGCGGAACTTACGTTCACTGCGCTTAGCTATCGTACCGGACCCTATGCGGCGAACGGCATTCCGTTTGCTGACGGGTACCAAGATTACTTTACGCTTTTGAACGAACGTGATGGCGGTATTGGTGGCGAAAAGGTCAACCTGTTGGAATGTGAAACTGGCTACAACACTGAAAAAGGTGTTGAATGCTATGAAGCAACCAAGGGTCAAGGTGCTTTGGTGTATCAACCATTGTCCACAGGTATCACATATCAGCTGATCCCAAAAGCAACGGCTGATGGCATTCCCGTGCATTCAATGGGTTATGGACGGACATCTGCGAAAAACGGCGAAGTTTTCCGCAACATTTTTAACTATCCTGCCAACTATTGGGATGGGGCCTCTGTTGCGATCAAGCACCTTTTGGATGTCAATGACGGTAGCCTAGAAGGTAAGAAAATCGCGCTTGTTTACCATAACTCTGCGTACGGCAAAGAACCTATTCGCACGCTGGAAGAAGCAGCAAAGAAGCATGGATTTGAACTTAGCCTTTTGCCTGTTGATCACCCTGGTCAAGAGCAGAAATCACAGTGGTTGCAAATCCGCCGCGAGAAGCCTGACTTTGTTCTAATGTGGGGTTGGGGCGTGATGAACCAAGTTGCGATCCAAGAAGCGGTTAACATTCGTTTCCCAATGGAAAACTTTATCGGCATTTGGTGGTCTGGTTCTGAAAATGACGTGCTTCCAGCTGGTGATAAAGCGAATGGCTACAAAGCGTTGACATTCCACAATGTCGGCATGGATTTCCCAGTATTTGACGACATTCAAAAACATGTTGTGGATTCTGGTAAAGCCGCAGGCGCTGGTGATCAAATTGGGACCGCGCTCTATAACCGTGGTCTCTATGCCGCGATGTTGGCGGCAGAAGCTGCAAAAACAGCACAAGAGATCCATGGTGTCGCTGCCATTACGCCTGCGCAAATGCGCGACGGTATGGAAAACCTAGTGATTGATGAACCTAAAATGGCGTCTCTTGGGCTTCCCGGTTTTGGTCCTAGCTTTAGTGTGAGCTGTCAAAACCACGGCGGTGACGGAATGGTTGCTGTTTCGCAGTGGGACGCAAGTGCCAAATCATGGGGCTTGATCACTGAGTTTGCTCAGTCAGACCAAGACATCTTGAACCCGTTGATCGATGAAGATTCAGCAGCTTTTGCCGCCGAGAACGCGATCACACCTGGTTGTAACTAAAATCAAAAGCGCCGGCCCTGTTTCTGGGGCCGGTGCGCCACTTTGTTGAATTTGGAAAGACGACGCCAATGCGAGATGCAGGACATGAACAAGAAACACTTCTTGAAGTGAACAACATCGAAGTGATCTATAATCACGTTATTTTGGTACTGAAAGGCGTGTCTTTGAAGGTGCCGAAAGGTGGAATTACTGCCCTTCTTGGGGGCAACGGGGCTGGAAAGACGACGACGCTAAAAGCGATTTCCAATCTGTTGCATTCAGAACGTGGAGAGGTAACAAAAGGTCAAATTGTCTATCGCGGCGATCACATTGCGCATACCGATCCCGCAGATATGGTAAAGCGCGGCGTTATCCAAGTAATGGAAGGCCGTCATTGTTTTGAACACCTGACGATTGAAGAAAACCTTTTAACAGGGTCCTATACGCGGACCGACGGCAAGGGCGCGATCCAAGCGGATCTGGAAATGGTATATAACTATTTCCCACGCTTGAAAGAGCGTCGCCGCAGTCAGGCGGGATATACATCAGGGGGTGAACAACAGATGTGTGCCATTGGGCGCGCATTGATGAGCCGTCCGGAGACAGTTTTGTTGGACGAGCCCTCTATGGGGTTGGCGCCACAGTTGGTTGAGCAAATTTTTGAAATTGTTAAGTCTGTCAATGAAAACGAGGGCGTGACCTTTTTGCTTGCCGAGCAAAATACAAATGTAGCATTGCGATATGCGCATTACGGTTACATCCTTGAATCCGGACGCGTGGTTATGGATGGTCCCGCGGCTGAACTGAGAGAAAACCCTGATGTAAAGGAGTTTTATCTTGGAATGTCCGACGAAGGTCGCAAGTCATTTCGTGACGTACGTTCGTATCGTCGCCGCAAGCGTTGGTTGAGCTGATCTAATTGTGCCCTGCTTATGCAGGGCTCTGGATATCTCGGGGCTATGGCCCCTCGGGGTGAGTATTTTCGCAAAAAGAAAGTCTTAATTTAATGACCTATTTTGATGCTCTTGAAACAAGAAGCGCCGATCAACGTGAGGCTGACTATCAAACTCAGTTGCCACGCCAGATTAAGGCCGCACAGAAGCTTTCTGGTTATGCGGATAGTTTGGCAGACGTGACAGCTTCTGCTGTTGTTGATTTGGCGGCATTAGCAGCGTTGCCTATTCTGCGGAAATCGGACTTGGTCCATCGGCAGAAAAGAGGGGATGCTTTGGGTGGGTTTACGACCCTGGGTGTGTCTGAGTTTGCGCATATATTTCAATCCCCTGGCCCTATATATGAACCAGGTGGCGCATCGCATGATTGGTGGCGTATTGGGCGATTCCTGCATGCTGTGGGTATTGGGAAAGGTGATATTGTTCAAAACTGTTTTGGATATCATTTGACCCCAGCCGGGATGATCTTTGAAAATGGGGCGCGTGCGGTTGGTGCTGCGGTGGTTCCTGCGGGCGTCGGGCAAACGGATCTTCAGGTGCGTGCAGCAGCTGACATTGGATCGACGGCATATGCGGGTACACCAGATTATCTAAAGGTCATTTTAGATAAAGCGGATGAGTTGGGCGAAAAGCTTTTGATCACGAAGGCGGCAGTTGGGGGCGGTGCTCTGTTTCCATCGCTTCGTCAAGAATATGCAGATCGCGGTATTCAGTGTTTGCAAAACTATGCGACCGCAGATCTTGGTAATGTTGCCTATGAAAGTGCCGCTATGGAAGGCATGATTGTAGACGAAGGTGTGATCGTTGAGATTGTTACGCCCGGTACTGGGATCCCCGTTCCCGAGGGTGAGGTTGGCGAAGTTATCGTTACTTCGCTTAACCCTGATTATCCGCTGATCCGGTTCGCGACCGGCGATCTAAGCGCTTTAATGTCCGGTGTTTCGCCCTGTGGTCGCACAAACGTTCGCATCAAAGGGTGGATGGGGCGTGCAGATCAAACAACCAAGATCAAAGGTATGTTTGTCCGTCCTGAGCAAGTCGCCGCACTTGTGGCGAAACATCCGGAAATCACCAAGGCGCGTATTGTGGCAACCCGTGAAGGTGAGTCCGATGTTATGATTGTAAAGCTTGAAACACCAGTCACTGACCCTACTCAATATGCCGGTAGCGTTATTGACTGCCTCAAGCTTAAAGGCAACATCGAGTTATGTTCCATTGGATCGCTTCCCAAGGATGGTCTTGTGATCGAAGATCAGCGGAAATACGACTAGGTCTTCATCTTTGTAAAAATACTCAGGGGGTTTGGGGGCTTGCCCCCAATCACATTGCCTGATCATGAAATATAGCGGTGAGGATCGTAAGGGGACAAGTCATAGTTGCTTGGCTGATCGTCAATCATTTGCGCAATTAATCGTCCTGTTTTGGGACCAGCGGTCAACCCAATGTGCTGATGGCCAAAGCCTGTGTAAATCCCAGAACGGCTCAGCTCGCCGATAAGCGGTAGGCTGTCTGGAGTTGACGGCCGAAATCCCATCCATTCCTCTGTGCTGGAATAGGTCAGGTTGGGGAAAGCTTCTTTTGCAAATTTGTGGATCAGCTTGATTGGGCCTGCTGATGCTTTGGCCTTGATGCCACCAAGTTCGACTGTGCCTGCGCAGCGCAGACCCATTTCCATCGGTGTCACTCCAAATTTTCCGGTCGTCATCATCATAGGGTTCTTGGGCATGATCGATGGATTTTTGAAAATAACGTGATAACCACGCTCTGTTTCCAAAGGAACAGAGAGACCCAGTTTTTGCATAACGTCTTTTGACCAAATGCCCGACGTAATCACCGCTTTGGCGCAATCTATCGACCCTTGCGACGTGTGCACTTGGGTTACGTGACCCTTTTCCTTTGTGAAATCTTGGAATTCAGCCTGTAGAAATGTGCCGCCTTGAGTTTCAAAATATTTTGCCAACTCAGTTATATATTGACCGGGATTTAGGATGTGGCCTTGTCCCTCTAGGACGGCCAAGCATTGGATGGCGGAGCCAAGGATTGGTTCTTCTTCTCGGACCGCTTGGCCTGTGATCATCGTGGGAACAAAGCCTGCGTCGCGTTTAAGCGCCCAGCCATATCCGTCCTTTTGGAAATGCGCCAGTGAACGATAAGCATAACTTAGTTTACTATCCGCAACCCATTTTTCCATCGGTGTGCCGCGCACCAAAGATTTATGCTGATCCACGGAGTCGGTCAAAAGTGGGACCAAAGCATTTACGATAGCGCGCGTTTTGGCGTCTGTTGCATTTGCCATATAACGCGCAAGCCACGGGATCATCTTGGGGAAATAGCTCCATTGCATAAACAGTGGGCTATTCGGATCCAAAAGATATTTGGGCGCATCACGCCATAGGCTTGGCGTGGTCACAGGAACCAAGGCCCATTGCGCCAAAAGCCCTGCGTTCCCAAAAGACGCGGCCATTCCAGGTTTGTCGCGATCAATCAAGATCACTTTATGTCCGCTGCGTTGCAGCCAGATAGCAGTCGACACACCGCAGATTCCGGCGCCAATCACCACAATAGGTTTATCAAAACTCGGCATAGGTCCTCGATTTATTTGGGCATTTCCTGAAGGAATGCGAACAGTTCCCAGATATGACCATTTATATCGCGAAAAGCTTTTCCATACATAAACGCGTCTGAATCAGGGCTAGGTTTTGTGGTGTCCGTTGCCCCTGCGGCTATTGCTTTGTGAAAGAAATCATCAACAGCCTGAGGGGTATCAAACGACATTGCGACCAGATGGTTGATCGCATTGCGATCAATTGGCGCATTTGTGAATTCTATGAACCGGCTGTCTTCGAGCAACATAACGAATGTGGTGTCATTCAGTTTACAGTTTGTGGTCCTGTCATCTGCATAATGGGGGTTCTTTTCCAATCCCAAAGCACCAAAGAAGTCATCGGTTTTTTTGACATCGTGAATAGGGAGATTGATAAACGTGGCTTTCATGATCAACAGTCCAAGCTGATTGGTTGTGCCGACGCTATTGTGCATTTCTGGGGCCGTCAATTGCGATTTGATGTGTTGATATATCCCCTTGTTTCTTTTAGGGAGCAGACTTTGTTTTTAGGGTAGGATATTCTGATGTCTGATTGGCTCGCGATTGATTTTGGTACATCGAATACGGCAGCGGCCTATTTTCATGACGGTCAAGCGCATCAAATTCAACTTGAAGCAGACAAAGAAACCATTCCGACAGCGGTATTTTTTCCACAGCGTTCAGGGCGTATGGAGATCGGTGCTGTTGCCAATGCGGCATTGATCGAAGGGGACGAAGGGCGCTATATGCGTGCTTTGAAAAGCGTGCTTGGCACCAATTTGATGTCCGAACAGCGTCTGTTAGGCGGTCGTCGGTTGGATTTTTATGATGTTATTTCGGCCTTTTTAGGATCAGTTAAATCCCGCGCAGAGGCGGCGACGGGTCGGACGTTTGTTCATGCACTGTCTGGGCGCCCCGTGCGATTTCATTCGAAACATCCAGAGCGCAACGATCAGGCGCTGGCTGATCTGACGGAATGCTACATGCGAGCGGGCTTTAAAGCGGTGAACTTTTGCCCCGAACCAGAAGCTGCGGCATTAAGCTTGGGACATCGATTGGAAAATGGGCGATATGGTTTGGTCGTTGATATCGGTGGGGGGACTTCGGATTTCACAGTGTTCAAAGCTGGAACCGAGATCGATATTATAACGTCCTTTGGTGTCCGGATCGGGGGAACCGATTTTGACCGCGTCCTAAGTTATTCCCAAATCATGCCGCACTTTGGACGGGGGCAGCGATTAACGCGGCTCATGGCCCAAGATACTTTGATTGCGCCAAACTATATTTTCCATGATCTTAGTACTTGGGAAAAAATCCCGTTTGTTTACGACCCTGCATCGTTGAAATTGGCCAAAGAGTTGATGCGCGATGCTGTAGAGCCATCAAAATTTGCACGCTTGGTCGACGTCATTGAATATCAATACGGACACGAATTGGCCTTTGCCGTAGAAGACGCAAAAATAGCCTGTAACGCAGAGCAGGGGCCGTATCGAGCGCCGTTGAATTTCCTGTCTGATCCCATATTGGCACGCATTACCTATGATGATTTCCTGACCGAAGTTGACGGGTTCAAGCAAGAGCTGCAAGACGCCATGCGCATAACCATAGACCAGGCTGGCTTAACCCCAGATCAGGTGCAGGATATCGTTTTGGTTGGGGGATCTAGCTTGATGGGCTTTGTTATAGATGCCATCAATCTTGTTTTTAATGCGCCCCGAATACATCAGGACGCAATTTTCACAGCCATCGTTGATGGTCTTGCCTTGCGATCAGCGCGGATTGATCACAGCAAAAACTGATAGCTTTCTGGAACATAATGGAACCCGTTATCGCGGGTTTCGACATAGCCCAAACCAGGCCATGGCATGTGATACCCGACAAACGGGATCTTGTCGGTTGCCAACATACCCAAAAGAGTCCGGCGGGTTTTTGCGGCGGCTTCGCGGTCGCGATCAAAGCGGACTTCCCAGTCTGGATGTGCCAAAGACCAGATATAATGGTTGACGAAATCGCCACCCAAGAATAGCTGCTTGCCTTGGCTTTGCAGCATATAACCCATGTGACCGACTGTGTGACCAAAGGCTTCGACTGCGGTGATCCCTGTGGCAACATCTTGGTCAGGATCAATCATATTCAATTCGTCTTCGAGAGGGCGGATTTTGGCTTCGAAATTATTGTCGCCTGAGAAATCCCAATCTTCGAATTCTGCATTGCCACAGTAATATGTCGCATTTTCAAACGTGCGACCCATGTCCGTGTACAAGCCGCCAATGTGATCCCCGTGGAAATGGGTCAAAACCACTTTGTCGATTTGATCGGCTGAATAACCCGCGGCTTCCAAAGCTGAAACAGTGCCATTTGGCTCTTGGCCTGTGTCGAACAATACCAGCTCGGAGCCGGTGTTAACCACAGTTGGCGTATAGAACATCTGGAATTTATCAGTCGGAATATTGGCAGCACTAGACGCAGCGGCAAAATCTTCTTTGCTGGCGTTTAGGCCAAAAATTGACTGGGGATCATTTTCGATTGTCATCGTGTTGGCAAGGATTGTCGTGACTTCGAAATCACCAAGCATAAAGCGACGGTGACGCGCCATTGACGTGCCAAGCATAGGGGCGGCAGCTTGGACTGCGCTGCCTGCCATCAAAGCAGCAGAACCAGCAAGAAAACTGCGACGTTTCAAAATGAAAGGTGATTTCATAGTATCCTCCCTTAAAATGGATGTGCGCACCTTAACTTAGTCTGTTTGGTTAATAAATAAAGAAATGTGAATATGATGCAAAATAAAACCACTGCGACTGCGCAAAATGTGACTGAATTTATCGCCGCTATTAAGCATCCTCAAAAACGCGCGGATGCCCAGGCGTTGGATCAAATATTTCGCACCGCCACGGGGTTCGACCCTGTTATGTGGGGCCCAAGTATCATTGGTTACGGCGCTTATCATTACCGCTATGCTTCGGGTCGCGAAGGTGATTTTTTGGCCACTGGGTTTTCACCGCGCAAAGCAAATTTTTCGGTGTACATCATGCCAGGCTACGCAGATTTTAGTGATATTTTGATGGATTTAGGAAAGCATAAGCTGGGGAAATCCTGTCTATATTTTAACAAACTTGCGGATATAAATCCCGTCAGTTTGGATCGGCTTATTCGCGCAGGCCTTGCCAATTTAAATCAAATTTGGCCTGTGCGTGAAAAATAGGCACTTACTGGACAATTCGCTGATCTTGTGAGAAAGGAACCTCAACAGGAGACTCTGATGACAACCACCCGTTTTGCCCCATCGCCAACTGGCTACATCCATATTGGCAACCTGCGCACTGCGCTTATGAACTACTTGATCGCCCGTAAATCTGGCGGCACGTTTATTTTGCGGATTGATGACACCGATCCAGAGCGTTCAAAACAGGAATATGTTGATGCCATCAAACAAGATTTGGAATGGCTTGGGCTGCACTGGGACAAGGTTGAACGTCAATCTGATCGCTTGGATCGCTATCATGCCGCAGCCGATCAGTTGCGTGACATGGGTCGATTTTATGAATGTTTTGAAACGCCAACCGAGCTTGATCTAAAGCGCAAAAAGCAGCTGAATATGGGCAAACCGCCGGTTTATGATCGCGCGGCTTTGGCGTTGTCTGATGCAGACAAAGATGCCTTGCGCGCAGAGCGCGGCAATGGGCATTGGCGGTTCAAGCTGGATCAAGAGCGGATCAATTGGACGGACGGTGTCTTGGGGGATATTTCCATTGATGCAGCATCTGTGTCTGATCCCGTTTTGATCCGCGCAGATGGTCAGTTCTTGTACACTTTGGCCTCTGTTGTCGATGATGTGGATATGGGCGTTACGAATGTTGTGCGTGGGTCTGATCATGTCACCAACACGGCGACACAAATTCAAATGATCCAAGCACTTGGTGGAACGGTTCCTACTTTTGCGCACCATTCTTTGTTGACAGGTCCCCAAGGCGAAAGCCTGTCGAAACGTTTGGGTACATTGGCTTTGCGCGATCTGCGTGCAAGCGGTGTGGAACCTGCTGCTTTGCTTAGCTTGATGGCGCGCTTGGGATCAAGCCAACCCGTTGAAATTCGCAGCACGTTGGAAGAAATTGCCGACGGTTTTGAAATTTCCCAATTCGGGTCGGCCCCCACCAAATTTGATGCGGATGATTTGTATCCGCTGACGCATAAATACCTTCAGGGGCTTGAATTGGCAGCGGTCTCAGACGAAGTCGCCGCTTTGGGTGTGCCTTCTGAGCTTGCCGAACAATTCTGGAGCGTGACGCGCGAAAACATCACAACGCGCAAAGATTTGGTTGCGTGGTGGGATATGCTGTCCAATGGTGCTGATCCTGTCATCGATCAAGAAGATCGCGATTTCGTGGCCCAAGCCATGGCGCTCTTGCCAGACGCGCCATTCAATGCTGAGACGTGGCAATCCTGGACAACTGCGGTCAAAGACGCAACTGGACGCAAAGGCAAAGGCTTGTTTATGCCATTGCGCAAAGCGTTGACAGGTCAGGCCCATGGGCCAGATATGTCGGCCTTGATGCCGCTTATTCAGGTTGTGAAAGCGCGCGGATAACATATGTTTGCGCCTTTGTGGGCGTAAACTATGTCGAATACTGCAAAATTCATTACGGGATCGCCAATGAAACACGTGGCGATCATGTCCTTTACGGCATCACTTGGTCTAATGGCGATGCTGGCAATGCCATGTACGCCACACAATCGGAACGATCCCTTTTGTCGTCTTAGGCGGGATGTGGTTTGGACCGGTTGGCGTTATCGCTTTGCGCGTTATGGAAAATCCAAATGGGCCTACATCAGAAACGCATCACCTTTAGGCAATGCGTCTCAACCAGTTGTTTCACGCGCGGCGCTAGTTATTTAGCGTCGCCGACGTTTTCCGCAAACGCCGTGTCAAAGGTCTTTTGGGTATCTGCGGTAGCGTCGGTTTGATAATTGGTTTTCCATGCATCCATTGTCATACCATAGAACATTTCGCGAGCTTCATCTTTGTTCATCTCGATGCCGCGCTCATTTGCGGCTTCTTGGTACCAACGCGACAAACAGTTGCGGCAAAACCCAGCTAGGTTCATCATATCGATGTTCTGAACATCTGTGCGTTTTTCCATCAAATGGGTGCGAAGTGCGCGAAACGCCGCTGCTTCAAGTTCGATTTGTGTCTGAGCATCCATGTCAGGCTCCTATATCCTTAAGGGTTTCGGTCAAAATAGGGGCCAAGCGTTCAGCCCAGTGAATTTGCTGTTCCGGGGTTTCAATCAAATCATTGCGTATTTCGATCAGCGTATTCAATCGACCTTGGCGCAGGGCGTGTTGATCAATACCATCCCCAGGAAGATCCCCGTTATAGGGTTCATTATCCCCCACGCATAAATCCGTTTCCAGCGATAGTCGCGTCAAAAATGGATCGTTGAACCGCCGGTCATGCGCCGATAGCACACCAATGTGCCACGGTCGAAAAGCGCGGCCCTTAAGTTGTGGTGTGAAAGAATGCATCGAAACAATGATTGTATCCTCTTGCCGAGAGGCCAAGCTTTCTAGCGCCCTGTGATAAGGACGATGACATAGGGTCAACCGCTTTTGCAATTCGTCGGCATCTGCATGCCTGTTCCCTTCGATGACGGTGCCATCATATAGCTTCATCAACAACGTCGGGTCGTCTTCACCCCGATTTGGATCGATCACCAGACGAGAAAAATTTGAACAAATAACAGGCGCATTCAGCAGATCACCTAACGCACGCGACACCCCTTCGGCACCGATGTCATAAGCAATATGGCGGTTCATATCTGTCTCTGCCAGACCAAGACAGCCACCGTTTACCCAATCAGGTACAGTGTTCGCAGCATGATCACAGGTGATAAGCCAACGCGCAGGCCGATCTGCGCCATAAATATAAAAAGGGTCGTATGTCATAGCCGTGTTACTTTTTTACTCCATACATATGGCAGTTGCGCAGAAAAAGGAAATAGGTCATAACACATCAAAATGTTATCGCTAACATGATGGGAATTCGGACGTACCTTTCAATGAAGGGACATGTACTTTTCGCGTCACCATGCTAGAGATACGCTGACGCACGACGCCAAAGGATAAGATATGAGACGCCACCGCAATGTAAAAATCGTTGCCACACTTGGACCTGCATCAAGTGACTATCAGATGATCAAAGCCCTTCACGAAGCAGGGGCAGATGTGTTTCGGCTAAATATGAGCCACGGAGAGCACTCTGAAATTGCAGAGCGTCACAAAATTATCCGTATGATCGAAAAAGAACTGAATAGCCCAATTGCCATTCTTGCTGACTTGCAGGGGCCAAAACTTCGCGTCGGCGTCTTTGCGAACGACTCTGAGATGTTGGAAAATGACGCGCCTTTCCGCATGGACCTTAGCGATGAGCTGGGTGATCAAACGCGGGTGCAATTGCCCCATCCTGAAATTTTTGCAGCCCTCAAGGCCGGTGCGCATTTGCTGGTCAACGACGGTAAAATTCGGTTGCGCGTTGATGCCTGTGGCCCAGATTTCGCAGATTGCACCGTGATCAATGGTGGGGTCATTTCCAACCGCAAAGGTGTGAACGTTCCGGATGTGGTCCTTCCCCTTGCCGCGTTGTCGGAAAAAGACCGCAAAGACTTGGAATTTGTATGCGAACTTGGCGTAGATTGGCTTGCCCTGTCCTTTGTGCAGCGCCCAGAAGACTTGCTAGAAGCCCGCGAACTCGCACGGGGCCGCGCAGCGATCCTGTCTAAAATTGAAAAACCATCTGCGGTTGCTTGCTTTGATGAAATCCTCGCGGTTTCTGATGGAATCATGGTGGCACGTGGTGATTTGGGCGTTGAACTACCTGTTCAAAACGTTCCACCCATTCAAAAACGTTTGATCCGTAAATGCCGTGCGGCGGCAAAGCCAGTCATTGTTGCAACACAGATGCTCGAATCAATGATCGAAAGCCCAATGCCAACCCGCGCCGAAGTATCCGACGTCGCCACAGCCATCTACGAAGGCTCCGACGCGATCATGCTTTCCGCTGAATCAGCCGCAGGCGCTTTCCCGATCGAAGCAGTTTCAACCATGAACAACGTCGCAATCGAAGTTGAAAGCGATCCCACCTATACCGAAGTCATCGAAGCCTCTCGCAAAGCGGATCGTAAATCCATCGCGGATGGCATCGTTTCCGCGGCGCGTGAAATAGCTGAAACCACAGATATCAAAGCCATTTGTTGCTATACGCAATCGGGCACGACGGCGCTTCTGACCGCGCGCGAACGCCCACGGGTTCCAATCATTGCCATGACATCGCAAATGGAAACAGCCCGCCGCTTGGCGCTGACGTGGGGCACGAATTGCGTTCTGTCCGGTGAAAAAGTCCGCTTCAAAGAAGCCGTTGTTAGCGCCGTGCGCGCAGCCATCGCCGGAGGATACGCCACCCAAGAAGACCAAGTGGTCATAACCGCCGGCGTCCCGTTCAATATTCCAGGCACCACAAACATCCTGCGTGTCGCTCCTTGTAATGAACGCATGATCTACGCAATGGATCCTGAATAAAGCTTCAGCTTTGGCAAAATACTCTCGCCGAAGGCCAGCGCGTATGCGCTGATCAGCACAGCCTGTTAAGGCTGTTCAATTAAGAAACGTTTTGCTCTTGCGAATTTTGGTGTGCCGTTTTATACGGCGCTACTGTCTGCGAGACCGGCCAACAAGGCATGCCGAGTCGCGCGTTAACCGACCCTAACCTATAAGGAGACGGAAATGCCTAAGATGAAGACCAAATCGAGCTGCAAAAAGCGGTTCAAAGTGACAGCAAACGGCCGCATCAAAGCGGGTCAAGCTGGCAAACGTCACGGTATGATCAAACGTACGACCAAATTCATCCGCACTGCACGCGGCACAACAACTTTGTCTGCACCTGATGAGAGAATCATCAAGGGCATGATGCCATACGCACGTTAAGGAGGGTTTGATATATGTCACGCGTTAAAGGGGGTGTTGTCACCCATCGCCGTCACAAGAAAATTATCGACCAAGCAAAAGGCTACTACGGACGTCGCAAGAATACGTTCAAAGTTGCCGCACAAGCCGTCGATAAAGCAAACCAATACGCAACTCGCGACCGTCATAACCGCAAGCGTAATTTCCGCTCTTTGTGGATTCAACGTATCAATGCGGGTGTTCGGGCCCACGACGAAGCGCTTACATATAGCCGCTTCATCAATGGCTTGAACTTGGCCGGTATCGAAGTTGACCGCAAAGTTTTGGCTGACCTAGCTGTTCACGAACCAGAAGCGTTCAACGCAATTGTGGACCAAGCGAAAGCAGCGCTTGCTTAAATAGCTCGCATAAAAATTTTGAAAGCCGTGCATTTATGCGCGGCTTTTTTTATGGCAAGAAGAACGCGTTTCTAAAAAACCTTTATTTGACCGATTGTATTGCTTCGCCGTGTCGTTACTTTGACGTTATGTTTAAGTGGTGGGTGTTTGATGAAGTATTTTAGAAATTTTCTTAAAAAAACAGATGATCGTATGTTGATGAAAATGGACCATTATTTGGACATTTACGATCGTCTTTTAAAAGACTGGCGTGGTCGCAATATTCGTTTTCTGGAAATTGGCGTTTACAAAGGCGGCTCTCTTCGCATGTGGCGCGATTTCTTTGGGCCGAATGCCGAGTTGACGTTTCTTGATATCGATCCGGCCTGCAAAACGCTTGAGATAGAGGGAACGACCGTCGAAATCGGTGATCAAACGGATACGGATTTTTTAGCGAAGATTGTCGAAAAATATGGACCCTTCGACATTATTGTTGACGACGGGGGGCATAAAATGGACCAACAAAAAACGTCATTCCGATCGCTTTGGCCACATCTAAAGAACAACGGCCTGTATATCGTCGAAGACACGCATACCAGCTATTGGCCCGGGTTCGGCGGTGGCTTTCGTGCCAAAGGCAGCTTTATCGAAACCTGCAAGGCTTTGGTAGACCACATGCACAGTTGGTACACGGATCAGGATGATATTTTCCCTTTTCATGCCGCTGCAAAACAAGTGCACTCTGTCCAATTCTATGACTCACTTGTTATTGTCGAAAAGCAGTTGAAAGAGGCTCCGTTTTCAATCAGCGTTCAAAATGGTGAAGTAACCAAATCTGACAAAATTTTGAAAGTCCGCAACCGAAAGTCCATTTTTTAAATTCTTAAGTCATCATCACAGCGCTCACACCTTGTTCAGCACGACAAATGTGCTAACAGAGTGCAAAGTTTTTTGGAGGCTGGCGATGAACGATCTGCGCGACAAATATATTCAGGCAATTGCCAATGCAGGCGATGAAGCAACCCTAGAAGATGTGCGCCTTGCTGCGGTTGGCAAAAAGGGCGAAATCAGCCTGAAAATGCGCGAACTTGGGAAAATGACCCCCGACGAACGTCAAGTGGCTGGACCTGCCTTGAACGCACTCAAGGACGAAATCAACAGCGCATTAGCCGCGAAAAAAGCAGGCTTAGCCGATGCTGCCTTGGATGAACGTTTGCGCGGTGAATGGTTGGATGTCACCTTGCCCTCTCGTGGTCGTGGTCAGGGAACAATCCACCCGATTTCCCAAGTCACCGAAGAAGTCAGCGCAATCTTTGCTGATATGGGCTTTGCCGTTGCCGAAGGACCCCGCATTGACAGCGATTGGTATAACTTTGATGCGCTAAACATTCCGTCCCATCACCCTGCACGGGCTGAAATGGACACGTTTTACATGCACCGCGCCGAAGGCGATAATCGCCCGCCGCATGTATTGCGCACGCATACATCACCAGTTCAAATTCGGACAATGGAAAAAACCGGGGCGCCTGTGCGTGTCATTTGTCCAGGCGGTGTCTATCGCGCAGACTATGACCAAACCCATACGCCCATGTTTCACCAAGTCGAAGGCTTGGCCATTGACAAAGACATCTCTATGGCGAACTTGAAATGGGTCTTGGAAGAGTTCATCAAAGCCTATTTCGAAGTCGATAACGTAGAACTTCGGTTCCGCGCCTCTCACTTCCCATTTACAGAACCTTCAGCCGAGGTGGATATCCGCTGCTCTTGGGCTGGTGGTCAGCTCAAGGTAGGCGAAGGCGACGATTGGTTGGAAATTCTTGGCTCTGGCATGGTGCATCCCAAAGTGTTGCAAGCCGGCGGCATTGATCCAACGATTTGGCAAGGCTTTGCCTTTGGCATGGGTATCGACCGCATTGCGATGTTGAAATATGGTATCCCCGATTTGCGCGCCTTCTTTGATAGCGACCTACGTTGGCTTCGCCATTACGGTTTTGCATCGCTTGACGTTCCGACATTGCATGGTGGTCTTAGCCGCTGATGTCGGTTCGGTTTGCGGCACATAACCAATCATTAGATTGGCAAGGCGCCAAGAGCCCCAAAAGGTGTCGTCTTTTGCGTCACCTGCAGGTAGTTTGGAATTAGGTGATGACGCAGCTGTTGATCATCGAAGGCAATACGCCAAACTTGCCGCCCGCGGCCGCAGCATTCAAAGACGTATTCGCGCGTCTAGGCGTGACAACAGCCTGTGCAAACCCTTATGTTTCATTGCTGACAGCCGGTCACTTAGAGGGCGTCGATGGCGTCGTTTTCACGGGCTCAGGCGTGGCATGGTCCACGGATGCCCCCGAAGGCCAAGCCCAACGGGATGCGATGGAGCTGGTCTTTGCTCATAACATCCCCACTTGGGGAAGCTGCAATGGCATGCAGCTTGCGGCAACAGTATTGGGCGGCACGGTCGGCGCGTCCCCCAAAGGGATCGAGGTTGGCGTTGCCCGTGACACACGGCGCGTAGGCGATCATCCGATGTTCGCGGGTCGGGCTGAAACATGGGCTCCCCCATGTATTCACCGTGACGAGGTCCAACGCCTGCCGGGGGGCGCGGTCCTAACCGCCACCAACGATCACAGCCCAATCCAAGCGTTTGTCTATGCAAAAGAAGGGGTCGAGTTTTGGGGAACCCAATATCACCCAGAATTGCGAGCGACCCATATTGCGGATTATCTGCGGGACCGGAATGGGATTTTTGGTGAATGGACGCATTTGATCAATGACCTTGATACCGCAGAGCAAACTAGGCAGGCCGCGCAAAGGTTGGGGACGACCCCAGAGGCATTGAGCTTTGATAATCGTACAATCGAATTGGCCAACTGGGTCACACATGTCCAAAATTCTGGCGAAATCCGCACCTTAAAAACAAAGTATTCAGGGGCGACGCATTTTGCTTTTGGGGATGGGCCGGAATTAAGCCAGCGCTTAAGCGATCTTGTTCTTGCGGGAACCAAAACGGCGACGTGTGGCGCGTTGCATGCCTATCATACGGAAAATGAACCGCTTCCCAAGCCGCAGGACTATGCGATAGTGACTTCTTGGACAGGAACGCCTGTCGCCGTTATTCAGACAAAGTCGGTTACAATTCTGCGGTTTTGTGACGTAACGTGGGATTTTGCTGGTCTCGAAGGCGAAGACGATACACTTGACGGTTGGCAGCGCGGACATCGCGCTTATTTTGAACGTAACGGTGGATTTGATCCACAAATGGAATTGGTTTGCGAAACCTTTGAATTGGTCGCAGATCTACGATAAAGCGGGGCCATAAGGCGCCCCAAAGATGGACGGAAAAGATGAAATTCACACTTTCTTGGCTAAAAGAACACTTGGACACCAACGCGACGTTGGACGAGATCGAATTCGCGCTTAGCGATATGGGGCTCGAAGTCGAGGGGATCGAAAACCCTGCGCACGCGCTAAAGACATTTACTTTGGCCAAGGTGATAGACGCCGAGCAGCATCCAGATGCGGACCGTCTTCGGGTGTGCAAGGTCGAAACCAACGAAGGCGAAAAGCAAATCGTCTGTGGCGCACCGAATGCGCGGGCAGGCATCACCGTTGTTCTGTGCAAGCCAGGTGATTACGTACCCGGTATCGATGTCACCCTAAGCGTTGGCAATATTCGCGGTGTGGAAAGCCACGGCATGATGGCGTCCGAGCGTGAATTGGAATTGTCCGATGAGCACAATGGCATCATAGAATTGCCCTCTGGCGACGTGGGTCAGCTGTTCGTTGATTGGTTGGCAGAAAACGATCCGTCCAAAGTGGATCCGGTGATTGAAATCGCAATCACACCGAACCGCCCTGATGCCTTGGGCGTGCATGGTATTGCACGTGACCTCGCGGCGCGTGGGTTGGGGACGTTGAAAACCAAAGAGGTTCGGGCTGTCGAGGGCAAATTCCCTTGTCCTGTGTCTGTCTCCATCGATGAGGATACGTTAGAGCAAGCCCCTGTGTTCTATGGTCGCGTGATCAAAGGCGTGAAAAACGGACCAAGCCCTGTGTGGCTCCAAGATCGGCTCAAGGCGATTGGTCTGCGTCCGATTTCCGCATTGGTCGATATCACCAACTATTTCACTTATGACCATAACCGCCCATTGCACGTCTTTGACGCGGACAAGGTCGCCGGCGGAGCATTGCGCGTGCATCGCGCCAAAGGCGGCGAGACCTTTCTTGCCTTGGATGAAAAAGAATACACACTGGTCGATGGAATGACCGCAATTTCGGATGCCAATGGTGTCGAAAGCCTTGCTGGGATCATGGGGGGCGAACATTCGGGCTGTACGGATGAGACAGTGAATGTGTTCCTTGAGGCGGCGTTCTTTGATCCGATCCGCACGGCCTATACAGGGCGCGCGCTCAAGATCAATTCAGACGCGCGCTATCGGTTTGAGCGGGGCATTGATCCTGCATGGACCCCTGTCGGAGTTGAGGCAGCCACTCAGATGATAATCGACCTATGCGGTGGAGAGGCGTCCGATGTCGTAATGGCAGGCGAAATGCCAGATCATGCGCGCGCTTACAAGTTAGACACAGATCGGGTGCAGTCGTTGGTCGGGATGGAAATATCCGCAGAAGAACAACGCGCGACGTTGACGGCGCTTGGCTTTGTTCTTGAGGGCGATATGGCCCATGTTCCAAGCTGGCGCCCAGACGTGTTGGGCGAGGCGGATTTGGTCGAAGAAGTGGCCCGTATCGCGTCACTGACCAAGCTAAAAGGCAAGCCATTGCCACGCGCGACGACAGGTGTGCCAAAACCTATTCTTAGCCCAATGCAAAAACGTGAACAAATTGCACGACGCACTACGGCGGCGTTGGGCTATAACGAATGCGTCAGCTATAGTTTCATTGATAAAAAATCGGCCGCGCTTTTTGGTGGTGGGTCCGATGCAACGATGTTAGCTAACCCGATTTCAAGCGATATGAGCCATATGCGTCCTGATCTTTTGGCGGGTCTTCTACAGGCCGCTGCGCGAAATCAAGCGCGTGGGTTTGCAGATATGGCCTTGTTTGAAGTGGGTCCAGTGTTCCACGGCGGCGAGCCAAACGAACAAACTCTGCAAATTGCTGGGATTCTCGTCGGGCGGACTGGTCCAAAAGATGTCCATGGGGCGTCCCGTCCTGTTGATCTTTTCGATGCCAAAGCCGATGTCGAAGCCGTGCTTGCGGCGCTAGGAGCGCCCGCTAAGGTGCAAATTCTGCGCGATGGCGCAACATGGTGGCATCCGGGGCGTCATGGTCGTATTTGTTTGGGCCCAAAAAAGATGATGGCGGTATTTGGGGAAATCCATCCCAAGGTTTTGGCAGAAATGGATGTTAAAGGTCCAGCTGTCGGGTTCTGTATTTGGCCCCAAGACATCCCAATGCCACGCAACGCCAGCAGCACGCGTGCTGCTCTGAATATCAACGATTTACAAGCTGTTGAACGCGACTTTGCGTTCGTGGTTGAGTCCTCGGTAGAAGCATTAACCTTGATCAATGCAGCATCAGGCGCAGACAAAGCGTTGATTGAAGATGTGCGCGTGTTTGACGAATTTATCGGTGGTAGCCTTGGCGAAGGTAAGAAATCTATTGCTTTGACGGTTCGTCTGCAGCCAGCTGATGCGACGTTGAAAGAAAAAGAAATCGAAGCCGTTGCTGCGAAAATCGTGGAAAAAGTCACGAAAGCGACCGGCGGCATATTGCGCGGCTAGGTGGTTTGTTGGCGTGAACGACGTATTGGGCCGCGACATTTGAAAAGGGCGGGGGACATGCTGTCCCCCGTACCCCCTTGCGAGTATTTTTAGCAAAAAGAAAACAAATCATCGTTTCCTTGCAA
This sequence comes from Paracoccaceae bacterium, assembly GCA_024639125.1. Lineage (GTDB taxonomy): Bacteria > Pseudomonadota > Alphaproteobacteria > Rhodobacterales > Rhodobacteraceae > JAHEJA01. The sequence goes on from JAHEJA010000002.1 coordinate 54,951, forward strand.
CGATAAATCTGCGCGGCGGATTTTCCGGGTAGTTTCCGCATTCAATGATTTCAAACCCGTGTTCAGAGATGCTGGATTCGAGGTCGTGTATTTCCGGGATTCTTGCAAAGGGTGCTTTGCCGATCATACGGGCAAGCGGAATAATTCGAGTGAGGAGCCAAAAGCCGATCCGCCCTTTGGCTGTGGGCATGCAAACTGTTTTTGAGATGAATAGCCCATTTGTATCGAGGGCGGAGTGGACGCCAGCAAGGGTGGCTGGAAGGTCTTGGACCAAGTGAAGAAGATTGAGCGCAAGGACGGCTTGGTATTGATGTGTGCTGTTTGGTTTCTGCGCGTCCAATGTGCGAAACGTTGCATTCTTGATGCTTTGAGATGTTTGCTTTTCTTGGGCAATGGTGATCATTTCCTGGGATAGATCGGTGCCAGTTATATGTGCAACCGAAGGCGCGAGGATGAGTGCGGTTGTTCCTGTGCCGCAGCCAATTTCAAGAATGGTGTCGGTTTCTTTTACATAGGATTTGATGCGATCAAGAGTTTGGGCATAGGCTTGTTCGTCTGCGATTGGATCCTGTGCGTATTTGCGAGCGATTTTGTTCCAGAATTTTATGTCTTTGGCGTTTGTCATTTCGCGTCTCCTTTGTAAGCAAACATATTTGTTTTAGTGAGACTAGGAAATTCCAAATATTTGCACTAAAAGCATGCAATTATGCATGAAATAAACTTGAATTCTATTGATTGGACGCAAGCACGCGCGTTTCTGGCAGCGGTTCGATGCGGGACCTTGACGGGTGCTGCGCGTGATCTTGGCGTGACACAACCGACGTTAGGGCGTCAGGTCGCTGGGTTTGAAGAGAGCTTGGGGCTTCTTTTGTTTGATCGCGTGGGGCGGTCAATTGTGTTGACAGAGCAGGGGCGATCGGTGGCGACGATTTTAGAGCCGATGCAGAGTGCTTTTGATCAATTGGCATTGTTTGTTGACGCTCAGCGGGATGCAATTGATGGCAGTATAAAGTTAACGGCTAGTGATGTCATGTCGGCATATATTTTGCCCGGTATTTTGCGAGAATTGCAGCGCAGTGCCCCGAATTTATTTGTTGATGTTGTCGCGTCGAATGACGTTCAGGATTTAGTCCGGCGCGAAGCGGACATCGCCATACGCCATTCGCGACCGACGCAACCAGATTTGATAGCACGTAAAGTGGCACAGACCACCGCAGGCATTTATGCCGCACCGCGATATTTATCGGCCCATGGTGTTCCCAAGCGGTTAGAGGATTTGACGTATCATCGTTTTGTTGGGTTTGGTGATTTGGAAATCACGCTGGATTTTCTAAAGGCAATGGATTTAGGGATAGATTTAGAGGCGCGAAATTTTTCGATTGCGTCTGATAACGGTGTCGTCGCTTGGGAATATGCGCGGCAAGGGTTTGGATTGGCCTTTATGGCTGATGATATTGGTGCCGTGTTCCCCGAGATGGTGCGGTTGGATTTTGAGCTGCCACAAATCGAGTTTCCAACCTGGCTCGTTGCGCATCGCGAATTGCATAGCAACGCCAAGATACGGTTTGTTTTTGATACGCTTGCGCTTGCTTTGGGCGGATAGGCCGTTCGATGTGGCGACGGAAAATCATATCCGTGACGTGTAACCTTCTATGAGAGTTGAAGGAGACATGTATGAAACGTTTATTTTCACCGTATTGGCTTTGGGTATTATTTGCGCTTCCGATGGCTGGTTTGCTGTGGGGAATTATGGCAGCGCCAACGTCCGAGGCTATGACCAAGGCGGTGCATAATGGGTTGCATCCAACGGGCGAATTCGCCGCGCGATTTTTGATTGTTGCGATGATGGCGACGCCTTTGGTGCGCTTGTTGCCTGGGTGGCGTGGGCCACGTTGGTTGGTGCGCAACCGCCGATATTTTGGCGTAGCCTCTTTTGCCTATGCAGCTGTACATACAGTATTTTACGTGATGGATGCGGGAACCTTGGCGGCCGTCGTTGGTGATATTCCCAAAACATATATTTGGACTGGGTGGGGTGCATTTGTCATCTTTTTGCCACTTGCGGCGACTTCGATGGATTTAGCTCTGCGGAAAATGGGGCCAAAGCGTTGGAAAGCGTTGCAGCGGTGGACCTATGGAGCGGCTGTTTTGACGTTGATCCATTGGGCTGCATTGGATGATTGGGCCGGTCTTGTGCCCGCACTCGTTCAATTTTCGCCAGTGATTGCTCTTTCGGTTTGGAGGGTGATGCAGTCGCGCAGTGTTCAACGTGCTTGAGAATGCAAGGGGGCAGAGTGCCCCCTCACAAGCGATCCTGTTAGGATGGAATTGTGATGCCCTTTTGCACTGCGGGGCGGGCGAGGAACCGATCAAGATAGGCGTGGACGTTTTTGAAACTGTCCCATCCGACAACCTTGTGGGCGTCGTACCCAATGGGGCCAAGCGCACCGATCCATGGCGCTATTGCGAAATCAGCAATGGAAAGATCGCCAGCGATCCAGTCTTTGTCTGCCAATTGTTTGTCGATCACGGACAAAATACGATTTGCTTCGTTGATATAGCGTTCACGGGGGCGGGGGTCTTCGATTGCGGCACCTGCATAGCGATAAAAGAAACCCAGTTGACCAAACATAGGGCCGACACCCCCCATTTGGAACATAAGCCATTTTAGAACTTCAAAGCGTTCACGATCGGTTGAGCCGTAAAATTTACCGGTCTTTTCAGCTAAATACATCAGGATGGCACCGCTTTCGAATAATGCGATCATGTCGCCATCTGGGCCGTTTGGATCAATCAGTGCGGGAATTTTGTTATTTGGGTTAAGGGCCAGAAATTCCGGACTTTTGACGTCGGCATCCGACAATGTCACTTTGTGCGCTTCGTAGGCGAGCCCCATTTCTTCGAGCGCGATTGATACTTTGACGCCATTTGGTGTCGGGTATGAATATAGTTGGATTAGGGTCGGATCTTGGGCCGGCCATTTTTTGTTGATGGGATGGGTTAAAACGGACATTTTGCGCACCTTTCGTCTATGCTTTTGATGCATATATGTTCATTTTCCCATAAAAATAAGGTGTTGGTTTAGATAAACCTCGTTTGTGGCTGGGGGAAATTATTGTCGGCCACGTTAATCCCTTGAGAGGAAGAGACAATGCTAAAGGAATTTAAAGATTTTATTGCCAAAGGTAATGTAATGGACATGGCCGTTGGTATTATTATTGGTGCGGCGTTTACCGCTATCGTTGGGTCTTTGGTTGCTGATTTGATCAATCCGATCATCAGCTTGTTTATGGGTGGTGTTGATTTTGCTGGCCTCTATGCAACATTGGATGGATCAACCCATGCAAGCATTTCCGCCGCAGAAGAAGCCGGCGCCGCCGTTTTTGCTTATGGTCGTTTTATCATGGCGATCATCAACTTTTTGATTATTGCGTTTGTTGTGTTTTTGCTTGTGAAGGCGGTGAACAAAACCAAAAAGAAAGAAGCGCCTGCACCTGAGGCGCCAAAAGGACCATCTGAGTTGGATATTCTGATGGAAATCCGTGACTCTTTAAAGAAATAAGACATGTAAAAAGCCCCCGATGAAACGGGGGCTTTTTTGTTATGCGACTGACTGAAGCGTCAAATTTGGTGCAACAACGTCGATGCCAAGCGCCTCTCCGACGGCGGCATATGTCAATTTACCGGCGTGGATATTCAACCCGTTCAACAAATGTGCGTCATCTGCACAGGCTTGTTGCCACCCTTTGTTTGCCAAAGCGATTACGAATGGCATCGTGGCATTGCCCAAGGCAATTGTAGACGTGCGCGCAACGGCACCGGGCATGTTTGCAACGCAGTAGTGCATGATGCCGTCAACGTCATAAATCGGGTCTTGGTGCGTTGTTGCGCGTGATGTTTCAAAGCAGCCGCCTTGATCAATCGCAACGTCAACCAACGCAGCACCTGGTTTAAGTGTCGATAGCTGTTCGCGGCTGATCAATTTTGGTGCAGCTGCGCCCGGAATGAGAACAGCACCAATGATCATATCTGCCTGAGAAGCAAGTTCTGCTGTGTTGGCAGCTGAAGCATACGCATTTTTGAACGTGCCGCCAAAGACGTCGTCCAAATAGCGAAGACGTGGCAAAGAGCGATCAAGCACAGTGACATCTGCACCCATGCCCGCCGCGATTTTCGCCGCATGTGTTCCAACTACGCCACCACCGATGACCAATACTTTTGATGGGCCAACACCGGGTACGCCACCTAGCAATACACCGCGACCACCGTTTGCTTTTTGCAAGGTCCAAGCACCGACTTGTGGCGCAAGACGGCCAGCAACTTCGGACATTGGCGCCAGCAAAGGAAGCCCACCACCGGGTGCTGTTACGGTTTCGTAAGCAATTGCTGTACATCCGCTTGCCAATAGATCGCGCGTTTGTTCGGGATCGGGCGCAAGGTGAAGATATGTGAACAAAAGCTGGCCTTCGCGCAACATTTTGCGTTCGTTTGCTTGGGGTTCTTTGACTTTGACAATCATGTCAGCCGTTGCAAAAATTTCTGCAGCTGTGTCGATGATTGCGGCTCCTGCGGCGCGGTAATCGTCGTCAGTAAAGCCAGCGCCAATGCCAGCATTTGTTTCGATCATGACGCTATGGCCATGAGAGACGATTTCTAGAACTGCGCCCGGCGTCAAGCCTACGCGAAATTCTTGGGGTTTGATTTCCTTTGGACAACCTAGTTTCATGATGTCTCCTCCTATAGTAAACGTAAGATGTCATTACATGCGTCGAATTCGATTGTGATTTAGTGCTTGTAATTCAATTTATTTCGAAGATAATTCGAATTAAATATTAGAAAGAGCTGGAAAATTGCGTGAAATTGCACTCGATCCGATGGATCGTCGAATACTAACTATTTTGCAAAAACGGGGGCGAATCTCGAATTCGGACCTCGCGGATCAAGTGAACCTATCCGCGTCGGCGTGTCATCGTCGTGTGCAAAAGCTGGAAAAAGATGGCTACATCAAGGACTATGTTGCCTTGTTGAACCCTCGTAAAATTGGTGTGCCTGCCACGATATTTGTGGAAATCACCCTGTCCACCCAAGCTGACGAAGTCTTGGATGCTTTTGAAAAAGCGGTTGCGCGCATTCCAGATGTTTTGGAATGTCATTTGATGGCAGGAACCGCGGATTACATGCTGAAACTTGTCGCCGAAGACACCGAAGATTTTGCCCGTATCCACCGGCAATACCTAACAAGATTGCCGGGGGTCGCGCAAATGCAATCGTCTTTTGCACTGCGCACGGTGTTTAAAACCACGGCTCTTCCTGTATAAGGTCTATGACAAAACCAAGGGTTTGTTATTCTTGGCATGACGTTCGGCAAGTTGCTTCATCAATGCACCCTTTGGAATCAATCGTGCATTCGGAGGTGTGTAATCCGGTGCTGATATTTCAGGGAAAAGGGAAATAATTTCGCGATATGCCTCTGGTCCCACAGCTTTTAACGCTTGTTGTCCCGTATAAAGGCTTTCTGTTTGCGCCCCATTGGAAACGACGATTTCATGTTGATCAAATAAAACATGGAAATAGCTAATTTCCTTTGGTGTTAGATTTTGTTTAATTCCAGGAAGCCCCACAAGCTTGATCGCGGGTATCAACACTTCGTTTGTTGAAAACATGCGTTCTGCAATTTTGGACCGCACAAGAATACGGTGCTGTGGCGAAACGACCAATTCTTGCTCTGGCAATCCTTTGCCCAACGCGCCAGCTGCGATATGAACAGGTGCAAGGTTGGGAAATTCCTGAATTTGGCGTGCGCTTAGAACCGAATGTCCAATCCAGCGGATTTCTTGTGGGCCATTGTCTACTGTGTTGACCATATCCCCAATCTCAAGGTCTTGGATCAATTGTGGGCCAATGGGCGTATCAATCATCGTATCCTTGCAAAAGCAGGGAACAATCGGATCTGGTGCATTTGTGGCGTCCAGTGAAATTGAGGTGACATAAACCGGAAAATCCTGAGGGCCGGCGACTGTCGCATTTTCGATTCGTAATGTGAAAGTCTCACTTGGAGGCATAAAGGTAATTGCTTCGTTGGTTGCTGAAGAATAGGTCCAGCTCTCGACGATTGAGCCTTGGTCGTTGAGCACCGAGAATTTTATCAGACTAGGTTCGGTCGCCAGAATTGTGGTGTCGAAATATTCAAACGACAACGTCGTTTCTTGTGTTGTGTCAATATTTGAAACCGTTTGCTCAATATAGGCGGGACCGGCTTTTTGCGTATAAAGCAGAAGAAAACCCAGATTTGCGTCAGCATAAATTTGATCTTCGGTTGTTTCGACTACGGTCCAACCATCCGGGTTGTTGCCAGACGTTACATTAAAGCCCGCATTGATAAGTTGCTCGGTCATCTCATTCTCGCTCGTATGAAAGTTGCTCAAAACCAAAAGCACTTATTACGGAACAAAACAGATTACCGTTTACAACAAGACTGGGATATTTAACCTTTGGGGCGAAAATGTGTTCGAAATTGGAAAAAATAAATTTTAGGTATTTCAACCAATCATTTGAATTTGTTTGTGAATTCAATTTAGGTAGCTCAGTAGGCAAATCATTGGGGGCAATATGTGGGACTTTATCGTCGTTGGAGCTGGCAGCGCAGGTTGCGTTGTCGCCAAACGTTTGGCCGAAGCTGGTCATAAAATTTTGCTGCTCGAAGCGGGTGGGACGGACAATTATCATTGGGTCCACATTCCAATGGGCTATCTGTATTGTATCAATAACCCGCGCACAGATTGGCAATTTAAAACCGAACCCGATGCTGGTTTGAATGGTCGCTCGTTACTATATCCCCGTGGCAAAGTATTGGGAGGGTGCAGTTCGATCAATGGGATGCTGTATCTTCGTGGGCAAGCCGCTGACTATGACGGATGGCGACAAATGGGGCTAACGGGATGGGGTTGGGATGATGTTCTGGGCTACTTCAAAAAATCCGAAGACTATATGGACGGGGCATCAGAAATGCACGGCGCAGGCGGAGAGTGGCGGGTTGAAAACCAACGTCTGCGTTGGGATTTGCTGGATGATTGGATGGACGCCGCAGCCGGCGAAGGCATACCAAAAGTTCAGGATTTCAACACCGGCGACAATGAAGGTGTCTCTTATTTCAAAGTGAACCAACGTCGTGGATGGCGTATGAATACGGCCAAAGCATTTTTGCGCACGGCCCCGAAAGACAAAATCAAAGTTGAAACGCAAGCTCATATAACTCGATTGGTTGTGGAAAATAATTCTGTGGTCGGAGTTGAGTATTTGCACAAAGGTGAAACCAAAATCGCCAAAGCAGGACGCGAAGTTATTCTATCTGCCGGTGCGATTGGGTCACCACATATTTTGCAAAACTCAGGACTTGGTCCTGGGGCGGTGCTGCGCGACAATGGTGTCGAGGTTTTGCGTGATTGCCCCGATGTGGGGGAAAACCTTCAGGATCATTTGCAGTTACGGTGCATCTGGAAATTAACCGGGGCCAAGACGTTGAATACGATGGCGAATTCGCTGTTGGGAAAAGCCAAGATCGGATTGGAATATGCTTTGACACGGTCTGGTCCGATGTCGATGGCCCCAAGTCAATTGGGGGCTTTTGCAAAATCGCGTCCTGACGTGGCAACCGCAGATTTAGAATACCATGTTCAGCCTTTGTCACTTGAGGCATTTGGGCAGCCTCTGCATGATTTTCCTGCGCTTACAGCGAGCGTGTGTAACCTGCGACCCGAAAGCCGTGGAACGGTGCGGTTGAATGGCAATGATCCCTTTGCCAAGCCTCGGATTTCCCCGAATTATCTATCCACCCAAGGAGACCGACAAGTGGCGATTGATGCGATCAAGCTTACGCGCCGTATCATGCAGAACGGAGCATTGGCAAAATATGCACCCCAAGAAATGAAGCCAGGGATTGTGGCGCAAAGCGACGAAGACTTGGCGCAGGCGGCGGGTGATATTGGCACAACGATTTTTCATCCGACCTGTACTGTGCGAATGGGGGTCGATGATCGCGCCCCTCTGGATGCAGAAATGCGGTTTCGGGGCATTAGTGGTTTGCGTGTCGTGGATGCGAGCGCGATGCCCAGGATCACCAGTGGCAACACAAATTCCCCAACAATTATGATGGCAGAAAAAGCATCAGAAATGATATTGGCGGGTTTGAAATAATACTGTCATACTACCACTATATAATAAGAAAAAAGCAATAGGTGAGGTGCGATGCCGGACGCGTTTGATGAGCCAAGAGATTGGATTGAAGCCGAGTTAGAAGAAACGTTGGATGATCTCTTTGAGAGCGAATTTAATCAGCCTGCTTTGACGGCTGAAATCCGCAAAATCTATAAAGAAAAGCGTCCCGATATGTTGGACCGGCGAACCTATTATCGCAACTTGTTGCGGTTGCAGATTGAGCTGATCAAGCTGCATGATTGGGTGGCGGAAACTGGGGCGAAGGTGCTTATTCTTTGCGAGGGACGCGACAGTGCCGGTAAGGGGGGCGTGATCAAACGTATTGTGCAGCGCTTGAACCCACGTGTGGCACGGGTTGTGGCCTTGCCTGCACCTACGGAGCGAGAGCAGTCACAGTGGTATTTCCAGCGCTATGTGCCGCATTTGCCAGCAGGTGGGGAAATGGTTCTTTTTGATCGTTCTTGGTATAATCGTGCTGGCGTCGAACGGGTTATGGGCTTTGCGGATGATGAACAAGTAGAACAATTTTTCCGCGACGTTCCTGAATTTGAACGCATGCTCGTGCGGTCGGGTATCATCCTGCTAAAGTATTGGTTTTCCATAACAGATGAAGAACAGCAGCTGCGCTTTTTAATGCGTATCCATGATCCGATGAAGCAGTGGAAGCTGTCGCCGATGGACCTTGAGAGCCGTGTCCGCTGGGAAGATTACACCAAGGCCAAAGAGGATATGTTTGCCCGCACCAATATCCCCGAAGCGCCGTGGTATATCGTCGAAGGCAACGACAAAAAACGCGAGCGGTTGAATTGTATTGAACACATCCTTAGCCAAATTCCCTATCAAGATGTGCATCACCAAAAAGTAAGCTTACCTGAACGTCGATTTAACCCCGACTATGAACGCCGGGTTTTGCCGGATGAGCTATATGTTCCCAAGGTGTATTAATCGGGGTGCGTTACGCCCAAAAATGGGGGGCTGTATTGCGTCGGTATCACGTCGGTAAAGCATCGGTGCATGGATGCGATGGAAAGGCGGCCCAAATTCCAAAGAAAAACCCCCGCGGAAAACGCAGGGGTTTATAATTCGTAATGCTGTCAAGCTATGCTTAAAGCATACCTTCACGTTGCATTTTCTTACGCGCCAATTTACGGGCACGACGGATCGCTTCAGCTGATTCACGCGCTTTTTTAACAGACGGTTTCTCGAAATGTTGCTTAAGCTTCATTTCACGGAACACGCCTTCACGTTGTAGCTTTTTCTTCAGAGCGCGAAGCGCCTGATCGACATTATTGTCGCGAACACTAACCTGCATGTGGTTGTCACCACCTTCCTAGTTTAAAGTTTGCAATAGATTGCAGGAACGGGCGCTATAGCAACTGGTCCAATATTTGTCTAGTACTAGGGAAGAAAGGGGCACGTTATGATGACAGATTCTCAAACGGAACTTACGTCTCGACTGGTCGACGCCGCGCTTTTGCACGTTGCGTTTGATGGCTGGAGCGAGGAAACCTTTAAGGCGGCCTGTGCAGATGCCGAGATCGACATAGCAAAAGCGCGTCTTTTGTTTCCGCGCGGCGCTGTAGAATTGGCGATCGCGTTCCACAAAGCGGGTGATGCAGCCATGGTGGAACGGCTGAATGCAACAGACCTAAGTTCATACAAGTTTCGTGACCGCATTGCCTTGGCTGTGCGCTATCGGCTCGAAGCTTGTTCGGACAAAGAAGCCGTGCGTCGCGGGTCCACGTTGTTTTCGCTTCCTCAATATGCAGGGGACGGAGCCAAGCTTATTTGGGGCACATGTGATCTTATTTGGTCAACATTGGGGGATACGTCCGAGGATGTGAATTGGTATTCAAAACGTGCAACCCTTAGCGCGGTTTACGGCGCAACTGTGCTTTATTGGCTCGGGGATGAGAGCTACGATACCCAACCAACGTGGGATTTTCTGGATCGCCGAATCGAAAACGTGATGCAGTTTGAAAAGTTCAAATCACAAGTTAACGCAAATCCCCTTAGCAAAGCGTTGTTCGCAGGTCCCCAGTGGATGCTGTCCAAGATCAAAGCCCCTTCGCAGATGGGTAAAACAAAACTTCCCGGTCAATAA
>JAHEJA010000002.1:65368-145961 GCA_024639125.1 Paracoccaceae bacterium
AGCTTTCGGGCACTGACACGGGGCACTCTTGATGGGTAACAAAGGCGACAATGACGATGACCAAAATGATGCGTGCAGTTGAAATTACAAAACACGGTGGGCCAGATGTTTTGATGCCAACCCAACGCCCAATGCCCACACCCGCCCATGGCCAAGTGGTGATAAAAGTTGCTTATGCGGGTGTGAACCGACCCGATGCGTTGCAACGCGCTGGGCTATATAATCCCCCCGCTGATGCCAGCGATTTACCGGGGCTAGAAGCCTCTGGCGAAGTGGTCGATGTGGGGGACGGTGTAGATGGGATCAAGCTGGGGGATATGGTATGCGCCCTGTTGCCCGGTGGCGGCTATGCGGAATATGTGGCGACACCTGCGGCGCATTGTCTGCCGATCCCCAAAGGCATGGACCTAAAACAAGCGGCCTGTTTGCCGGAAACATATTTTACAGTTTGGTCAAACGTATTTCAACGCGGTGGATTGCAAGCCGGTGAACGGTTTTTGATCCACGGCGGATCCTCTGGCATCGGCACAACCGCTATCCAATTGGCCCGTCATTTCGGGGCGCGTGTGTTTGTCACCGCAGGATCCCAAGCAAAATGCGACGCCTGTATTGCCCTAGGTGCAGAGCGTGCGATTAATTACCATGACGAAGATTTCGTTGATGTCCTGCGCGCCCAGGGCGGTGCAGATCTTATCCTTGATATGGTGGGTGGCCCCTATATTCCGCGCAACCTATCAGCTTTGGCAGATGAGGGGCGTCTGGTTCAGATTGCCTTTCTTCAAGGGCCAAAAGTCGACATGAATTTGGCCCAGCTGATGACGCGCCGTTTGACGTTTACGGGCTCAACATTGCGGCCTCAGTCTGATTTGGCCAAGGCCCGTATCGCGGCGTCTTTGCGCGACAGGGTTTGGCCCTTGCTAGAGGCAGGCGCAATTGGCCCTGTCATGGATAGTGAATTTGCCCTTGATGACGCTAATCAAGCGCATGCGCGCATGGAAACCAGTGGTCATATTGGTAAAATTGTCTTGCGTGTCTCTGTTTAAGGGATTGCTCTGGACGGGTTTCGCATTAGGTCTATTCTAGGTTTTAGGCCGCTTGCTTTTGGAGAGTGAAAATGAGCAAAACAGTTGTTATTAACGCCCACGGCGGATCAGACGCGCTGTGTCTTGAGGATCGCGTTGTGGGGGATCCCGGACCCGGTGAAATCCGCATAGCTCACCGTGCCTGTGGATTGAATTTTATTGATGTTTATCAACGCTCTGGCCTATATCCGATGACCTTGCCTCATGCGCTAGGCATGGAAGGTGCGGGGATTGTCGAAGCCATTGGCGATGGCGTCACACACCTCAAGGTTGGCGATCGCGCGGCCTATGCCGCACAGCCTCCGGGATCCTATTGCGAAGCGCGCGTTATGCCTGCGGCCCAAGTGTGCCCTCTGCCAGATGAGATCAGCTTTGAAGAAGGCGCGGCCATGATGCTCAAGGGCCTAACGGTCCAGTATCTGTTCCACCGCACGACACCTTTGAAAAAAGGCGACACGGTCCTGTTCCACGCGGCTGCTGGCGGTGTTGGGTTGATTGCCTGCCAATGGGCGCGCTCTGAAGGGATCACGCTGATCGGGACTGCTGGCTCGGATGAAAAATGCCAACTTGCCTTGGATCATGGCGCCGCGCATTGCATCAATTACCGGACAGAAAACTTCTTGGACAAAGTGCGTGAATTGACCAATGGCGAAGGGGTCGATGTTGTGATGGATTCCGTTGGCGCCGATACATTCGAAGGATCTTTGGACAGCCTGAAACCGCTTGGAATGTTGATCACGTTCGGTAATGCCTCTGGGCCCGTTCCGCCGTTCAATTTGGGTCTACTTGGCCCCAAAGGATCATTGAAAATCACACGCCCGTCAGTGTTTACGCACATTGCAAAACATCAAGATTGCCAAGATATGGCGCATCACCTGTTCAGCAAGGTCGTGTCGGGGGATGTGAAAATCAACATTGGTCAAACTTTCCCGTTGGATCGTATCAAAGACGCCCATGACGCCCTTGAGGGACGTCAAACAGTTGGATCGACAATCATCACGCTCTAATCGCGTGTTGCATCTTGCTGTTGCACCGCCTTCGGCGAGAGTATTTGGACAAAGATGAAATTGCGTCTCTGCCTTTGTGTCTAGGACCGCGGGCAGAGACGACTTCACCTTTGACGGTCATCGGCTCTCCAGCCTGTACCGTGTTGTTATTTTGGGGCGGGTTGATTAAAATTTAACTAAAATCGCTTCATCTTTGTGAAAATACTCAAATTCTATTTTGTCTGGCTGAGCGTTGGGCTGAGTGTTGGGCGGAGCAGGGCAACGGGGTGTGCTTTGAGGCTGAGGCGAAGGGCGATGTAGTCTTCGACGACATCTTCGCCTAGGGTCATTTGCGGTAGGGATGCTGCGGGTTCTAGGATGCCTTCGCCGTCGATATCATTTGCAAACAGAGGTAGGGGCGCGGCGGCAGTCAGGGCTTTTGCATCCCACAAGGCGATCCTGCGGGGGATGCGCAGGGCGGCAAAGACGTCGGCTTCGGCAAGGCGGGCGACCAGCGCAGGAGGGACGCCTGCGCGACGCCAGACATCTTCGACGGAATGATAGCCATTTCCACGGGCTGCGGTGATCCAATGGGCGTCATCTTCGCGCAGGCCTTTGATTTGGCGAAACCCTAGGCGCAGGGCGAGCTTGCCTTGGCTGTCGTATTCAATTGTGTTGTCCCAAAAGCTTTCGTTGATACAGACGGGGCGCACAGTGACGCCGTGGTCGCGGGCGTCTCGGACGATTTGGGCCGGTGCGTAGAACCCCATGGGTTGGGAATTTAACAGGGCGCATGCGAAAATTGCAGGATGGTGGCATTTGATCCATGCGCTGGCATAGACCAAAAGAGCAAAGCTTGCGGCGTGGCTTTCGGGGAAGCCATAAGAGCCGAAGCCTTCGATTTGGGAAAAGCAGCGTTCGGCAAAATCCATATCGTATCCGTTGCGCAGCATGCCTTTGAGGAAGCGGTCCTGAAATTCGCTGACGTTTCCGTGTTTTTTGAACGTTGCAAGAGAACGGCGCAACCTGTCGGCTTCGTCGGGGGTGAAGCCTGCGCCAATGATGGCGATTTGCATGGCTTGTTCTTGAAAGAGGGGCACGCCCAGCGTTTTTGCAAGCACGTCTCCTAGGGCATCGGAGGGAAATGTGACGGGTTCTTCGCCATTCCGCCGCCGGATATAAGGATGAACCATATCGCCTTGGATTGGGCCGGGGCGGATAATGGCGACTTCTATAACCAGATCATAAAAGCAGCGTGGACGCATCCGCGGCAGAAAGTTCATTTGTGCGCGGCTTTCTACTTGGAATACCCCCACGCTATCGGCTTTGCATAACATATCATAGACTTTGGGGTCTTCGGGGGGAAGCGTGGCCAGTGTATACTCTTCGCCCATATGTTGGGTGAGCAAATCAAAGCTTTTGCGGATACAGGTCAGCATTCCCAAAGACAGCACATCCACCTTGAGGATTCCGAGGGCGTCAATGTCATCTTTGTCCCAACAGATAACGGTGCGGTCTTCCATTGAGGCGTTTTCAATGGGAACCAATTCATCAAGTCGGCCTTCGGTGATGATAAACCCCCCGACGTGTTGGCTAAGGTGTCGGGGGAAGCCAATGATTTCATCTATCAGATCAAGGGTTTGTCGTAGGTGGCGGTCCTTGGGGTCGAGGCCGATTTCGCGCATACGCGCTTCTTCTAGGCCAGCGGAGCTAAAGAAACCCCATAGCTGAGACGAGAGGGCGCTTATCGTGTCTTGGGTCAGGCCCATGGCTGTGCCGACCTCTCTTATGGCGCGTTTGCCGCGGTAATGGATCACAGTTGCGCAGAGCCCTGCGCGGTGGCGGCCATAGCGGTCGTAGATATGTTGGATCACTTCTTCGCGGCGTTCATGTTCGAAATCGACATCAATGTCGGGGGGTTCGTCGCGGGCTTCGGAGACGAAGCGTTCAAAGACCATTGTGCCGATTTCGGGGCTGACCGAGGTGATGCCAAGGCAATAGCAAACAACGGAGTTTGCAGCAGACCCGCGCCCTTGGCAGAGAATATTTCGTTTGCGTGCAAAGGCGACGATATCGCGCACAGTCAGGAAGTAAGGTTCATATTTCAGTTTTTGGATAAGGGCGAGTTCATGTTCCAAGAGATCATGTACCCGTTGCGAGGCCCCATAGGGGTAGCGCCAAGACAGGCCTTTGTAGGCAAGGCGCGACAGGCGTTCGGCAGCCGTTTCGCCATCGCTAAGTTCGGAAGGGTATTCATAGCGCAATTCATCCAAGGAAAAGGTTAATGTCTTTGCAAGTGTTACACTGCGTGCGACCGCATCCAGGTGTGCGTGAAAAATACGCTTTATTTCTGGGTATGATCTGAGGCGGCGTTCTCCGTTGGCAAGCGCTTGTTGTCCCAAGGCATCTATGCGGGTGCCTGTGCGGATCGCGGTGAGCACATCGGCGAGTTTGCGGCGTCGGCTATGATGCATCAAAGGGCAGGCGCTGGCGATTGTTTGGATCCCCAGAGCATTGGCGCAGCTGGTGAGATTATCAAAGCGCGTCTGGTCTTCGCCATCATAGGCCGGTGCAAGAATAAGATAGGTGTTTTCGCCAAAGCGGCGCGTCACCCGTTGCGCGGCCTGCCACCAAATGCGCGCGCCGTTTTGTGGATCTAGCGCCTCTGGTGGGTGGATCAAAAGGGACAGGTTCGTGCCGTGGTCAAAGAGATCAGAGAGATGCACAGCGCAGTCCCCTTTGGCGCTGCGCAGGCGACCCTTGGAGATCAGGCGGCACAGATTGGCCCAGCCGTCCCGTGTTTTGGGCAAGACTGTGATGTCTATGCCATCTGTGAAACGCATACGGGCGGCTGGGATCAGCCGTGGTATGTTATAGATATCCGCCGAAACAGGTTTGGGGATATGGGCCGGGCGTTCTGGCCCTATGCGTTCTGGCCCAATTTCATCAAGGGCTTGGCGTTCTGCGACAAGCCGTTTGATACGGCGCGCTTCGCTATGGGCGCGCACGATGCCTGCCACGGAATTCAGGTCTGCAATTGCAATTGCAGGCAGCCCAGAAAAGGCCGCGCGGGTCATGAATTCTTCGGGGTGAGAGGCCCCCGTTAGAAAGGTAAAGTTGGATGTGATCGACAATTCTATGAACATGCCGATATTATATGTTCTCTTTTTGTTCTCGTCGAATCCTAAAAAGGATTAAGCAGCAGTCCGCACGATATATTTGGTCTAGACGTGATAGGCCAAACGGAGTGCGCCCCAGTGCTTGCCATTGACCATGATCGGAACAGAGAGGTCCTTCATCAAGGTGAATTCCCCATTGCCCATGTCGCGGCGATAGGCTTGGAGCAAGAGTTCGGCAGTGTTGCGTCCTGCTGCCAAGCCAACGCGATCATCAAAAATACGACGATTGCGCGCGTTGCCTTGGTTCCAATCGGGGTCTCCGAAGCGCTGGGGGTGGCTGAATTTCTTGTTATGTACGGGAAGATAGCCGTTATTATCAATCGCCGCACAAAACACCACACGGTCCGACAAGGACAAAACAGGTTCCTGGATGTCTGGCAAATTCGCATCCAGAAATCCAATGGCGGCTGTTGTATATTGCACCGGATCAGACTGGGGAATGGCGCTGTAGCTTTGATCAAAAAGCGCGGCTTGGGTTATGTCGCCTTGGGACAGGGCCGTTTCAAAGCGTTTTGAAATTGCGTTTGCGGTTGCGGTTGCCATCGTCACAAAGGGTGTATCTGTTGTTTTCATGCCTAACTGAACAGTTGCACCAATGATGGTTTCCGACAGGCTGCGTAGGGTACCAAGTTCTTGGCTGGCTTGGTTAACGGAATGCGCCGATTCGCCAACACCAATGGACAGCGATTGAATATCTGTTTCGATTTGACCCACGGCTTGGCCGATGGTTTGGTTGGCTGACACGATGGATCTTTGGGCATCTACGACGGAATTCAGCACGCGGGGGACTTCGGCGATGCGTTCACCAATGCCTTGGGTGTTTTCTTCTAACATGCGTGCGGTTTCGATCGAGGTCATGGATTGCTTGAGCATGGATTGAATTTCAACCGCGAGTGTTTCCAATGTGTTGCTGATTTCAACAGTCGATTTCGCAGTATATTCCGACAGGGATTTGAATTCGGCGGCGACCACGCGAAACCCTTGGCCGCTTTCGCCTGCGCGTGCGGCTTCGACAGCGGCGTTAAGCGACAAAAGCGATGTGCGCTGTGAAATTGAATCGATTTCGTCGGAAATTTTGCGCACACGATCCAATGTGTTCTGCACCGTTTCTAGTCGTTGACCTGCGGATTTCACACTTTCGGCCAATGTGGTGGCGTATTGTAATGTTGTTTCTAATTGATTTGTGGTTTCAATGGCGACTTTTTCCGCAGAGATGGTGATATTTTGGGTGCTAACCGTCGTCGAAACCGCGGATTTGCTTTCGGCTGAAATTTGCGTGGCATGGCTTGCGATATTGTCTAGGAATTTGGCTTGTTGGCGCAGATTGTTTCCGGCATCTTCGACGTTGCCTGCAACGCCTGCAATCGAAACGCTAAGATCACCAATTTGTTCGGCAATTTTGCTGACCGCTTTGGGCGACGTGCGTAAAGGCTTGAAAAAAGCAGGACGTTTCATAAATAATCCTCGATTGGAAACACACGGTTAACAACGGGGGATATGGGCGAAAGTTTAATGCATTTGGGAAAAAAGACGTCGATCTATCCGAAATCGACCCGTTAATCGACGCTTCTGATCAATTTGCGTTCTAAAACACGCAAAACGGTTTTCAGGTCATGACCACGCTTTAGGATTTGCCCATCGAACCCGACCACGCAATATTCGCCTTGCTTATTGCGTAGCTTGGGGCGCTTTTCGATGCGATAAAGCGGATGTTCAGCGGTGCGACGAAAGACGGCAAAGATCGCCAAATCTTTGAGCGCGGAAATGCTATAATCGCGCCATTCCCCTGCTGCGACCATCCGACCATAAAGCGACAGGATCGCGTTTAATTCGGGGCGTTGAAACGAAACGACTTCGGAATTATGGCTAGGGTGTATCGGTGTAATAGAATTCATACCGCTAGATTTGCGCCAAAGCTAAAATAAATCAAGATAAGACACGATCTAGGGTGGTATTTCTTGCCCTATGGCAGGCTTAGTCGCTTGCTTTGGGGGCTTGGGTTCTCTAGGTTTTTACAAAAAAGAGGGTCCCCATGACACGCACGCACGAGAATTTGTCTGAGCTTTCAGAGCAAATGCTAGAAGTGGCCAAAACTGCCGGAGCAGAGGCGGCGGATACTATTGTGCTGCGCGGAACGTCGCTGTCGATCGAAGTACGCGAAGGACGGCTTGAACATGCCGAGCGCGCCGAAGGAATCGACATCGGGCTTCGGGTGTTTATGGGGCAGCGTCAGGCAATTGTGTCTGGCTCTGATATTAAACCTGCAACGATGCGCCTTATGGCAGAACGGGCTGTTGCGATGGCCAAAGAAGCCCCCGAAGATAGCTTTGCCGGATTAGCGGACCCTGATCAAATCGCCAAGGATTGGGATTTGGACGCACTTGAATTGTATGATTCTAGCCCAGAGCCGAACCCCGCGGCATTAGAGCAAATGGCACTTGATGCCGAAGCCGCCGCTGCCGCAATTTCTGGTGTCTCTCAAATCCAAGCCGCAGCAGGCGGATACGAAGAACGCGATGTGCATTTGGCAACGTCGCATGGGTTCAGCGGCGGGTATCGGCGCACGCATACGTCTGTGTCCTGTGTGGCGATTGCAGGTCACGGCACGGGGATGGAGCGGGATTATGATGGCGACAGCCGCATCTTTGCTTCTGATCTGCGGTCTGCGGCTGATATTGGGCGTTCTGCCGGTGAACGTGCTGTGGCACGTTTGAACCCACAAAAGCCGAAAACGGGTGTCTATCCCGTGCTGTTTGATGAACGGATTTCATCCAGCTTGATTGGGCATCTGTTGGGGGCCGTCAATGGGGCCTCTGTGGTGCGTGGATCAACCTGGGCTAAGGATTTACTTGGAAAACAAGTCCTGCCAGAGGGCATGGCGTTGATCGAGGATCCACATCGCGTGCGGGCCAATGGATCGCGGCCATTTGATGGCGAAGGGCTTGCCACGTCGAAGCGTGCCATTGTTCAGGATGGCGTTTTGCAAGGGTGGACGCTTGATCTGGCGTCGGCGCGAAAATTGGGCATGACGCCGACAGGGAATGCCGCGCGGGGGATTAGCGGTCCTCCGTCCCCTGCAACGTGGAACGTGGCCTTGACCCAAGGACAGCACAGCCGCGCGGATTTGATCCGTGACATGGGCACTGGTATTTTGGTGACGTCGATGATCGGGTCTACGATCAATTCCAACACGGGCGATTATTCACGTGGGGCTGCGGGGTTTTGGGTGGAAAACGGGACCATTCAATACCCGATCAGCGGGATTACCATTGCGGGCAATCTGATTGATATGTTGCAGCGTATTGTGCCTGCGAATGATGCGCGGCTGCATTTGTCCAATATTGTGCCGTCGCTGTTGATTGATGGATTAACCATTGCTGGATCATGAGCTGCTTCTTCAAAGTGCCAAGATCGCTGGAAAGATTGCGCTTGGCTATTGGGATACAGGCTTTGATGTCCAAGACAAGCCAGATGGCGCCGGGCCGGTCACGGATGCGGATATTGCCGTTGATCGCGCTTTAAAACAGGCGTTGGTATCGGCACGTCCTGACTATGGGTGGCTGTCTGAAGAAAGCGACATGTCAGTGGATCGTTTGTCAAAACGACATGTTTTTGTGGTTGATCCCATTGATGGCACACGCAGTTACATCGCCAAAGACACGTCTTGGGCGCATTCCCTTGCGATTGTGGATGATGGGATTGTGACGCATGGGGTGATTTATCTTCCTGCGCGGGATTTGATGTATAGCGCTGTGCGCGGCAAAGGGGCGTTTTTGAACGGGGCGCCGATCACGGCAAGCCAATGCGCGGATATCACAACATCAACGCTTTTGGGGGCGCGTCCAATTCTTGATCCCAACCATTGGAAAGCCGCACAGGTGCCGGGGTTTACCCAACATTACCGTCCGTCTTTGGCGTATCGCATGGCTTTGGTCGCCCAAGGGCGCTTTGATGCGATGTTGACCCTGCGTGCCACGTGGGAATGGGATATTTGCGCCGGGGCATTGATCGCATCAGAAGCCGGCGCGACGGTGTCAGATAAATTTGGAAACGCGCTGCGATTTAATAGCCCCGCAGCTCAGGTGTCGGGCGTGCTCGCAGCAGCGCCCGAAGTGCATCAACAGATTATTGACGCGTCAGATTTTTAAGAACGGTTGTACCACACGGTGCAGCATCCGAGAAAAGCGCAATGGTGCCTCGGTCACGGCCAAGCAGATACAATCCTGATCACCAAATGCAACGGGGGTGTGATTCATGTCTTCGTTTGCGACTTCGATGTCACCGGCTTTGAATTCATCGCTTTCATCGCGGAATGCACCCTGAAGCACCAAGGTTAATTCTAAACCATTATGTCCATGGTCAGGCACGGCTGTTCCCGATGGAATATAGAGCAACCGCGCAATCGCCCCTTTTGATGTCGGCAAGATTGCTTGCTTTACGCCCATTCCGATCGGACGCCAGTTGACGTTTTCAAGCCGCGTTCCGATGTAATCAACCAAAGGTGCAGGCACGTTCGTTGCCACCGGCTTTGTACGGGGTGCGTCAGGCAAGGCTTTGATCTTGGCCATGGTTGCCGCAAAAGACACGTCTTGGGTGGTGTCGATATCAACAGTTTCCAATATACCACCGCCTAAGGCGTCATAGCTTTCCAAGGCCGCGCGACAGTCGTCACACATGGACACATGGGTGGCAACAGCCAAGCTGACGGCTTCGGTTAGAGAGCCGCAAGAATACCCTGAAATCAGGTCATCCGTTAGGTGGTGTTTAATATGTTTCGTCATTTTACCGTCTTTACGTCTACTGAGTGTCTCAGCCTATCCAAGGCTAATCTAATGCGCGATTTGATTGTGCCCAGTGGTAATCCCGTTTTTTTTGCGATTTCGCTATGGGACATGTCACCAAAATAGGCTTGTTCTACCAAAACACGTTGCTTTTCAGGTAGTTCAGTCAATGCCTGTGCCAAGATGTCGGATTCTTGTTGAAGGCTCATGACCGCTTCGTGATCTGGTTCGTGGTCTTCCATCCAGTAGAGATCTTCTGGTTGGGGTTGGCGTTGTTTCCTAATGGCATCAATGCGTTTGTTCCGCGCAATGGTAAAGATCCACGTTGATACACTGGCACGCGCTGGGTCGAACAAATGCGATTTTTGCCAAACAGTCGCCATGACATCTTGGGCGCATTCTTCGGCAAGGGTGGCATCTGCGCCCGAGCGCATCAAAAATGATTTAATGCGTGGTGCAAAGTGATTAAACAAACGTTCAAAGCTGTGGGTGTCTTGCGACTCTTGAACAGCAGCGATTAGGGTCACCCAGAGTTCGTTATTTGGGGGGTGGTCCTGCACGTTTCGATCTGGCCTTAGGTTGTGTCTGTTTTCGGTTACTCCTAGCATGGTTCAGCACGCACTGCGAGCACATTTAGGTGTGTATTTATCTGATTTACGTAGGTAAGCTGACGTTGGATCAAAAACGATGAAAAAAAATAATCCAAGTATCGTTTTGGGACGTACCAAAGAAAAATAATAAAAAGAGACCGTCCATGAATATGCACTATCAAACACCAGGGAAGCGCAATATCGCCGTCATCGGCGGGGGAATTTCGGGCATGGGGGCGGCGTATGCCCTGTCCAAAGATCACAATGTAACACTCTTTGAAGCCGAACCAAGGTTGGGGGGACATGCCCGCACCAAGATCGCAGGCAAGCATGGTAACCAACCTGTTGATACCGGTTTTATTGTTTTTAACTATGCCAATTATCCCAATATGGCCAAACTCTTTGATGAGCTGAAGGTGCCTGTTGTCAAAAGCAACATGAGCTTTGGGGCCTCGATCAATGGGGGGGCTTTGGAATACGGCTTGGCATCGTTGGATGCGGTCTTTGCGCAGCGCAAAAACGCGTTTAACCCAAAATATCTGCGGATGTTGCGTGATGTGTTCCGGTTTAACTCCAAGGGGCTCGCCATGAGCCGTGATCCCGATCTAACCATTGGGCAATTTTTGGACAAGATGGGAACAGGCACCTGGTTTCGCGATTATTATCTTTTGCCTCTGTCCGGTGCGATTTGGTCTACGCCGACGGAACAGATATTAGATTTCCCCGCACATGCCTTGTTGCAGTTCTTTGAAAACCACGCACTGTTAAATCATTCTGGTCAGCATCAATGGTACACTGTCGAAGATGGATCCATTCAATATGTTGTCCGCCTAGAAGCCGCGATGCGCGCGCGTGGGGTGAAAATTCGGTTGGATGCCACGATCGAAGCGGTGACGCGCTCGGCCAAATCTGTGTTGATCAAGCCACGCGGTCAAGAACCACAACAGTTTGATGACGTTATCTTTGCCACCCATTCCGATGACAGCTTGTGGATGATCAAAGATCCTTCGGCCGAAGAAAGCAAATATCTTGGCGCAGTCAAGTATCAGCCGAATGATGTTGTTTTGCATGGCGACACAAGCGTGATGCCCAACAATCGCAAATGCTGGTCAAGTTGGGTTTACACGGAAACAGCTGATAAATCATCGGATCGGATTGATTTGACCTATTGGATGAATTCGCTTCAGCCGATTCCAATGGATGATTTGATGTTTGTCACCTTGAATTCGACACGCCAGATCAAAGAAGAGCTGATTTACGATCAAGTCACCCTGCGCCATCCGGTTTACGATTTGGCCGCATTGGATGCACAAGGCAAGATTGCGGCGATGAACGGCACGAACAACACGTGGTTCTGTGGCGCGTGGATGAAAAATGGCTTTCACGAAGACGGGCTATCAAGTGCGCTCGATGTGGTGACGAAAATGACGGAACAGCTCGATCAAAAAATCGCCGCTGAATGACCCAAGTTGATGCAATACAAGGATCGACTTGGCACGGTCGGCGTGGTGATCTAGCCAATGCGTTTCGCTATTCGGTTGATTATGTCATGCTTGATGCCGATGCTCAGGTTTCCGCGCCATGGTTGTTTTCACGCAATGGGCGCGGTATTTTTAGCCTGAATGATCGTGACCATGGTGGCGTGCCCAACCATGGGACCGGTGCGAAATGGGTGCGTCAGGTGCTAGACCAGCATGGCATCCGTTTGGATGTTAAGATCAAGCTTTTGGCGCAACCGCGTATCCTTGGGCATGTATTCAATCCGGTTAGTTTTTGGCTGTGCTATGATAGCCAAGACAATTTATGTGTTGTGATCGCCGAAGTCACCAATACATTCGGCGACAGGCATTCGTATCTATGTCGCAATGCGGGCCTTTCCCCAATAAAGCCCAGTCAACGGCTTATGGCGGATAAGATTTTTCACGTGAGCCCCTTTCAACCGATTGACGGGTGCTATGAATTTCGTTTTGATATTCGCCCCGATAAAATTGGCGTTTGGATTACTTTGCAGTTGCCCAATGGTGGTGTGATGACCAATCTTGTTGGGCCGCGCAGACGGCTGCGCACACGCGATATTTTGTGGTCGTGTTTGCGTCGGCCCTTTGGGTCGCGTCGTGTTTTGGGGCTTATTCATTGGCAGGCCCTAAAGCTTTGGATCAAGGGCGCCAAGTATCGCCAACGCACAGACCCGCCTGCAAACGAGGTGTCCTGATGGGACAGTCATTGTGGCGGTTTAGCATCTTTGGCGCACTGCTAGGGGCTGCTGGCTTGCCGCTCTATATCCATGCACCCAAATATTTTGTGGATACCTACGGCAGCAGCCTTGCGGCTTTGGGCGTTGTCTTGTTCGTTTTGCGGATGCTGGACGTGGTCCAAGATCCTTTGCTTGGACGGCTGGTTGGCAAATATCGCTCTCATGTGCGGTCCTTGGTGGTTGGGGGCGCTGGGCTGATGTGTCTTGGTATGCTTGGGCTTTTTGTTGTGGCGGCCCCGATTGCGCCAGTGGTGTGGTTCGCCGTAACGCTGGCCTGTGTCTTTACGGGGTTTAGCCTTTTGACGATTGTGTTTTATGCACAAAGTGCCGATCTGTTTGATGGACCTAGCCAAGTGCGTGTGGCGCGTTGGCGTGAAACGGGTCAGCTGTTGGGTATATGCTTAGCCGCCCTTGCACCTACGTTGCTTGGTCTGGCTATGGATGCGCCTTTTGCTGGCTTTGCTTGGCTATTTGTCGGATTGACGCTGCTTGGTGTTGGGGTGATGAACCCGATCTGGAGCGCGACATGGATCGCCAAACAACACGTGAACCTGCTTGCTTTGGTCGCTATTCTAAAGCCCTATTTGATGTTGGGCTTTGTGAATGCGGCCCCTGTTGCGATCACATCAACCTTGTTTTTGTTTTTTGTCCAATACCGCTTGGGCGCCGAACCCATGGCAGGACCGCTTTTGGTCGTGTTCTTTTTGTCCGCTGCGATCTCGGCTCCGATCTGGACATGGTGCGCCGCGCGAATATCAGATGTGGCTATCTTGGCGTTTGCAATGGTTCTTAGCCTTGTTTGCTTTGTCTTTGCCTTTTATCTGGGAACGGGTGATGTGGGCTATTTTGCGGTGATTTGCGTGCTGACTGGGTTTACCACAGGGGCGGATATGACGCTTTTGCCGGTGATCTTTACGCGGTTTTTGCAAGCCCGCGATATTGCGCCGGATCTCAGTTTCGGACTGTGGTCCTTTGCATCAAAAATGGCGCTGGCCTTTGCCGCAATATTGGTTTTGCCAGCCCTAGAGTTTTCTGGGTTTAATCCAGAGGCCATTACCGCACAGGGCTTGAACAACCTGAGCGTGGCCTATGCAATTATCCCTTCTGCCCTGAAATTGGGGGCGTTATATTTGTTATACAAAATTGGAAAAAGCTATGCGTGATTTCAAAGGCAAACGGTATTGGTTGATTGGGGCCAGTGACGGGCTTGGGGCGCAATTGGCCCGCGATCTATCGGCAGCCGGGGCGCATGTCATTCTATCCGCGCGGACCCAAGGTGCGCTTGCCACTGTGGCTGCGACCTTGGCGGGTCCGTCAGATATTGTTGAAATGGATGTGCAAAGCGACCAAAGCGTTCAGGCCGCATCAGACCGCGTCGGTCATGTTGACGGGGTCGTTTATTTGGCAGGGGTCTATTGGCCGATGGCTGCACAGGATTGGAAAACGGATCAAGCGATTGCAATGGTGGATGTGAATTTCACAGGCGCGCTTAGGGTGTTGGGGCATGTTCTGCCCGAAATGGTTGCGCGCAATGCAGGACATATCGTGCTAACAGGAAGCCTGTCTGCCTATCGCGGATTGCCCGCGGCAATTGGATATTCTGCGTCCAAGGCCGGATTGCTTGGACTGGCGGAATCGCTTTATTATGATTTGCGCAAAACGGGTGTCGCAGTTCAAGTTGCCCACCCGGGGTTTATCAAAACGCGGCTCACCGAAAAGAACGATTTCAAAATGCCATATCTCATGAGCCCCGAAACGGCGTCGGCCCATATGATGAAACATATGGGCTCGGATCGTTTTAACGTCGCATTCCCGCGTCCATTCAGTTGGATTTTTCGCGGGGCGCAGTTTTTACCGAATTGGCTATACTATCGCCTGTTTGCTTAGCTGTTTAGGGATTTTTTGGTCAGCCCAATCAATTCTTCAACACTGCTAAGTTGTTCGCTCACCGTATATTGGATGGCATCCATGCGACGGGCAATATCCTGTGATCCTGTGCGTTGCATATGGACGGCGCCAGAAATCTGATCGGTGGCTTTTAACACTTGGCTAAAGCTGTTTTGAACGTTTGAAATCGTCGTCTGAAGCGCTTCGACAGATTTCTGAATTTCTTCGACTTTGCGTGCCACATCTTTGGCGCCTGCGTCTGTGCCTTCTGCCAATTGCCGCACTTCGTCTGCAACAACGGTAAATCCTTTGCCGGCTTCACCCGCACGTGCCGCTTCGATGGCGGCGTTCACAGCCAGCAATTTGGTTTTGTCAGCGATTTCGGTAATGATGTTCAAGAAGGATCCAATTTCTTCGGAGGCCGTCGCCACAGAATCCATAGACACCGAGGCCGAGTTGGCTTTTTCGGTGGCGTCACTGGCAAATCGTGCCGCTTCGTCAACATTGCTGGAAATATTTGCAATAGACCCGTTCAATTCCGTTACTGCAGTGTTCACAGAGTTAACATCCGAGGATAATTGCGTCATACCAGACGTCAATTCGTTAGAATGCGTGACCACATATTCTGCGTTTTCGGTTTTTAAATCCGAAGCGATTTTCTGATAGGCCAACATCGACAAACTAAGGTCCTTTAGCACCGTCGCCGTCGTTTCACGAACGACATTCAGCGCAACTTTGGGAGAGCTGCGATAGTGGCGGGACGCTAAATCCGCAATCTGGGTCAAGAACACGCTATAGGCGTCGCAATACATGTTTGGATCTAGTCCAATCCTAGAATGCGCCGCGACAATGCGATCCATGCGATTGAAATAATCCGTGTTAAATCCGTTTTCAAACGTCAACTGCCAATGCTTTTTCTGAAGCTTTTTCAGGTGATTGATTTCGAGCCCATCTAATAAATATGCTGTGTCTTCATTGTCTAGAATGCTTTGATAAAACGTATTCATAGCGTCATCTATAATTGGTATCATGAGGGCCCATGTTCCAATTGGTTTTTGATTGAAAAACATAGTTATTCAGCTCCCGAAAGCGGTGACGCCACCGCAAAGCGGCGTCTGATGTGTCTGTTTGAAAAAGAACGTGGCACAGTCCCGAGGGCCAAGATCGACGCGCACGACAGCTGAGTGGACAAATCTGTCCACGAAACAGGTCGTGCAGTCGCTAAATAGCGCATTGAGGGCTCCTGATAGGGTGTTGCTCACGTGTCTTACTAACAGCAAGATCCGTGCAAATTTTACCCAAAGCCCAAAATAAAAAATGACTCCCTATTCGGATAGGTGGTCTTTGATTGCCAAATATTGGGTCAAGTCATTGATTTTGGTCATCCAGTCATGGACCAGATTTAAATCGTTCGGTGCCGCATGAACGCCAGTTGAGATGTCGCCATTTAGGACGGCTTCGATGGCATAGGACACAGGGTTCGAAACCAACCGCGCCATCGCAGTGACGCCATCGGCGCCCCATGCATCCATGACATAGGTCTTGTGCCAGACGGCTGATCCGTTTTGTTCGGCTTTGAGGCTGACACATAAAACGACGCGATCCGGTTCGCCTTTGTCATAGGCATTTTCTGCCCAAAACCCATCGGACATTTCCTTGAGTCGGGCATCCCCTTCTGGGCCAGATAGCGTTTCGATTTCTTTGAATACGGGCGCCCATGCGTCTTTCCAGCCATTCAAACGCAACGTGCCACGGACAAAGTTTTTGACCTTCCATGCGGGGTCAAAATGGTATTGCTGAACAAAGGGCAAACTATCGCGGTTCGGATAGACCTCAAAGGTTTCGGGTGTTTCCAAAGGGGCTTCGTAGGATGAAATCGCATCCCACGGGCGGGCCACGGTATAGTCGGCAAAATCTTTGATCGATTTAGACGGCGAACGCAACGCCTTGAGAACACCCAAAGGGGACCACGAGAATTTATAGCGGAACGGATTTGGAATTTTTGGAATACCACCGCAATAGGAAATAAAGCTAAGCTCGTTGTCATTGGAACAGGCTGTGGACGCGCGGTAGTCTTCTACCAAGTGATGCGCCATCAAGTGGTCAATTCCGGGGTCTAGGCCAACTTCGTTCACCAAGCAAACGCCGGCCTCTTTGGCGCGGCTGTCCAAGTCACGCATTTCAGGGGCAATATAAGACGAGCTTACAAAATGCGCTTTTTTCGAAATTGCGATCTCGGCCAGTGGAACGTGCAAGTCACCCGGCAGCATCGACACAACGACATCCCCAGCTGTGATTGCTTGGGTCACCGCCTCTAGGTCAAAGGCGCGGATGTCGCTGGCAATATCGCCAACGGCCTCTTGTGCTTTGGAGGTTGTGCGGTTCCAGACCACAACATCGTGATCGCCTTGGATAAGACGACGAAGTCCGGGAACAGCGGATAGTCCAGTACCACACCAGTGAATAGTCATGTTAAACCTCGTTTGCATGTTGTGTGAATGTCGCAAATGCACGTCCCCAGACGCCATTTTCCAGATCATTCAACGTTTTAAGTGATGGCAAAAGCTGCGCTGCGAAATCTTGCGAACTTTCGAGTGGCAACAGTGACGGAAGATTATCAATCGCCATAACATCCAACACAGGGTCCTGCGCAGCACGGTAAGCGGGCGCGGCCCAATCTGTGGCTTTGTCATAGATTGGAATGGGATTGTAATCGCTGTCAGGATCGCAGGCAATATCGCCAATGGCGGTCAATTTACGATCGCGTGTCAGGGCTGTTTTTGGCACAAACACAGGTGTGCCCTGCCGCGCAAGGATACAGTTAAAGAACAAATTATGGTCTAGGATTTCCGGAAATGGTCCGCCGTTTGCGGTTTCCTGCATGTCCCATTTTGTGACGGGGATCCCCATCGCTTTGCAAAGATCGGCGGCCCCTGTTCCAACCCGTCCCAAGGCACCGATAACGATGGCTGTTGGCGTTGTCTGGCCCTGCATCATTTTGCCTAGATCGGTCAACAACGCGTCTTTGTTGGCATATGATGCGACAGGCCCGCATTGACCGTTCGATTGTTGCGCCGCCCAGCATTTTAACGTCACAGCCGCGCCGGCATATCCCGCCCAATACCCAAAGGCCGCGACGCGGCGCCCCGTTTCATCGACAAGATATTCCAAATCATAGAGCGCGCCGCCACCGGCATTGAACCTCTTTAGCAAAGCTTTGCCAGAATGCTGCCCCTTGAAGGCGTGACCGAACATGATGTGGCGATGACTTAGGGGTGTGTCGTCTTCGGGAAGCTCTTTCAAGCCAAAAATAAGCGCGTCTTTTGGGGCGGTGGCCCATGTGTTTTCTTCTGCAATAGCACAGCCCTGTGCGGCATAAGCTTGGATTGGGATGATCCGCGTTTTGCTTTTTTCAACGGTGATTTGCATGCCCTGCGCGATCAAAGCAGCGGCGCCTTCTGGGGTGATCCCAACGCGATCTTCGTTTGCGCGTTGTTCCGCGCGGACCCAAATATGTGTCATGTTTTGCCTAAATTATAAGGGTTTACCCCCAAACAGGGGCACAAGTTGCGCCAAATGGATCAGTAAAAGCTCTTGGCGTCAAGCCGGCTTGGGTGTTCTAAATGAGGAAGCGCATTCATTTGAATAAGCGTAAATGATCTATGAATATACTGAAGCTGGGTTACGCCCGTATTCATCCCCGCCAAAAGACATTTGATCAATCCCGCAGTGTCCAAATTCAAGGCGATTTTTATCGCCATGGCAATAATCCCCCCCGAGGTCACCGCCAAAACAGATGGCCCCGCGTGGCGCATGTCGTCTAGCATGTCAGTGACCCGCGTTTCATACATCTGATAGGTTTCGGGGGGATTTACGATTTTGCCCTTTTGCCAATACTCATACAAAGTGTGGAAGTGATCGATATAGCCATGATCCGTGTCGGGTCGATGATAATCAAATTGATCGATCAATTGCTGGGTTAGCGTGTAATATTCGATCTCGTTCAGTCGGGCATCGGTGATGATTGGCTTTTTACTGGCATGTTGCAGGGCTTTGGCTGTGTCTTGTTGCCGATGAAGGGTGCCAGCGAAAAGGGCATCAAACTGGGTGTTCAGTTTCGAAAAATGGTCCCCCAAATAGGCGGCTTGATCCTGCCCTAGGGCGCTGAGTTGGTCATAGTCTTTTTCTGTAGTGGCAGCAGAATTGGCTTGACCGTGGCGCACAAGGGTAATCAACGACATACAGTTTTCCTATTGTTAAAGGCACAGGGTAGGCAACCATTGCGCGAACATCAAGCCGCAGTTTTGCAGCTGATCGGCATAAATGTTCGGTATCGGAAACGGGCTTGGCGTAAAAACGCGGTCGTATGTCGTGATTAGGAGTCTCGGAATTTGGAACCTATGGTGTAAAAGCCTTCAAAACAGGGAGTCTGAGCATGTCCGACACAATCCGTTTCACTTTAGATGGTCAAGACGTTGTCGCGGAAGCGGGAATGAGCATTTGGGAAGTCGCCAATGGTCGTGGTCTGGTCATTCCGCATCTATGTCACAAGCCGGCTCCTGGGTATCGTCCCGATGGGAATTGTCGGGCCTGTATGGTTGAAATCGAAGGCGAACGTACTTTGGCGGCGTCCTGTATCCGTGAACCCATCGAAGGCATGGTTGTCCACACGCAAACAGCGCGTGCGACGTCTGCGCGTAAAATGGTTGTTGAAATGCTATTGGCAGACCAGCCCGAACGGGATGTGGCCCATGACAAATCGAGCCACCTTTGGAATATGGCGGATTTGAACGGTATTTCTGAAAGCCGCCTGCCCACATTAGAAGCCGACCGCATTCCCTTGCTCGATGACAGCCACGTGGCGATGCGTGTCAACTTGGATGCTTGTATTCAGTGCGGATTATGCGTGCGAGCCTGCCGTGAGGTTCAGGTGAACGATGTTATCGGCATGGCAGGGCGTGGACATGACGCCTATCCCACGTTTGATTTCGCCGATCCTATGGGGGATAGTACATGTGTGGCCTGTGGTGAATGTGTCCAAGCCTGTCCGACAGGGGCATTGATGCCAGCCACCGTGTTAGACGATGCACAAGTCGGTGACAGCAATGATTTTGACGAAGAAGTCAAAAGCGTTTGTCCATTCTGTGGTGTCGGTTGCCAAGTCAACCTCAAGGTCAAAGATGGCCGCGTGAAATTCGTCGAGGGTATTAACGGCCCCGCAAACGAAGGACGGCTATGCGTCAAAGGCCGGTTTGGATTTGATTATATCCATCACGATCACCGGTTAACCAAGCCACTGATCCGTCGCGATGACGCCCCTGCCAAGGGGCTAAACGTGGACCCTGCGAATTGGCAAGAGGTGTTTCGCGAGGCAACTTGGGACGAAGCACTGGACCGTGCGGCAAATGGGCTTGCTACGTTGCGCAATACGCATGACGGTCGTGCCGTAGCGGGCTTTGGGTCTGCAAAATGTACCAACGAAGAAGCCTATCTTTTCCAAAAGATGATCCGCCAAGGTTTTGGCCACAATAACGTCGATCACTGTACGCGTTTGTGTCACGCGTCCTCTGTTTCGGCATTGCTTGAAAATGTCGGCTCTGGGGCTGTAACGGCGACGTTTAACGAAATTGAAAATGCCGATGTGGCGATAGTTATCGGGTGTAACCCGGTTGAAAACCACCCCGTTGCGGCGACCTATTTCAAACAATTCGTCAAACGCGGGGGCAAGTTGATTGTGCTTGATCCACGGGGTCAGGCGTTGAAACGCTTTGCGGCACATATGCTGCAATTCCGCCCCGGCGCTGACGTTTCGCTGTTGAATGCGATCATGCATGTGATCGTCGAAGAAAAGCTTTATGATCAAGCCTATATTGATCAGTTCACAGAAAACTGGGAAGCCGAAAAAGCGCATTTGGCTGATTTCTCACCCGAGGCTATGGCTGAAATTTGTGGTATTCCAGCAGAGGATCTGCGCGCGGCAGCACGCACGTTTGCTGCTGGCACCGCTGGCATGATTTTCTGGGGCATGGGCGTGTCGCAACACATTCACGGCACGGACAATAGCCGCTGTTTGATTTCTTTGGCCTTGATGACCGGAAACGTCGGCAAGCCCGGTGCAGGTCTGCACCCATTGCGTGGTCAGAACAACGTGCAAGGGGCATCCGATGCGGGGCTTATCCCGATGTTCCTGCCTGATTATCAGACGGTCACGGATGATGGGGTGCGCTCTGCCTTTACGGACGTGTGGGGCTCTGGTGATTTTTCATCTGAAAAGGGTCTAACGGTTACGGAAATCATGGATGCGGTACATGCGGGGGATATTCGCGGCATGTATATTCTGGGCGAGAACCCTGCCATGTCTGATCCGGATGTTAAACATGCGCGTGATGCCTTGGCCAAGCTTGAGCATTTGGTCGTTCAGGATATCTTTTTGACCGAAACGGCGAACTATGCAGATGTTATTTTGCCAGCCTCAGCCTTTGCTGAAAAATCCGGAACGGTGACCAATACAAACCGTCAGGTGCAGATGGGCCGCCCCGCTATTACGCCGCCGGGTGATGCAAAAGAAGATTGGTGGATCGAAGTCGAATTGGCCAAACGTTTGGGGTTGAATTGGACCTATACTGGACCGGCCGAGGTCTTTGCCGAAATGAAGCTGAACATGAAGTCTCTGAGCAATATTACGTGGGATCGATTGGAAGCCGAAAATGCAGTGACGTATCCATCATTGTCGCCCGAAGATCCCGGTCAAGCCATTGTGTTTGGTGATGGTTTCCCGCGTGCCGATGGGCGTGCGCGTTTTACGCCTGCGTCTGTGATTGCGCCAGATGATGTGCCAGATGCAGAATATCCGATGATTTTGACAACGGGCCGTCAGTTGGAGCATTGGCATACGGGATCAATGACCCGTCGTTCCAAGGTGTTGGATGCGGTTGAGCCTGAAGCGAATTGTTCCCTGCATCCCAAAACATTGCGTAGCTTGGGCGTCGAACCCGGGGGGCATGTACGTTTAACAACCAAGCGCGGTAGTGTTGTCGTCATGGCCCGCGCTGATCGCGCAGTGGCTGAGGATATGGTATTTTTGCCTTTTGCTTTTGTAGAAGCAGCGGCCAATATTTTGACGAACCCTGCGTTGGATCCATTTGGTAAGATCCCCGAATTCAAGTTTTCGGCGGTGAAAGTGGAAAAAGTGGATGCAATGGCGGCTGAGTAAGCGCCTTAGAGTTTGACCTAATTGAGCCGCCCCTGATCGGGGCGGCGCTTTATTTTTTGATTGAGTATTTATGCAAATGTGAAATAGTTTTGGTATATTGTTTTATGTAATGGTTTTTCGTCTTGGCCCATGCTGTCTTTATTCAAAACCCTGTTTCCAAATATAAAGACCGGCCCGGTGAGGTGTACCATTTTCCCAAGCGGTATTTGAGCACTGTGCGGGACACCGTTGGGGATTGGGTTGTTTTATATGAAAGCCGCAAGAATGGCGGGGCCTTTGGGTATGTTGCGGTTCAGCGCGTTCTGGACGTTGTGCCAGATGTGGCACGAGATGATTTATATTTTGCGGTTTTTGATCCATCGAGTTTAATAACATTTGAACAGATCGTTGGGCGTAATGATGTTAACGATTTAGCTTTTGAAACAATGCTGCGTGGTGCTGATGGGCGTGCGATGTCTGGTGGGGCAGCTGTGTCAGCTGTGCGCCGGTTGAGTGCTTTGGATTTTGACCGCATTCTTGAGAGTGGCTTTTCCCCAGCTGGTGTGTCCGAGGATATGCCGCGTGTGGATCAGCATGGGTTTTCTGAAGTGTCAGCGCCGTTTGAGTTTCATGTTGATCGGGTCCAGCAGTTGGTTCAGCGCAGTTTTAGAGATGCCTCTTTTGCGCGTCAGGTGAAGCGCGCCTATGGGGGGCGCTGTGCTATTTCCGGATTGGAATTAAGGAATGGAGGGGGCAGGGCCGAGGTCGAGGCGGCGCATATTAAGCCAGTTGCCCATGGGGGACCTGATATTGTGATGAATGGTATTGCCCTGTCTGGAACCATTCATTGGATGTTTGATCGCGGGCTTATTTCCATTGCGGATGATTTCAGTGTGCTGGTGTCCCATAACAAGGTGGACAAGGCTGTGGCAGATAGGTTGTTTCATCCCGGCAATACTTTGTTGTTGCCTGAGGATAAGCGGTATCACCCGCATCCTGACTTCTTGCGGTATCATCGAGAAAATATATTTGGGAATGTGGCTTAAGCGCGCGTATCGCTTTGGCAAATAAAAAGCCCCCGCGGATAAGCGGAGGCTTGGGGCTTGGTTACAAGCGTTTAGTCTAGGTCTTGTGGTAGGATCAGGTTCAAGATGATCGCTAGACCGGCTGCTGGAAGCAAACCAGATGTCAGCAAGATTTTTGCTGTTGCTGGCAAGTGTTGCAGCGCTGATGGCTCTAGTTGCAGACCAAGGCCGATTGACAAGGAAATCGCAAAGATGACCATGTTGCGGCGGTTCCACGTTACGTCGGACAGCATGTTAACACCTGATGCACAGACCATGCCGAACATGACGATCACACCACCGCCCAAAACGTTGATTGGAACTGTGTTGATGACTGCGCCGATTTTCGGAATGAAGCCACAGATGATCAAGAAGATTGCGCCGATTGTAACGACGTGGCGGCTCATGACGCCTGTCATTGCAACCAAGCCTACGTTTTGGCTAAAGGACGTGTTTGGCAAGCCGCCAAAGATACCGGCGATTGATGTGCCAAGACCATCAGCATATGTCGCACCAGACACTTCTTTGTCCGTTGCTTCGCGTCCGGCGCCACCTTTGGTGATCCCAGAAACATCGCCCACGGTTTCAATGGCCGAGACGATTGCCATAAAGCACATGCCAATGACGATCGCGAGGTTGAATTCAAAACCGTATTTGAAAGGGACCGGGGCGGCAAAGGACGCAGCGCGGCCGATGTTGCCAAAGTTGACTTGACCCATGGCATAAGCAACTGCGTAGCCCGCCAAGATACCAATCAACACGGCTGCAACTGAGGCAAAGCCGCGTGTAAAGAATTTGATCAATAGCGTGACCACAACCACAACCAAGGCCGGTGTCCACATTGCAAGCGATCCAAAGACCGGTTTGCCCATGTTTGGGACGCCACCTGCGGCGTATTGGATGCCGACGCGGACCAAGGCCAAACCGATCATAAGAACGATCAAACCTGTTACCAACGGAGGCAGCGCATAGCGAATGCGACCTACGACTGTCCCAAGTAAAAAGTGGAAGATACCGCCAAGCATAACGCCTGTCATCAAACCAGCAAGACCAGCGGTTCCCATGCCAGCAACCGCTGGGATCATGATTGGAACAAACGCAAATGATGTGCCTTGAACGATTGGAAGACGCGCACCTACAGGGCCCATGCCGATCGTTTGGAACAATGTCGCAATCCCGGCAAAGAGCATCGACATTTGGATCATATATGTCATGTCCGGGAAGCCAAGCGCGCCTTGGTCAGAGCCAAAGCCGATGCCAGCTGCGCCGGCAACAATAATCGCTGGCGTTACGTTTGACACGAACATCGCCAAAACGTGTTGGATGCCAAGCGGTATCGCTTTGCCCATTGGGGGTGTATAATTTGGATCGCGCAGCTGTTCTGCGGTTCCGATTGAAGTGTCAGCCATAGTATTCCCTCCGTGCTGAAAAAATGATTCTGCCTCTTTCGTGGGCAGTTGCTAAAACTTTGACCCAACTACATATGGTGTGTCAAAGAAAAACTCTTCTAGATTTGGGCCGCTGCCGATACGATCGAGGACCGCGAATAATCCGGGTGCCTGCAAAGGTGTCAAAACGCCATGCCATGTATTGCGGTGAAAATTGATGGCTTGACCTGGTTCGGTCATAAAGGCCTGTGGGCGGCCTGGGGTGTTGTTTTCATCTGGCGCTACAATCACCAGAAAGGGTGCTTGCGACATGGGAATAAAACACTGGCTGCCCAATGGGTGGCGTTCGACCAGTGTCAATTCATACGGTAGGTCACGCGGTGTGGCATCAAACAGGCTAAGCCCAAGGGATCCGTCAATAATATCGAATTGCCCACGGTCATGATAGCGACCGCATAGACCCATGTTGATGATCTTATCCGGTGAGCCGTCAATATCGATAATCTGACCAAATGGGGCAAAGGCCGTTTGGCTTATGGGTTCTATTGCAATCTGCTGGGTCATGGAAGGATATCCACCAGACGCAATTCTGCAATGCGCTCTACTTGTTTACAAGCTTCGGCGAATTCAACGTCCGTGTCATTGTTAAGACGCCGTTTGAACGCATCCAGAATGCTGGCTTTGGTATTGTCACGCACGGCTATAATAAAGGGAAAGCCGTGCTTTTCGACATAGGCCGTGTTTAAGTCGCTAAAATTTGCACGCTCTTGATCGGTGAGGGCATCCAAACCTGCGCCGGCTTGTTCAGCGGTGCTTTCGGCCGTTAACCGTTTTGCAGCAGCGAGCTTGCCCGCCAAATCCGGGTGGGCATTCAAGACGCCCAATCTTTGTTCCTGCGTTGCAGACCGAAAAACGCGGGCCAAGGCATTGTGTAAACCGATCGCGCTGTCATGTGCATATCCCAATTCAAGACCATGTGCGGCCTCGGCAATCCATGGGGAATGTTCAAAGATGCTGCCATAAAGTTCAACAAAGCGGGCTTTGTCCATGTCCGAGGGGCGTTCAAAATGCTGCGCGGGATGATGGGTTGCCCAATGCTTTGCGATGTCTAAACGCTTGGCGAACCAGACATCCGCATGGCTTTGTGCGTATTCCATAAAACGGCGTAGACCCATGATCCGTCCGGGTCGGCCAATCAACCGGCAATGCAGTCCAATAGACATCATTTTTGGTGCGCCCGCTGTGCCTTCGGCATAGAGCGCATCAAAGCTGTCTTTTAGGTATTCAAAGAAATGATCGCCAGTGTTGAACCCTTGGGGCGTCGCAAAGCGCATGTCGTTGGCGTCTAATGTGTAGGGAATGATCAATTGATCTTTGCCATCTAACGTCACCCAATACGGAAGATCATCGGCATAGGTATCAGAGATATAATCAAAGCCGCCTTGTTCTGACACCAAACGTACTGTGTTTTCAGAACAGCGTCCTGTGTACCATCCATAGGGGCGTTCGCCTGTGACTTCGGTATGAAGTCTGATGGCTTCTTTGATTTGGTCGCGCTCTTCGTTGGGTGACATGTCTTTGTGTTCGACCCATTTCAATCCGTGTGATGCAATTTCCCAACCGGCGTCTTGCATGGCGCGGACTTGTTCGGGATTGCGTGCCATCGCGCTTGCAACCCCGTAAACCGTGGCTGGCATGTTTAGCTCTTGGAACAGACGATGCACACGCCAAAAACCCGCGCGCGCGCCGTATTCATAGATGCTTTCCATATTCCAATGACGTTGCCCGGGCCACTGCGCGGCGCCAACGATTTCAGATAGAAACGCTTCTGATGCGGCATCCCCGTGTAGCACACAGTTTTCCCCGCCTTCTTCGTAGTTTATGACAAATTGAACGGCGATTTTCGCACCATTTGGCCACTGCACAACAGGCGGGGTTTGCCCATACCCAGTCATATCCCGAAGATAGCGCTTCATCTGTGTCTCCTGCATTCGTTATGTCCTTGTATGCCAATTAAAACTATCCGACTTTCAAGGAATTTTTGAAACAGCTTAATTTTATAGCTATGCTTGCAGATCGCGCTGAATGCGTCACAATAGCGTAAACAAACCAAAGGAATGCTTGAATGTCCGGTTATTTGACGACCCACGTACTTGATACAGCGCGCGGCTGTCCTGCGCAGGGACTAAAGATTGATCTTTATCGCATCGATGCGGACAGCAGGGTTCTGCTGCGGTCCCTCGTGACCAATGATGACGGTCGCACAGATGAGCAAATCCTTCCGTCTTCTGACTTTGCGACAGGGACATATGAATTGGTGTTTCATGCGGGGGCTTATTTGGATGCCTGCGGCACACCCCCCGAAGATCCGCGGTTCTTGGATGTTGTGCCCATCCGCTTTGGCATGAGCCAAGCAGATCATTATCACGTCCCGTTGTTGTTGTCGCCTTTCGGCTATTCAACCTATCGCGGCAGTTAAGCTATAGCCGTTAGCTCGGCTATAGTGCGCTCCATCCGATCCGCCATGAAATCAATGAACAAACGGGACTTTGGGTCCTGTTTGCGTTTGTGCGGATAAAGACAAGCCATTTGAATGGAAATCGGGGCGTTGTTTGGCAAGACTGGCACCAAGCGACCGGTTCTTAGATGATCTGCTACATCAAAATAGGGCTTCATGACGATTCCATAGCCTTGCAAGGCCCAATCGGTCAAAATATCGCCGTCATCGGATTCAAATGGGCCTTTGACGGCAAAGCGCTTTGGTCCTTCCTCTGTCATCAGGGGCCATTGAAATTCTGAGGCCCCGGGGAACCGCAAGTTCAAACAGTCATGCGTTCCGTTTACCAGCTCTTCCGGAGAGCGTGGTGCGCCGCGGGCGGCAATGTAGTCTGGGGCAGCACATAAAAGACGATCACAATCCGCGATTTTACGAATTTTCAAAGTGGAATCTTCGGGCAGGCCCAAGAAAAACGCGACATCCAGGCCTTCGGCTGTCATGTCTACTTTGCGATCCGAAAGCCGCATGCGCACATCAATCAGCGGATATTTTTCTTTGAAATCGGGGACCGCGGGGGCAACCAATCGACGACCAACACCCAATGGGGCCGAAACATATAGCGATCCTCTGGGGCTTTGGGTGATGTCTTGGACTTGGGCTTCGGCGGCTTCGATGGCTTCTAAAACGCGAATGGCCCCCGTGTAGAATAGCTTGCCTTGCTCGGTCGAGGTAAGCATGCGCGTGGTACGCTGAAAGAGGCGCACACCTAGATGATCCTCTAGCTGAGATATCCGCGCAGAAGCGACTGCGGGCGAAATACGTTGATCCCGTGCTGCTGCGGACATATTGCCCAATTCATAGACACGGATAAAGGTTCGGATGTTGTCGATATAGGACATTATTCGGCTTTTCTTGAAACAGCTTGGATTATTTTGCAATACAAGTAAATTACGCCGCAAGCTAGAGTGCAAGCAACTTTTGGGAGCACATAAATGTACGAACTATCTATTATGTGGGATTGGTTGGCGTTTGCTGTCCGGTGGCTGCACGTTATTACAGCGATCGCTTGGATCGGATCATCCTTTTATTTTATCGCGTTGGATTTGGGTCTGCGCAAGGCGGATGATCTGCCAGAAGGCGCGCATGGCGAAGAATGGCAGGTACACGGCGGTGGGTTTTACCATGTCCGCAAGTATCTGGTCGCACCTGCGGCGATGCCCGAACATTTGACATGGTTCAAATGGGAAAGCTATTCAACATGGCTGTCAGGCGCGGCAATGTTGATGATCGTCTATTGGGCTGGTGGCGAGCTGTATTTGATTGATGCAAACAAGGCGGATTTGGCCTTGTGGCAGGGTATTCTGATTTCCGCACTCTCGCTTGCTGTGGGGTGGATCATTTATGACTGGCTCTGCAAGAACGGGCTTAAGAATTATCCGACCGCTTTGATGGTGATCCTATTTGCACTGCTTGTGGCGATGGGCTGGGGCTATAACCAGATCTTTACCGGGCGCGCAATGATGCTGCACCTTGGGGCGTTTACGGCGACGATTATGACGGCCAATGTGTTTTTCATCATCATGCCAAACCAACGCATTGTTGTTGCTGACCTGCAAGCTGGGCGCAAACCTGACCCTAAATACGGTAAGATTGCAAAACTACGTTCCACGCATAACAACTATCTGACTTTGCCTGTCGTGTTCTTGATGTTGTCCAACCACTATCCGCTTGCGTTTGCGAGCGAATATAATTGGCTGATTGCGGCGCTTGTTTTTCTAATGGGGGTGACAATACGCCATTATTTCAACACGACACATGCGCGCGCTGGTAATCCGATCTGGACATGGCCTGCGACTGTGATCTTGTTTATCTTGATCATGTGGTTGTCGACTTTGGGCGGTGCAGGCTCTGACACCCGCGAAGAAGCGGCCTTGAGCGAGCGGCAAATGATTTTTGCCAACGCTGCCGGATTTGAAGAGGCCCAAGACATCATCTTGGGTCGCTGTTCCATGTGTCACGCGGCTGAACCGGTCTATGACGGTATAAGACGCGCGCCCAAAAATGTGCATCTCGAAACCACAGCAGATATCACGGCCTTTGCCAAACAAATCTATTTGCAGTCAGGACGCAGCACGGCGATGCCGCCTGCGAATGTCACGTGGATGGAAGAAGACGAGCGCCGCGCAATTGTTGAATGGTATCGCGCGGCAATGGACGATATGCCCCTGCGCCTTGCTTTGAATTAAGCTGCCAAACCTGCATGTACCAAGGCTGCTTTGATTTTGGCCTTGGTTGCGTCTGTCAGCGGTGTCAGCGGCAAACGAACATCTGGGTTACATAGCCCTAATGTGCTCATGGCGTATTTGACACCCACCAATCCCGGCTCTGTAAAGATCGCTTGGTGCAAGGGCATTAAACGGTCTTGGATATCAAGCGCGGTTTTGTAATCACCTTGCAGACATGCGGTTTGCAACTGCGAACAAAGCGCAGGTGCGACGTTCGCCGTTACCGAAATACAGCCAATGCCACCCTGCGCATTAAAGCCATGCGCGGTCGCGTCTTCGCCAGAAATCTGCAAGAAATCTTTGCCGCAGGTCATGCGCTGGGCGCAGACACGGGCCAAGTCGCCGGTTGCGTCTTTGACACCGATGATCCGCGGCAGCTTGGCCAATTCACCCATCGTTGCAGGCGACATGTCCACCACCGAACGGCCTGGAATGTTATAAATCACGATTGGCAAGTCGCAGGCATCATGCAGCGCTGTGAAATGCGCAATCAAGCCGGCTTGGGTTGGCTTGTTGTAATAGGGCGTCACAACCAAAGCAGCATCCGCACCAACAGATTTCGCATGCTCCATCAGGCGCAAGGATTCTGCGGTGTTGTTGGAACCGGCACCAGCCACAACAGGAATGCGGCCTGCGACGGCTTTGACCACGGTTTCCACAACCAATTCGTGTTCTTCATGGCTAAGCGTTGGGCTTTCACCTGTTGTTCCAACTGGAACCAAGCCGTGCGACCCTTGGTCGACATGCCAGTCCACCAATTTCTTGAGCGTATCCAGATCCACTGCGCCGTCCTTGAACGGCGTGACCAAAGCTGGCATTGAGCCTTTTAACATGACACGCTCCTTTCCTACATAAGTGGGGAATTGCCCCATTTGCAAAGGTGAATGTTTGCTCATAACATAGACGTGATTTGAACCCACGATCCACCTGTATAAATTCCGTATTGTCTATCCTTCGTCACAGGGAAAAAAGCAAGCCATGATCCGCAAGATTGCACTATTAATTGGTCTATTTGCCACGTCTGCTTGGGGACAGTCGAACGAAAGGGCGCTCAGTTCGGCCTTTGATGCGATGAAGTCCAAGGATTGGTCGCTTGCGGTCACCCTTGGCGCCAGTGATGGTGCATTGGGCAAAGACATTATTTTGTGGCATTTTTTGCGTTCTGGCGAAGGCCCCTATGAAGTCACGATTGATTTTTTAAAACGCAATCCTGATTGGCCCGGATTGCCCTATTTGATTAAGCGGTCGGAAAAGACATTCGCCACGGCCCCGATCAAAGCGACAGTTGCCTTTTTTGACGAACACCTGCCACAAACCGCGCAGGGGGCTTTGATCTATGCACGGGCGTTAAATGCCAGCCAGCAAAGCAGCAAAGCAAACTTGATCGCACAAAATGCCTGGCTTAGCTTTTCGATGAACCAGGAAACATTTGATGGTTTCATCGCCGACTTTGGCGCAGCGCTCAAGGATCTTCATCAAAATCGCCTGAGCATGGTTTTGTGGAAAGATTGGGACGCGGACACAAAAATGATCGCGCCGCGCGTGTCCCAAGAATTTCAGGCCCTCGCCACAGCGCGGATGGCCTTGCGCAACAAACAAGAGGATGGTCTTAATGCATTAATCAATGCGGTGCCGCCAAAGTTGCAAACCCATCCTCTTTTGGTGCATGCGCGGTACGAATGGCGCACACGGGCGTGGCGCTTGGATGATGCGGCAGAGCTGATTATTCCGGCAAGTGCATCGCCGGTGAGCTTGGGGAATCCTGATGCCTGGTCCGGGACCCGTAGCAATCTGGCCCGCGATTTATTACGAGAAGGCAAAGTGTCCGCTGCCTATGAAATCGCATCCAATCACCACCTTAATCGGGGGGATGACTATGCCGAGCTAGAATGGCTAGCTGGGTTCATGGCCTTGAAAAAGCTAAATAAACCAGTTCTCGCGCAATCGCACTTTGAACGGTTCCTCAAGGGTGTTGATACGCCAATTTCATTGGGTCGCGGTTTTTATTGGTTGGGCAAGGCTTATCAAGCCCAAGGAGAGACCGCCAAAGCGACCCAAGCCTTTGTGAATGGGGCCGAACATCAAACCAGCTTTTACGGGCTTCTTGCCGCGGAAGAAATTGGCGCGCCGATTGATCCTGCGTTTTCGGATCGCTCCGAGCTGCCGGATTGGCGGGGGGCTGAATTTACCAAAAGCTCTGTGTTCAAGGCGGCAATCTTGTTGTTCGCGGCGGATCAACCTGCGTTGGGGGAACGGTTTTTAACGCATTTGGCGGAAACGTTGACGGATAATGAAATTCTACAAATGGCGGATTTCCTAGAAGAGTTTGAAAAGCCGCATGTCTTGGTGATGTTAGGGAAACGTGCAGCAAGTCAGGGGCGCAATATCCCGCGCCCTTATTTTGCGCTGCATCCGCTGACGTCTGTAAAGTGGCCTGTGAAAACCGAATTGGCCTTGGCGATTTCGCGCCGTGAAAGCGAATTTGATCCGATGGTGGTTTCCCCAGTTGGGGCCAAAGGGTTAATGCAATTGATGCCCAAAACCGCCGAAGAAATGGCCGGAGATTTGGGCGTTCCTTTTGATGAACCACGTCTTACCCAAGATTGGCAATATAACGCAGCCCTTGGCACAACCTATTTGGCAGAACTGGGTGCGCGGTTCCAAGGCAATCCTGTATTGATATCGATCGCGTATAACGCAGGTCCAAGCCGTGCCGACAAATGGAGCGAACTCTACGGTGATCCGCGCTCGCCTAATGTGGATTTGATCGAATGGATCGAAATGATCCCCTTTCAGGAAACGCGCAACTATGTGATGCGCGTTACAGAAAGCCTGCCTGTTTATCGGGCTCGATTGGGGCAAACGGCTTTGCCTGTGCCATTTTCCAAAGAGCTGCGGGGATCAGGTCTTTTGCCGCTCTCGCCATAGGGTGAACAATCCCGCACAAACGACGATCGCGGCCCCGATAACTGTGTTCATCTCGGCGGATTCTCCGAAAATAAGGATTCCAATCGACGAGGCGAACACAAGTTGCAAATAGGCGAATGGCTGCACCGCGCTGGCTTCGGCGACTTCGTAGCAGCGGATCAATAGATAATGCCCTAGCGCGCCTGTCACACATAGCACACCCATCCACCCCCAATCGGTCGCAGACATCGGTTCCCAGAACCACACGCCAACAACTGTCATGCCAATCGATCCGACAACGCCGGTCCAGAAAAAGCTGGTGGCGCTGGTGTCCTTGCGTGCGGCATAGCGCGTCAACAAGCCATAGGTTGCAAACAAAAGTGCTGCTATCAGCGGTATGATTGCTTTGGGGGAAAAGACGCCAACGCCGGGTTCCAAGATGATCAAAACGCCAACAAAGCCGATCCCGATCGCCGTCCACCTGCGCCAGCCGACTTTTTCGCCCAGAATTGGCCCAGACAAGGCCGCAACCAACAGTGGATAACTGGTGAAAATCGCATGACTTTCAACAAGCCCCAGCAATTTAAAGCCCAAAACCATA
This sequence comes from Paracoccaceae bacterium, assembly GCA_024639125.1. GTDB lineage: Bacteria > Pseudomonadota > Alphaproteobacteria > Rhodobacterales > Rhodobacteraceae > JAHEJA01. The sequence goes on from JAHEJA010000002.1 coordinate 98,062, forward strand.
ACGCAGATTTCGGTAATCAATAGCAAGGCACGCGTCGTTTGAACAATCGGTTGTGATGTTTTCGCAGCGGCCCTTAGGCCCCCCGCTTTGCGCGATGCAACGGTCATGACAAAAGCCGCAAAGAACCAATAGCGGATCATGACGACCATGATCACATTGTATTCACTGGCCAAGTGACGCGATACCCCGTCTTGGGATGCAAAGACGATGGTGGTCAAAACCATCAAGATAATTCCAAGGCGTGTGTTATTTTGCATTGCGTGTCTCTTTTTGGGCTAGGGTCATGTGGCGTTTACGACCAAACCCCGGAATACGTGTTACATTAAAACCAGCTGCTTCTAGATTGCGGCGTACAAATCCTGCCGCCGTGTATGACGCGGCTGTTCCTAAATCAGTGGTATGAATTGCAACCTGTTGCAAGAGCTCTTGTCCCCAAAGCTCGGGATTTTTTGCGGGTGAAAACCCATCTAGGAACCAACAATCCGCACGTTGATCCCACAAAGCAAGGGTATCTCGGGCGTCTCCGATTTTGATTGTAAGGGTGTAGTCCGCGCCAGTAATCTGGCCCGCGTCCAGCAATGATGCCCAAAGGGGCGCAAATTCTTGGGCAAGGGGGGCGATGTCGGGAAACTGAAGATGTGCGCGGATCATATCATCGGGCGTCATTGGAAACGCTTCGAAGGTGGTGAATTGAAACGCCCCCTTTTGTTGGGTGCGACGCCATAGGTCCAACGTCGCCAAAAAATTCAACGCGGTGCCAAAGCCCAATTCCGCAATATGAAAGCCATCTTGAAACCGTTCGGGTAAATTGTTGCCTGTCAAAAACACATGCCGTGTTTCGTTCAGCCCATGATCCGCAGAATAATAGGGATCATCGAACCGGGTCGATATTGGAATTTCATCGCTGCGCCATTCTAGCAAGGGAGAAGCATGTGACATGTCTAGGACTTGGTCTCTGGGGTTAGTATGTTGCGCCAGAGATTCCGGCCAGAAATTCCAGCCAGAGATTCCGGCCAGACTTTCTAGGGCCTTGTTTCTGACAGCAATCGTTATTAGGACACTGCAACAACTGGGATAGGCTTGCAATGGTAGATGTCACAATTCGCGGCGCGGGAATATTGGGATTGGCTCTGGCTTGGGTGTTGGTGTCACGCGGTGCCAAAGTCCAAGTGATCGACCCCAATGGCGTGGCCCATGGTGCAAGTGGCGGCATCGTCGGAGCCTTGGCACCACATGTGCCCGAAAATTGGAACAGCAAAAAAGAATTTCAACGTGACAGCTTGTTGATGGCAGAGACGTTTTGGTCTGATGTGGATGGCGCCTCTGGACGATCCAGCGGGTATGCGCGGTTGGGGCGCGTGCAGCCCATTTTAGAGGATCGCGGTATTGCCTTGGCTAAACTGCGGGGGGAAAACGCCCAAGAGCTCTGGCAAGGGCGTGCAACGTGGCGCGTGCTGACTGCGTCCGATATGGATGACTGGATGACGCCGTCGCCGACGGGGCATTGGATCTTTGACACGTTGACGGGCCGGATAAATCCATTGGCCGCATGTCAGTCTTTGGCCGCTGCGATCCGCACCAAGGGCGGAACGTTCGATGCCGTGGGCCAAGATCGCGGTCATGTCGTATGGGCGACGGGTGTGCATGATCTGGACCGTATTTCAGCGCAACGCCCGCGCATGTTTGGCAATGGTGTCAAAGGACAGGCTGCTTTGTTTGCGCTGGATCGACGCGATTTCCCCCAGCTGTTTGCCGATGCGTTACATATCATACCGCATGAAAACGGCACCGTCGCGGTTGGGTCAACTTCGGAACGGGACTATGACGATGCGACCTCTACAGATGCGCAGTTGGATGACATTGTTGCCCGTGCCCGCCAGTTTTTACCACAGCTTCAAGACGCCCCAATTTTGCAAAAATGGGCAGGTGTGCGCCCCCGCAGCCGTAGCCGCGCCCCTGTGATGGGGCCGCATCCACTGGATCCTGCGGCCTATATTCTGAATGGTGGTTTCAAGATTGGTTTGGGCATGGCACCCAAAATGGCGCATGTCATGGCGGATATTTTGTTAGAAGGCCATGACGCCATTCCCGATGATTTTCGCCCAGAGGCCAGCTATTAGGCCGTGGCCATTGCTGTCATACACAATCGCCCATCTTGCGCACGTACCCAACATGTTCCGTCTTTCCAACATAGGTCAGCTTGTTCGAAATGCATCAACGGCGCAGTGCCTCGGAATGAAAACGTGCTAAGCGCGCCAAGTTGGTCCTGCGCCTGAAGCATCAACAGCTGTGCCAACAAGGGGCCATGCGTGACCAAGCCTTTGTACCCTTCGATATCGCGTGCGTAATCCAGATCATAGTGAATGCGATGCCCGTTAAACGTCAGCGCCGAATAGCGGAACAATTGCGTTGAAGTGAACGCGACCTGTTCGCACAGGGCTTCGTCGGTTGGTGCACTGGCCGGGGTTGGCTGTGGCGCGTCGGGATCAGGGTCCTCTCTGTAGACCAGATCTTGATATTCGCGCACACAGAGGGTTCCATTTTGTTCGATATCGTGGCGCACCGTCACAAAGGCCAAAGGACCACTGCGCCCTTGTTTATGCTCTGTTTGATGAATTGTGCTGGTTTTGGTGGCGGTCTGTCCAACGCGCAGAGGCGCCAAAAATTCCAGCTGCCCACCGGCCCACATTCGGCGTGGCAACCCCATATCAGGGATCAAGCCATGACCGGTTTTTGGATGTCCATCGCGCCCCAGATCTTGGGCCATTTGGGGATCCCAAAAATAGATTTGATGAAAAAACGGCGGGAGGATATCGCCCTCTTGTACCCGTTCAATGCGATCAAGCGTCACCAACAGGGCATTGCTGCGCGCGGGATCAAGGATATCGGTTTGACTCTGTAACATGGGACCCTCATGGTTGCGGTGACGCGATTAGGAGATGGTAAAATGCCAACAGTGACATCTTTGGATCATCTTGTTTTAACGGTAAATTCAATAGAGGCAACGGTCGGTTTTTACGAAACCGTGCTGGGCATGACGTCTGACATCTTTGTCGGGACCGATGGCACACGTCGTGTGGCGTTGATGTTTGGTTCGCAGAAAATCAATCTGCACCAAGTGGGCCGTGAATTTGACCCAAAATCCAAGCATCCAACATCAGGGTCCGGGGATTTGTGCTTTTTGTCGGACCACGCCATTGACGACTGGGTCGCGCATTTAACAAACCACTTGGTGACAATCGAAGAGGGGCCAATTCAACGCACTGGCGCGCTTGGTCCCATTCTTTCGGTGTATGTCCGTGATCCGGATCAGAACCTTATCGAGATTGCGCAGCCGCTGTATTGACGTCAAAACAAGTATCAAAGGCCACTGCTGTTTCGCGCAATAACCCAAGGATATCATTGCGTGTGGTGTCCATTGCATCGCCTGTAGGATCAAGTTCGATCACCGGTATTGCCAAATCCGTTGCAATTTGTTGGGCCAGTGCTGTGCCTTCTCTCGGATCTAGGATAAGGCAGGACACAGGCGTTTTCGACAAATCCGCTATGAAATTTGCCACGGTTTTTGGGCCGACTTCGTGTCCGTCACTGCCAGTGACGACAGCAGCCAGTTGAAAGCCATACGCAACATCAAAATATTGAAAGGAATCATGTGCAGCCATGTACCTGAGGGGGTCACTTGGCTGAAAGCGTGATTTTATGTCGGCTTCTATTTGGTCCAGTTGATCAAGAAATACAGCGAGGTTGGATTGAAACAATGACCGATGTTCTGGCGCGCGCTTTACAAGGGTGGCGCTTAGGTCTTGGGCAATCGTGCGAATATTTCCGACATGTAACCAAAGATGGGGATCTATTGCATGGTCTTCATGATCATGATCATGATCGTGGTCATGTTCATGACTATCGCTTAAAACCGTCACATCGCGGCTGTCATATACCGAAATACCGTTTAGTTTGGACGCGGTGAGAACGATTTGTTCACTGTCTTCGTCGGTCAAAAGCTTGGCAATTGCCGGTGTAAATGTTGGATCAGTCCACAAGACGACATCTGCAGATTTCAGTGCGCGCACTTGGGAGGGGCGCAACGACAAACTGTGGTGATCGGCGTTTTCCGGCACAATGCGTGTCACGGTCACAGCGGAGCCGCCCACATAGGTTGCGATGGATTTCAGAGCGCCGATATCTGTGGCGATGGTCATTTTGTCCTGAGCAAGGCCGGCGGTTGCCAGCGAACAGCCAATGAGTAAAGCAAACATGCGTATCATCACAGAATTATCCCAAAAAATAAAAAGTCTCGTTGCGCTGGATATAAATGTAATGTTATAACATATCAATATCAAAACGGGATTTTCTGATGCCTGATGTCGTGGGATTTACAAAGCATAATCACAAACACTGTGTATCGACCGCATTGAAAGCGGCACAGGCGCAGTGCGATACGCGCGGGGTGCGGTTTACACCTGTGCGGCGCCGCGCACTAGAAGTGTTGTTGGAGCACCATCGCGCACTTGGGGCTTATGACGTTTTGGAGCGGCTTCAGGAAGACGGTTATGGTTCAAAACCCCCAATCGCTTATCGCGCGCTTGGATTTTTGGTGGAACAGGGTTTGGCGCATCGGGTGGAGCGGCTGAATGCTTATGTTGCTTGTGCTCATCCCGATCGGGATCACACGCCGGCGATTTTGATCTGTAGCGGATGCCACAAAGTTGCCGAAGCAATTGATACCACGCAAAATTCGGGGCTACGCCAGATGCAAGCAGAAACAGGGTTCACAGTTGCGTCTGTCGCTATCGAAGCCGAAGGCACATGTTCAGACTGTACAGAAAAGGCACGCTCATGAGCTTGATCACTTTGCAAGATGTCAGCGTAAAATACGATGCTGATCCTGTGCTGTTAAATGTAAATTTTTCTGTCAACGCAGGCGAGATTATCACAATTGTTGGGCCGAACGGATCCGGGAAATCATCGCTTTTGCATGTTTTGACGGGCGCTTTGGCACAGGCCGGGGGGGATGTTATTCGATCCTCTGGACTAAAAATCGGGTTTGTGCCGCAGAAATTGTTGGTTGAAAACACCTTTCCTATGACTGTGCGGCGCTTTTTGTCTTTGCCAGCCAAAGTATCCGACCAAGCGGCCAAAGATGCGCTAGACCGCGTCGGTAGCCCCGAACTTTGGGGGCGGCAAGTTTCTGAATTATCCGGTGGGCAATTCCAAAGGGCAATGCTGGCGCGGGCCATCATCGGACGTCCCGATGTATTGATGTTGGATGAACCAACCCAAGGGCTGGACCAACCTGGATCCGCGGCCTTTTATCAATTGATTGCGGAACTACGCGATGAAATTGGCTGTGCGGTTGTGATGGTAAGCCATGATCTTCATGTGGTGATGAGCGCGTCTGATCGGGTCATTTGTTTGAATGGGCACATCTGTTGCGAAGGCGCACCGGATGTCGTTTCAACGGCCCCTGAATATCGTGCGCTTTTTGGAAAAGGCACCAAAGGCGCTTTGGCGCTTTATCGTCATGACCATGATCATTCGCACACCCACGATCATCCACATTCGCACTAGGGTTCCAATATGTTAGAAGAATTCATCATCCGAGCAACCCTTGCTGGATTGGCTGTTGCCTTGGCGACGGGCGTGTTGGGCTGTTTTGTCATTTGGCGCAAGATGGCTTATTTTGGCGATGCATTATCGCACGCATCTATCCTTGGGGTCGCAGGTGGATTGGCGCTTGGGCTATCTAGTTTCATCGGTGTCTTGGCGATTGCCGTGGTGATTTCTATCTTGTTGTTCGTATTGGATCGGCGGTGGTATGCAACGGATACCATCTTGGGTGTGCTATCGCATTCGGCGCTGGCTTTTGGCTTGATCGCAGCGAACCTTATGTCAGGGGTGCGCATATCGCTCGAAGCCTTGCTGTTTGGTGATATCCTTGCGGTGTCATGGGCGGATCTTTGGGTGATTTGGGGGGGCGCTTTGGCGGTGGTTTCCGTGATTTCTTGGCGGTGGTCACGATTGATTGCGATGACGGTTGGATATGATCTGGCGGCATCAGCGGGCATCAATGGCCGACGCGAACAATTGGTGCTGACCCTGACTTTGGCGCTGACAATTGCAATTTCAGTCAAGGTTGTGGGCGCTTTGTTGGTTACTGCATTTCTGATTATCCCAGCAGCAACAGGGCGGCGTTTGGCATCGACACCTGAAAGCATGGCGCTGGCCTCTGTCGCGGTTGGCGCCGTTTCGGTGATTGTGGGAATGGCTGTGTCCTATGAATTCGATACGCTGGCCGGGCCAACGATGGTGGCGTCTGCCGCAATTCTATTTGCTGTGGCGCAGGTTATTCCGAAACGGTACTAGCCCGATACACCAGCTCTTGTCCGTTTGGGGATCTTAGCATCAACGTATCCCCCAGAACTTCGGATTCGGTCATTGTTTCTAACGCCTGGAGATACACGGCTTCTAATGCCAAGTCGGGACATGCCCTGCGTGTGGTCAGGATTGGCGAGAGTTGGAACCAAGGGTAGGGTGCATTCTGGGTGGTTGAATATCTGTTGCATGGCGCTTGTCCGACAACACGGCCTTGGTCCAGAAGCTCTAGGGTGATAGTTTCTTTTATGGATTGTCCGTCCAATGTATCAAGCCGCCAAAGTTTGCTGGATCCGCCATAAGCCGTTACGCTTTCGTCCGCCATGCACCCCGCGGCAAGGGTCAAAACCAAACCAAAAATTAATTTACGCATGACAGCCTGCCTTTCATGGTTCCAATGTAAACAGCAGTTTGGAACTTGTAAGGGGAAACTGGTCGTATGCGCGACATCGTGCCAAAGGCGTCCTATGATCGGACGCCTTGCTATTCAGAGATTTAATCCATCAAGCGACGGGCAATGACCTGGGCTTGGATTTCAGCAGCGCCTTCGAAAATGTTCAAAATACGCGCATCACATAGAATACGGCTGATTTTATATTCAAGCGCAAATCCGTTGCCGCCATGAATCTGAAGCCCATTATCCGCCGCAGCCCATGCGATCCGGGCGCCCAAAAGCTTGGCCATGCCGGCTTCTAGGTCGCAGCGGCGATCATTGTCTTTTTCAAACGCACTGAAATATGTCAGCTGGCGGGCGATCATGATTTCTACGGCCATCATTGCCAGCTTGTTGGCAACGCGCGGGAAATTGATCAAGGATTTACCGAATTGTTTGCGATCGATTGCATATTGCATCGAGATATCCAAAGCGGATTGTGCAACGCCAACCGCACGCGCGGCGGTTTGGATGCGGGCGCTTTCAAAGGTCTGCATCAACTGCTTAAAGCCTTTGCCTTCTTCGCCACCCAATAGGTTTTCGCCTTTTACTTTGAAATTATCAAAGGCAAGTTCGTATTCTTTCATGCCGCGATATCCCAGCACTTCGATTTCGCCACCTGTCATGCCGTCGGTTGGGAATGGGTGTTCATCGGTGCCTGGGGTCTTTTCCGCCAAGAACATAGATAGGCCACGATGGTCCGTGCTGTCTGGGTTGGTGCGTGCAAGCAGTGTCATGACGTGCGTGCGAGATGCGTGTGTGATCCAGGTTTTGTTCCCTGTGACGCGATAATCATCGCCATCCTTGACGGCACGGGTGCGCAATGCCCCCAAATCGGATCCGGTGTTGGGTTCTGTGAAAACGGCGGTGGGAAGGATTTCACCACTGGCAATTTTAGGAAGCCACTGTGATTTTTGATCATCCGTGCCACCGCAAAGGATCAATTCCGCCGCAATTTCAGACCGTGTTCCCAAAGATCCAACGCCGATATATCCGCGTGACAATTCTTCCGAGACGACCGCCATGGATGCTTTGGACAAGCCAAAACCACCAAGGTTTTCGGGGATCGTCAATCCAAAGACACCAAGTTCGGCCAATTCATCAATGATTTCTAACGGGATTAATTCGTCGTTCAGATGCCATTCGTGGGCAAAGGGTTCAACTTTTTCCACAGCAAAGCGGCGGAACTGTTCGCGGATCATTTCCAGCTCTTCGTCCAAACCGCTATGACCAACGGTAACGTTGGCGGATTGCTCTTGCATCAATTCAACCAACCGGCTGCGTGCGGCTTGGGAATTGCCCGACGTCATCAACGTGATGATCGCCGCATTTTGGAAAATACTATCAGCAGCCGACAGCCCCAAATCAGCAAGCCGTAGAATTTCACCTTGGCTCATTGGGATGCCGCCCTGAAGCTGCGCCAGATATTCGCCAAAAGCGATCTGCAAGATCAGCTGTTCGACTTCTCCAAAGTTTTGATCTGATGCGAGCGCATGTGCCCATTTGTTCATCTGACGCAAGGATTCCACATAGGTCGCAAGCCACGCTAACCCATGAGCAGCGTGTTGGTTCGCTTCGATCAGGCTGCCCGAGATGCGGTCATCTTGGGTGATTTGCACCCGCAGGTTTGCTTTGGCGCGATCCAATAGATCCTCTAACGGAGCAATCGTTTGCTCGGTCAGTACGAGCACATCGTTTAGCAACATCTGTTCGCTCATATTCATATCCTGTCCATCGTGCGCCATCACATCATCCTTTTCAATTTGTCTAACCTTCTAATCATTATGCAACCGCAGCGCAACAAAAATACTTAAATGAAACCTTTTTTGTTTTAAAATTACGTAGCGAAATTTGCGGTGGTTTATTTCTGCATGCGTGCTAAGGACTAACTATGGATCCCCTATTGTTTCACTTTGATACCCTAACGATTATCCTTGTTTTTATGGTGGCTCTCTTTGCGGGAATCGTAAAGGGGATCGTCGGTTTTGCGATGCCTACGATTCTAATTTCGGGTTTATCCATGGTGATTTCGCCTGATTTGGCCCTTGCTGGATTGCTTTTGCCGACGTTGTTTACCAACGGCGTCCAAGCCTTGGGGCAGGGGATTAATGCTGCACGTGCATCCTTGATCAAGTTCAAGGGGTTTCTCATTGTCGGTGCGATCTTTCTTTTGGCAAGCTCGCAGTTGGTGCCTTTGATTCCGATGGATATGATGTTCGGATATCTGGGCGTGCTGGTGGTCACGTTGTCTTTGATTCAAATGTCTGGATGGCAAATTCCTGTGGGCAAGGGGCGCTTGGGGACTATCATCATGGGGGCGATTGCTGGCTTTACAGGGGGGTTGTCCGGTGTTTGGGGTCCGCCAACCGTGGCGTATCTGACGGCGTTGAATACAGAGAAAAGCGAACAAATCCGCGTGCAGGGTGTCATCTACGGGTTGGGCGCGGTTTTATTGGTTCTGGCGCATATGACTTCGGGGATTTTAACCAAATCGACCGCGATTTTTTCTGCATCGCTATTGGGGCCGGCTCTGGTTGGGCTTTATGTCGGATCGCGCATTCGCAATCGCATTGACCAACGCCGCTTTAAATTAGCGACGTTGGCGGTTTTGTTTATTGCGGGATGCAATCTGATCCGGCGGGCTTGGTTCGCCTAAGATCGCAGGCGCCCCCCCCCATTATCGAACGGGCGGAAGAATAGCCGAGTCCAAGGTACAGTCTTTGACAACATCCCGTCCACAGGGAACGGGTGCCAAATCTTTGGACAAGCACACGCGGACTTCTTGGATATAGCGATCGCGACACGTCACGGTGACCATGTCCTTTTCCAAATTTGGGTTGGCCTTCAAAAAGGCTTCTTCGACAACCGAGGCAGGTAATTTTACACGCTTGTCTAGCTTTTTGAAAACAGGCGGGCGGACAACGCTTTCATAGGCTTGGCGCGATGTTTCGAAATAGTTGGCAGCGGATAGGCCAGAGCAGCTACCGTGTTTTTTCCATTGATGCCATGCCAGCCCAGATGTGCCCATGATATCAGTCATCGCATTGGTCATTTGACGGGATGGCGCACGTTCTGGCGTCTGACAAAACGATGGCCAGCCCTGATGATACTGTGGCCACAGGCCGTGCAAGGTCCAGCCATAGTCGAATTTAGGGTCGCATTGTTCTGAATTTTTGGCGTCGCCTTCGATTTCACAAAAGCTTGGGGACCAGCTTAACGACATCACATAATAATCAAAGTCATCAGAATAGGCGGCAGTGGCCACGGTCAAAACCGCGCCAGTAATTAGATTTTTGATGATGTTCATTCTCTCTTCCCTTTCCGTCACAAGACGTATATAGACACCTGCAAGTTTCCCTACACTGGTAACCCGCCTTGGAAAAGGCCGCCTGCAAGTCAGGCAACGGGGAAAATGTATTAAGGAGTGACGGATATGTCAAAACCGATTATGGCACGTGCAACCGCAGTTTGGCTGGTTGACAATACGACCCTTACATTCAAGCAGATTGCTGATTTTGTAAGCATGCACGAACTCGAAGTTCAGGGAATCGCTGATGGTGATGTTGCAACGGGTGTAAAAGGCTTTGATCCTGTTTCTAACAATCAGCTAGACCAGTCTGAAATTGATGCGGCGGAAAAAAACCCGATGCACAAGTTGAAGTTGAAATTCAACCCGGCGGCTGCTGGCGAAGAAAAACGCCGCGGTCCACGCTATACACCCTTGTCCAAGCGTCAGGATCGTCCAGCGTCAATCTATTGGTTGGTAAAGTTCCATCCTGAATTAAGTGATGGTCAGATTTCCAAGCTTGTTGGAACGACAAAGCCAACGATCCAAGCGATCCGTGAACGTACACATTGGAACATTGCGAACATTCAACCAATTGATCCGGTTGCTTTGGGGTTGTGTAAACAATCAGAGTTGGATGCCGTTGTGCAAAAAGCGGCTGCGAAACGCGCCTCTGAAGGTACGGTAATGACCGACGACGAACGTCGCAAGTTGGTTAGCACAGAGCAATCATTGGGCATGGCTACAGAGCCAAAAATCCCAACCGCCATCGAAGGGCTCGAAGCGTTTTCATTGCGTGAAGACGATGACGAAGAAGAAGATACAAACAATTATCTTGATGCGGATAGTTTCTTTAACCTTCCCGGCGATGAACAGCCCGACGTAGAAGAGTAAGCATCTTCTTTTGCTGAAAATTTTGAACCCCTGATCTTGGATCGGGGGTTTTTCTTTTCTAAGGTCTATGAAACGCGTGAACCAATCGGGAATACCACATGAAGATCGCAGTCATCGGCGCAGGGCTCATTGGGGCAGCTGCTGCGAAATATTTGGCGCAAGCTGGGGTGAATGTTACGTTGTTTGGTCCAACAGAACCGAGCAACACAGCCAATTATACTGGCCCTTTTGCCAGCCATTATGACGAAGGCCGCATTACGCGATCATTGGATGCATCGCCGTTTTGGGCGCAAGCTGCAATCGCGAGTATATCAAGATACAGAACAATCGAAGCCGCTAGCCGTATTGCATTTTACACTCCTGTCGGAATTTTGATTGCGGGTCCCAATGGATCAGAGACGGTTACACAGGTCATTGCGACTGCACAGCATCAAGGTACATCCGCCACATTGATGGACGGTGACGGATTATCAAAACAATTCCCATATTTTGCTTTCGCGCCGTCAGATTGCGGAGTTTGGGAACAAGGGGATGCGGGTCACATATCACCGCGCCGCTTGGTACAGGCGCAGATCGCATTGGCCCAAGCCGCAGGGGCGCATTGGCACAAGGTCGCTGTGGATCATGTTGCACCAAAGCTTGTTCATGTGGGCAAACAGGCCCATGTGTTTGATCGCGTTTTGGTCGCCGCAGGCGGATATAGCGATTCCCTTTTGGGGGGCGCTTTGTCATTGGATGTCTTTGCGCGAACCGTTGCTTTTTTCGAAGTTTCGGCCGAGACAGCGCACCAACTGTCCACGCAGCCATCGTTGATTTATTATGATACCCAAGGTCGCGATCCCTATCTGTTGCCGCCAATACGCTATCCTGACGGTCGCTATTATCTGAAACTAGGCGGTGACAATATTGATGTAAAATTAGGGTCCTCGTCAGAAATTTCTGACTGGTTCCGATCCGGCGGGAACCCAGAGGTCCGTGATATCTTGCAAGACCATTTTCATCAGAGAATGCCGAAAATTAAGGTAAATTCATATCATATGGCGGCCTGTGTCACGACATTTGATAGGTCCGACTTGCCTGTGCTTAGGTCGCTTGAACCAGACCTATATGTCGCCACCGCTGGCAGTGGCCGCGCCGCAAAAAGCAGTGACGAACTGGGCCGATTGGCCGCATTGATGGTGCTAGATCAAGCGCGACCCAGCTGGGCGCAATGTCTCTTAAATACAACTTAGGGGTGGGCTCGAAAAAAAATTAGTCGGACGTAATTTTTTTATTGCACGACTCTTTTTGTGGTCCTATATGCGGTTTCAAGACGCCAACGCACGCGCCTCTGGCCGGTATAACACTCGTGTTTACGTAGCGACGGTAACGTCTCCTTTTTTGAACTGGTCGGGTAAAAGCCCGGGTACTTATCGGAGATGACCATGAACGTACACGTAGATCGCCCTCAGGGCGTGGTAGCTTATTCAATTCAATCACACCTAGCTGATTTCATTCGTCGTGCGAATTTTGACCGCCCAACGCTTGTGTTGTCTCTTGACGCGATTGCACAGCAATATCGTGCATTGGTCCAAGGATTGGGTCGCGCAAAAATTCACTATGCTGTGAAAGCAAACCCAGAAAAAGCAGTGATCGAAACCTTGGTCAAAGAAGGGTCTCGTTTTGATGCGGCGTCACGTGCGGAAATCGAATTGTGCTTGGCAATGGGCGCACGTCCAGAGCATATTTCCTTTGGTAACACGGTAAAACGCCCTGCGGATATCGCATTTGCCTATCGTGCTGGCGTTCGGTTGTTTGCGGCAGACGCAGAAGAAGAGCTAGAAAAATTGGCAGAACATGCGCCAATGGCACAGGTCTATATTCGCCTCTTGGTGGGCGCGACTGGTGCTGATTGGCCATTGTCCCGCAAATTTGGCTGCTCGCTTGACATGGCGTTGCCATTGATGGCGCGTGCACGTGAATTGGGATTGAAACCTGTTGGTGTGTCTTTTCACGTTGGCAGCCAAACACGCGATGCAAATATGTGGGGCGCAACTTTGGAACAGGTCGCAGCCGTCTGGCGCGATGCCCAAGCCCAAGGATATGGCCTTACTGTTTTGAACATTGGCGGTGGTTTCCCAGCATCCTATGAATACGATGTTGACCGTCCAACGGTTTACGCGTCTCGTGTGATGGAACAGGTCGATGCGTTGTTCCCAGATGCGAAATACGTGATGGCAGAGCCCGGACGCGGCATGGTAGCCGAAGCTGGAATGATTTCAGCAGAAGTGCTTTTGGTGTCGCGCAAATCAGAAGACGATTTGCACCGCTGGGTCTATTTGGACATTGGTAAATTCTCGGGTCTTGCCGAAACGATGGACGAAGCAATTCGCTACCAGTTTGTGACAAACCGTGATCACCAAGAAATGAGTCCCTGCATCCTTGCTGGTCCAAGCTGTGACAGCGCAGATGTGCTATACGAAAAACGTCCTGTGATGTTGCCAGTTGGTTTGAAATCTGGTGATCGGATCATGATCAAAGCCTGTGGCGCATACACAACGACATATGCAACAATCGGCTTCAACGGATTTCCTCCGTTGGATGTTGTGATTCTCTAAACTTTTTTACGGGCTCTTAGGGCGGCGGAAATAGTGCCGTCGTCCAAATAATCTAGCTCGCCCCCAATTGGGACACCTTGCGCCAATGTGGTGACAGATACCTGGTGTTCCAGTTGATCTGCAATGTAATGCGCGGTCGTTTGACCATCAATTGTTGCATTCAGGGCCAAGATGACTTCGCTAATGGTTTCGCCAACCACACGATCCATCAGTCGCGGAATACCAAGGTCTTCTGGTCCGATGGAATCCAGAGCGGACAATGTGCCGCCCAATACGTGATAGCGGCCTTTGAACACGCCTGACCGCTCCATCGCCCATAGATCCGCGACGTCTTCGACCACGCAAATTTCACCGTTCGCGCGTCGATCATCCGAACAAATGTCGCAAATATCCGAGGTCCCGACATTCCCGCAATTCAAGCATTCTCTGGCTGTGCTGGCAACGCGGCCCATTTGATCAGCAAGCGGCATCATCAATAACCCCCGTTTGCGAATTAAATGCAACACGGCACGACGGGCTGATCGTGGGCCAAGACCCGGCAATTTTGCCATAAGCTCGATCAAGGCATCGATGTCTTTGGTGTCGGACATTGTCAAAGGATTCCATTTTCGCGCTGAAGCCTGCGAACATAAGCGATGATTGGCGTGATATCGGCCTGTGTTATGCCTTTGATTGGGGGCATATCTCCAAACGGCCAATGGTGGGCTTTGACCCCAAGGATTGCCGCGCGTTCAAATGCCAAATCTCCATGATGATTTGGTTCATAAATCTTATGTACCAAAGGCGGTGCAACGTCTTGTTGACCATGGGCGTTTGGGCCATGGCAAGAGGCGCATTTTGCGTTAAACGCGACTTTTCCGATGGCTTCGATTGGGGTCAACGTGTCTGGGACTATGACGTCAACAATTGCCGACCCCTTGGCTGTTGTGTGTTGGGCCTTGGCCTTGGGCGGTGACACATATGTATACCCCGCATAAAGCGCCCCTAGAATTATCACTAAAACAACAGCCTTTTTCATGCACTGCGTCGCCTTTAAAAAGGAAGCTTCATACCCGCAGGAAGCCCAAGACCTTCGGTGATTTTTGCCATTTCTTCTTTGGCGCGTTCACTGGCTTTTTCCTGAGCGTCTTTGATGGCGGCCAGAATAAGGTCTTCGACCACTTCTTTGTCGTCACCGTTAAAGATAGATGGATCAATGTCCAAGGCTGTCAGATCGCCTTTGGCTGTGCAGGTGGCTTTGACCAAACCAGCACCGGCTTCGCCTTGGACCATGATGGTGTGCAGATCGTCTTGCATTTGTGTGACTTTGCCTTGCATTTCTTGCGCGGCTTTCATCATTTTCGCCATGTCACCCATAGCGCCTAGTCCTTTGAACATTTTGTATCTCCTGATTATTCTTCTTCGAAGGGATCCCATTCGTCTTCGACTTCGGGCAAGGCATCTGCCTGTGCCTCGGCTGCGATCGCGTCAGGGGTTCGAATTTCTGTTATTTTTGAATTCGGGAAAGCCAATAGAATGGCTTGCACCATTGGATGCCCTGTCGCTTCTGCTTCGAGGGCAAGGTGAGCTGCGTCTTTCTTTTTGGCAATCGTTTCTGCACCGCCAGCATTAACGAGGCTAACGGCCCAGCGATTGCCTGTCCAAGCCTGAAGTTTGCTGCCCAGGCGTTGGGCCAAATCAGAGGGGGCATTGGGTGTGGGTACAAATTCGATCCGTCCCGGTTGATAGCTTGCCAATTGAACGCAGCCTTCGACATCAACCAATAGCTTTACATCGCGGTTTGTGCGAATCAATTCGACGACATGGTCGAATGTTGGATACCTTGCCAAAGCATTCTCAAGCGCGATGGCGCGCACTGCACCGGTTGATGTTGCAACGGGACCCGATGGGCCAGGATGGGTTGGGTTTGGAAGGCTAGACTGCACAGATGTCTGTGACGCATGATTGCTTTGACCACCGGCAGACCCGCGTGACATTCCGCCCCCCGAAGGAGGAGGTGGCGGTGTGTCCTGAAGCTTGCGCATCAATTCCTCGGGCGAGGGAAGATCCGCGACATGGGTCATACGGATGATTGCCATTTCAGCCGCCATCATCGTGTTTGGCGACGCGCCGACTTCTTCCAATGATTTGAGCAGCATTTGCCACATGCGTGTCAAAACGCGCATCGGCAATTCAGCAGCAAGGGTTTGACCACGGGCGCGTTCGTCGGGCGAAACGGTTGGGTCTTCGGCTGCTTCTGGGGTGATTTTAACGATGGAAATCCAATGGGTGATCTCGGCCAAATCCCGAAGAACGGCCATAGGATCCGCGCCATCTGCATACTGAGATCCCAGCTCGTTCAAGGCAGCGCCTGCTTCGCCGCGCATGATCATGTCAAACAGATCCATGACACGCCCACGGTCGGCAAGGCCCAACATTGCACGCACTTGATCGGCGGTCGTTTCCCCAGCGCCATGCGAAATTGCTTGATCCAACAGGGACGTCGCATCCCGCGCCGAGCCTTCGGCAGCACGGGTGATCAACGCCAATGCATCATCGGAAATATCGGCATTTTCCGCGCCGGCAATCTTGCGCAAAAGCGCGATCATCACTTCGGGTTCGATGCGACGTAAATCAAAGCGTTGGCAGCGCGACAGAACCGTTACGGGCACTTTGCGAATTTCGGTGGTGGCAAAGATGAATTTCACATGCGCGGGGGGTTCTTCTAGTGTCTTGAGCAAGGCGTTGAACGCATTGTTCGACAGCATGTGAACTTCGTCGATGATGTAAATCTTGTAGCGAGCCGAGGCGGTGCGGTAATGGACACTGTCGATGATTTCGCGAATGTCATCCACACCTGTTCGGCTGGCAGCATCCATTTCCATGACGTCCACATGACGCCCTTCCATGATCGCAACACAGTGTTCGCAGGTCCCACAGGGGTCCGTTGTCGGTTGACCTTGGCCATCGGTTCCAATGCAATTCATGCCTTTGGCAATGATCCGCGCCGTTGTGGTTTTGCCCGTGCCGCGAATGCCCGTCATAATAAAGGCCTGCGCAATTCGATCTGCGTCAAAGGCATTCTTTAGGGTGCGCACCATCGCGTCTTGGCCAACCAAATCCACAAAGGTTTCGGGCCGATATTTACGCGCAAGAACTTGGTAAGTATTTTGGTCTGACTGCGTCATGGGGTCCAAACATTTTTAGGTGTTGCACTAAGCTACGATCTTAGGCGTGCCGCGTCCAGTAGATAGCCTGACTTTATTGCTGGCAAAGTCTCTTTCATAGGGCGTGTGCCTTTTGGTGCTTGTGATCATGGCATAGCTGTTTCAAACTTGGTCAAGATATAGCACAAGAGGCAGGCATGTTTTCCATTTCCGAATTGAACGTTGGCACAGGAACAATCGGGATTGCTCCTTTGGTTGGGCGCAGCGGCGATTATGCCGGTGATTTGCAAAAGCTGTTGGAGTGGTCGCCTGATTTGGTGCTGACGCTGACGCAGTTGTCCGAATTAAAGCAGGTTGGCAGCGCCGATTTGCCGACTGATTTGGGCCTAAATGAAATCAAATGGCTGCATTTCCCGATTGATGACTTTCAGGCTCCTGATGGGGGAATGGACCCGTTGTGGGATGTCATGCAGGATATTTTGCACACAGCATTGACCCAGAAAAAACGGGTGATTGTGCACTGTATGGGGGGGTGCGGTCGCAGTGGGATGGTCGCGCTTCGATTGATGTGTGAATTAGGTGAGCGCGCGGATCTGGCGTTAGAGCGGCTTCGAACGCATCGGAGCTGTGCGGTTGAAACCAATGCACAGATGCTTTGGGCCACACATGGACAGATTTCACAACACTGATAGGTAAGGTGAGAGGCTGGACAGCGACCCAAGCGGGACTCGTTACGGCTGCTTCCTTCCGGATCTGACCGGGTTGGCGAGGCGCTCGCCCACGCCAACCTCTCGAAGCGCTAGATATGGTGCTTTGCATAAGATTGCAAGCAACAGAGCAACATTGATTGCGCTTCTTTTTGAACCATGTCATCAGTTTAGCAAGCAGATTGGGCAAATATACTTATGAAAATAGCGGAAACAGTCACCTTTGGCGGATCGGGCTTAGAACGCCACGCTGAATTACGCGGCACTGATGGCGCAGAACCGATCGCAGGGGATCGTGCGATTCTTTTGTGGCGGGGCAAGATTTTGATGTCTGTAGATCCACAACAAGGCATTCCTTTGTTAGAGGTGCCACATCCGCTTTTTCAGGATGCGCTGCATATCTTTTTGGGACGTGATGACATTGGCGGCTTGCATGCTTTTGATATTTCATCATGGACCCCCCAAGGGCAAGATTTGCCAGATGGGTCCAGTTTCAATGATCCCAGCATTCAGTTTCATCCCGATTTAGCCAAGGATGTTGCTTTTTTTGAATTACGCGGACGGATGAACGATTTAACACCGCGCGAAGCGGAATTGGCGGCAACTGCCAAAGCCTTGATCCATTGGCACAACGCGCATCAATTTTGTTCACGCTGCGGTGCCCCGTCCAAAATCACAATGTCCGGTTGGCAGCGCAGTTGTACAGGCTGTGAAACCTCGCAATTTCCGCGAACTGATCCGGTTGTGATTATGTTAATTACCCACGGGGACAAGGTTCTGTTAGGGCGATCGCATGCATGGCCTGACAAAATGTATTCCCTTCTTGCGGGGTTCATCGAACACGGTGAAACGATCGAAGCCGCCGTTCGCCGTGAGGTTTTCGAAGAAGCCGGTGTGCGCGTCGGGGCCGTGCGCTATTTGGCATCACAGCCTTGGGCATTTCCTTATTCCTTGATGTTTGGATGCCATGGCGAAGCGGTCACGACGGACATCAATATTGATCCAACGGAAATAGAAGATGCGTTTTGGATGCGTAAATCTGAAATGCTTGAGGTGTTTTCTGGCAACAGTGATCGCATAATGCCTGCCCGAAAAGGGTCAATTGCACAGTTTTTGCTGAAAAATTGGCTTGCAGACAGGTTAGAATGATGAATTAAAGAAAAAGATTGTATGGGGTAGCGCATGAAATTTTCAAAGAGTGAAGACGTCGAATTGGATCAAGACGCGCTTTTTGCCAAAGTTTCAAATTTTCGGATGTTCGAACGTCTGGTGATCCGTCGCGGTGTGACTATTGACCGTGTCGCTGGAACGCCAGAGGATGCTGTGGGGATGGCATGGGACAGCGAATTTGATCTGCGTGGCAAAAAACGCAAGGCTCGGATTGAAATTGTAGAATTTGACGCGCCGAATTTGGTGAAATTCCATGCAGTTAGCAAAACGATGAATATTCGCTTTGAACTAGACCTGACCGCGTTGTCAGCCAAGCGTACGCGTATGACTGTGACTGCGGTTCTTGATCCGCAAACCCTTTCAGCGCGACTTGTTGTTCAGTCGATGAAGCTTGGTCGATCTAAAATGAACAATCGCTTTGCTCAGCGCGTGCGGCAATTTGCAAACGAATTAGAAAAATCTCAGGCATAGCAGCCAAGCCTAGATACGGCTTGGGTCTGCTGGGTAGACGCCTAAGATTTTGATCGAATCGGTGAAATAATCCAGCTCGTCCATTGCGCGTTTAACGGCGGCATCGTCTGGATGACCTTCGATGTCTGCATAGAATTGAGTAGCATTGAACGACCCGCCGACCATATAGCTTTCTAGCTTTGTTGTGTTCACACCATTGGTCGCAAATCCACCCATGGCTTTGTATAGTGCTGCGGGAATGTTGCGCACTTGGAAAATAAAGCTCATCATCATTTTTCCGTCACCGCGCGGCATATGATTGGGTTCGCGTGACATAACCAAAAAGCGTGTGGTGTTATGGCCGAAATCTTCGATACCTGTTGCCAAAACATTTAACCCATGAATTTCTGCGGCAATTGTGCTGGCCAAAACACCGTCACAAGAATCAGCGGACTGGGCCAAGTCTTTGGCAGCGCCTGCGCTATCAACGGCTGATTCTGATGTGATCCCGTGTTCGGCCAAGAATTTTTGTGCTTGTGGCAGCAATACCAAATGGGCGCGCACCTTTTTGACTTGATCAAGGGTGACCCCCGGACGCGCCATCAGGCTGATGCGGACACGCGTGAAACATTCGTCAACAATATGCAAACCCGACTCTGGAAGAAGGCGGTGAATATCAGCAACGCGTCCATAAGTTGAATTTTCAACGGGCAGCATGGCCAAGTCTGCTTGATTTGATCGCACGGCGTTAATGACGTCATCAAAGGTACGACAAGGCAGGGCCTCCATGTTGGGGCGCGCCGTGCGGCATGCTTCGTGGGAATAGGCCCCCAGTTCACCTTGAAAAGCGATGCGATTTGACATTTTTCACCTTTTTTCTGCGATTGGGCGTTTCGTCGCGCCTCATACACCTTGCATAAAGTGATTAGAAGCGGATAGAAAGCCTCCAAACGTTAGCAAATGGAATGTGACCGATGCTTGATACAATGACCTTCACCAAAATACTTGGCGGCTTTTGTGGCGCTTTGTTGATTTTCCTCTTGGGCGGCTGGGTCGCCGAGACACTTTACCACGTTGGACCAGAAGGTCATGGCGACGAAGAGCCAGTTGCAGGCTATTATATCGAAGTCGGTGGTGACGAAGCCGCAACCGAAGAAGAAGCGGGTCCGTCTTTCACGGAATTGCTTGCGTCTGCTGACGTTGCAAAGGGTGAAAAAGTGTTTGGCAAGTGTAAAGCATGTCACAAACTAGAAGATGGCGCGAACGGTACTGGTCCAACATTGTATGGTGTTGTTGATCGTGCAGTAAGCAGCATCGATGGTTTCGGCTATTCCGGCGCGCTTGTTGCGGTTGCCGATGTATGGGATGCAGATCACCTAAACGGTTTCCTTGCAAACCCCAAGAAATATGCGCCTGGTACGAAAATGGGTTTTGCTGGTCTGAAAAGCGAAGAAGATCGTGCGAACTTGATTGCATATTTGGCGACAATCGGCGGTTAATCTAACTGTTGACTAAGGAATTTCGGGCCGTGGCACCTGCTGCGGCCCTTTTCTTTTGCACATTTGCGCGAGGTTTGTACTTGAATGTGGTCATGTTCCCATTTTAGCCTATTCTAAAAGAAAAACATCTTTCAGGGGGTGGATCATGAAGACTGTAAAAACAATCGCCGTGGCGCGTACCAATCAAACACTCGTAACAACCTTAATGCTGGGGTTTTCCGCGCTTTTGATTTGGGCAAGCGTGGCTATGGCGCAAGATGGTATTACCAAAACACATGCGCTAAATTTTTTCGGAGAGCCTAAATACGGTCCGGATGCAACGCATCTGGGCTATGTGAATGTCGATGCCCCTAAGGGCGGCGAGATTTCAATTTGGGCACCGGGAACTTTTGATTCGATGAACCCTTACACCCGCAAGGGCAACTCTGGCGCTTTGGCATCGGCCCCATATGAAAGCCTGTTAGAAGAAACCGCAGACGAGGTTGGGTCATCCTATGGTTTGCTTGCTGAAAGCTTGGAATATCCTGCGGATTATTCTTGGGTTATTTTCAACATCCGCCCCGAAGCACGATTTTCAGATGGCAGCGACGTCACCGCAGAAGATGCTTTGTTCACTTATAATCTGTTCTTGAATGATGGTTTGCCCAGTTATCGCGCGTACCTTGCTCAGATCGTAACAGGTGCCGAAGTGCTTGGCCCCAAGCAGATCAAATATACATTTTCGCCAGATGCCTCCCCGCGATCAACAATACCCATTGTTGGTGGTTTGCCAGTGATGAAAAAAGCATGGTTCGAAGAAACGGGCCATACACTGGATGAAAGCCGATTGGAAATGCCCATCGGGTCGGCTGAATATATTTTAGAAAGCTATGATATTAACCGCAATGTTGTCTACAAACGTCGTGACGATTATTGGGGCAAGGATCTTTGGCTCAAGAAGGGCCGTTCGAATTTTGACAGCATTCGCGTTGAATATTTCGCTGACAGCAACGCAGCCTTCGAAGGTTTCAAATCTGGTGAATATACGTTCCGCACGGAAAACACGTCCAAAGTTTGGGCAACCCAATATGATTTCCCCGCATTAAGCGATGGATATGTGATTAAAACGACCTTGCCAGATGGCAACATGGCTCCGGGTCAAAGCTATGTTTTCAACCTGCGCCGTGAAAAATTCCAAGATATTCGTGTTCGAGAAGCCTTGGGCCTTATGTTTAACTTTGAATGGTCCAATGAATCCCTCTTTTACGGAGCCTATGCGCGGATCAATTCGTTCTGGGAAAATTCGGATTTCGCAGCGACCGGAACCCCAAGCGCAGAAGAGCTGGCATTATTGACCCCGCTTGCGGATCAGCTGCCGCAAGGTATTTTGGAAGCAGAGGCCGTAATGGCCCCCGTATCTGGCACGCGCCCAACTGATCGTAACAACTTACGCGCTGCGTCTGATCTATTGGATCAAGCCGGATGGACCGTTGGCGATGATGGATTACGGCGCAATGCGACAGGTGACACATTGCGGGTTGAAATCATGGAAGACAGCCCAACATTCGACCGTGTGCATTTGCCCTATATTGATAACCTCAAAAAATTGGGTGTAGATGCCGTATATACCCGTATTGATGATGCGCAATACACGGAACGTCGGCGTGCCTTTGATTATGATATGATTGTACACAGCATGCCTATGTCATTGGAGCCGGGTACTGGATTAAAGCAATACTTTGGCTCGGAAACTGCGGATGTTTCGGACCGAAATGCCATGGGTTTAAAGTCGGCTGCTGTGGATGCACTGATCGAAAACGTGATCACTGCGGAAACTCCCGAGGTGATGAAAGTATCCGTGCAAGCTTTGGACCGTGCTTTGCGTGCGTATCGGTTCTGGGTTCCGCAGTGGTATAACAACACGCACCGCGTCGCTTATTGGGATATGTACGAACACCCTGAAACTTTGCCGCCCTATGCGCTGGGTCAGCTTGATTTTTGGTGGTACAATGCCGACAAAGCAGCCAAGTTAAAAGATGCTGGTGTATTGAGGTAAGTTTATGGGCGCATATATCGCGCGGCGATTATTGCTGGTGATCCCCACGCTGTTGGGGATCATGGTTATCAACTTTGCCTTGGTTCAATTTGTCCCCGGCGGCCCCGTAGAGCAAATCATCGCTCAAATGGAAGGGCATGGCGACGTCTTCGAAGGAATCAATGGCGGTGGCTCCGAAGTTATGGAAGCGTCTGGCGATTCTGATTATATCGGATCGCGCGGATTGCCCAAAGAATTCATCGAAGAATTAGAGCGTGAATTCGGCTTTGATAAGCCGCCATTAGAGCGGTTTCTAACGATGATGTGGAACTACATGCGGTTTGATTTTGGCGAAAGCTATTTCCGTTCCATAAGCGTGATCGACTTGGTTCTGGAAAAGATGCCCGTGTCAATTTCCCTTGGGCTTTGGTCGACCTTGATTGCGTATCTTGTGTCCATTCCCCTTGGTATTCGCAAAGCAATTAGCGATGGTTCCCGATTTGACACCTGGAGTTCGGGCATCATTATTTTGGCCTATGCGATCCCGGGCTTTTTGTTCGCAATCATGCTTTTGGTGTTGTTCGCGGGCGGGTCTTATTGGCAAATCTTTCCTTTGCGTGGCTTGACGTCTGAAACCTTTGATCAAATGTCTTTGGGCGGCAAAATCGTGGATTATTTTTGGCATATTGCGTTGCCAATCACGGCGTCAACTATTTCTGCTTTTGCGACACTGACGTTGCTGACCAAGAACAGCTTTATGGACGAAATCCAAAAGCATTATGTGATGACTGCGCGGGCCAAGGGTTTGACCGAACAGCGCGTACTATATGGCCATATTTTCCGGAATGCGATGTTGATTGTAATCGCAGGATTCCCTGCGGTATTTATCGGTGTCTTCTTTGGTGGGTCGTTGATTATCGAAACCATATTCTCGCTTGATGGTTTGGGGCGGCTTGGGTTCGAAGCCGCGGTTGCGCGTGACTATCCTGTGATATTTGGCACGTTGTTTATCTTTGGGTTGATGGGGCTGGTTGTCGGTATTTTGTCTGATCTTATGTATGTCTTTGTCGATCCTCGCATCGATTTCGAAAAGAGAGAGGGATAATGGCGCTGTCTCCTTTGAATCAAAGACGGTGGCGGAATTTTACCGCCAACCGACGGGCCTATTGGTCGTTGATCATTTTCTCTATTCTGTTCGTGATCACTTTGTTTGCGGAACTGGTGGCCAATGACAAACCGATCATGGTGCAATATCGCGGTGATTACTTTTTTCCGATTGTTCAGTTTTATCCTGAAACCGCATTTGGTGGGGATTTCGAAACCGAAGCCGTTTACCACGATGCCGAAGTCGCGTGTTTGATCGAAAGCGGTGGCATTGAAGCCTGTTTTGACGACCCCGAAGGAATCCTTGCCCAAATTCAGGATGGCACATATGCGCAGGACGGGTTCGTTCAAGGGTGGGCACTATGGCCGCTTATTCCGTATTCTTATGATACACCGGTGGATCGTCCTGGGGCGGCGCCACTGGCCCCAAGCGCCCAAAATTGGCTGGGTACGGATGACACCAAACGCGACGTTGTGGCCCGGGTGATATATGGGTTTCGGCTATCAATCTTTTTTGCAATTATCGTGACCACATTGTCCAGTTTGATAGGCATCTTTGCCGGCGCAATCCAAGGCTTCTTTGGGGGCAAAACGGATTTATTCTTGCAGCGCTTCATCGAAATTTGGGGTGCTGTGCCGTCGCTTTATGTGATCATCATCATGTTCGCTATTCTTGGGCGAAGCTTCTGGTTGCTGGTATTTTTATCCGTGCTTTTTGGCTGGATCGGTTTGGTCGGTGTCGTGCGCGCGGAATTTCTGCGGGCGCGGAACCTTGAATATGTCCGTGCCGCGCGGGCATTGGGTGTCAGCGATCGTGTGATCATGTTCCGCCACATGCTGCCGAATGCGATGGTTGCAACGCTTACGATGCTGCCGTTCATTGTGACGGGGACAATTGGGGCATTGGCGAGTTTGGATTTCTTGGGCTTTGGCCTGCCATCCTCTGCTCCATCCTTGGGCGAGCTGACGCTTCAGGCAAAGCAAAACCTCCAAGCCCCTTGGCTTGGCTTTACGGCGTTTTTTACCTTTGCGATTATGCTTGCTCTCTTGGTGTTCATATTCGAAGGGGTCCGTGATGCGTTTGATCCTAGAAAGACATTCAAATGAAACCACTTTTGTCTGTCCATGACCTTCGGGTCGCGTTTGCCCAAGATGGTCAAAGCACCGAAGTGGTGCATGGCGTGTCCTTTGATGTCGCACGAGGCGAAGTGGTCGCTTTGGTTGGGGAAAGCGGATCGGGGAAATCCGTCACAGCACTTAGCACAGTGTCCTTGCTTGGAAATAACGCCACCGTTTCGGGGTCAATTACGTATGACGGTCAACAAATGGTCGGAGCGGATCGCAAATTGTTGCACAAAGTGCGCGGCAATGACATCAGCTTTGTCTTCCAAGAGCCGATGACGTCATTGAATCCACTGCACACCATAGAAAAGCAGTTGGGTGAATCCATCGAATTGCATCAAGGTTTGTCAGGGATCGCAGTCAAAGAACGGATTATTTCGCTTTTGGATCGGGTCGGTATCCATGATCCAGCCAGCCGACTTGGGGCCTATCCACATCAGTTGTCAGGTGGTCAAAGGCAGAGGGTGATGATTGCAATGGCGCTGGCGAATGGTCCCGAATTGTTAATCGCGGATGAACCAACGACGGCGCTTGATGTGACGATCCAAGCGCAGATTTTGGATTTGCTGGATGATCTAAAGCGCAACGAAGGCATGTCGATGCTGTTTATCACGCATGACCTAGGGATCGTGCGACGCATTGCAGATCGGGTTTGTGTTATGAAAGATGGCGCAATCGTCGAGACTGGTAAAACGGCCGATGTGTTTGCGGCGCCACAGCATCCTTATACGAAAAACCTGTTGGATGCGCATTCGATTGGGGGGCCAAGTCCGGTATCACAGGATGCGCCTGTGATCGTAGAAACCAAAGATGTTCGGGTGTGGTTTCCGATCCAAAGTGGCTTTCTCAAGCGGACAGTTGGCTATGTCAAAGCTGTCAATCAAGCAAGCCTTAGCATCAAAGCTGGGGAAACGGTCGGCGTTGTGGGGGAAAGCGGATCGGGAAAATCAACCCTTGCTTATGCCATGACGCGTTTGCTGCCGTGCCAAGGGGATATTGCTTTTTTGGGCCGCAATTTACGGACATTAAAAACCAAAGAGCTGCGTGCAACGCGGGCCGATATGCAGATCGTGTTCCAAGATCCTTATGGGTCTTTGTCACCGAGGATGACCTGTGAACAGATCATCGCCGAAGGATTGGGTGTGCATGGATCACCCAGTGGTACATCCCCGCGTGATTTGGTGCGGGATGTCATGGTCGAAGTGGGGCTAGACCCAGAGACGATGCATCGCTATCCACACGAATTTTCCGGTGGGCAACGTCAGCGGATTGCAATCGCGCGTGCCATGATTTTGCGCCCGAAATTGGTTGTATTGGATGAACCGACCTCTGCGCTTGATATGACGGTTCAGATGCAAATCGTGGATTTGCTGCGTGATCTGCAAGCGAAATATCAATTGGCTTATTTGTTCATTAGCCACGATTTAAAAGTTGTGCGCGCAATGTCGCATCAGGTTTTGGTGATGAAGCAAGGGGATATTGTGGAACGCGGCACGGCGGAACAAATTTTTGAAGCCCCCCAGAATGCGTACACACAAGCCCTGTTAAAGGCCGCTTTGGATATTTGATTATATGGCGTGGCTGTGGTTTTCGGGAGCGACGTCATAGGTATCAAATTCACGTGCAATCATCCGCGCCAAAGGGCGTGCGTTTTCTGATATGATCATAAAGTCTTGTGTCAGTGTTATCAAACCTTCGTATTTATCCACGATAGGGGCCAGCACGCCGTTTAATGACGATCGCGCAAGATCAAATTCGGACCGGATTGCAGCTAAATCAATCTGAAAATAACACATCACCATTTCGATCAGCCGCGCTCGTAGGCTATCTTGATAGGTCAGGGCATGACCGCGGTAGGTTGCGAATTGGTTTTCCAAAACGGATTTTGAATAGTGCGACGTGGACGCGATATTTTGGCTAAAGCCCTGTGGGAATCTCGATATCGAAGACGCCCCAAGACCCAATAAAACATCAGATGTGTCCGTGGTGTAGCCTTGGAAATTACGGCGTAGTTTTCCGGCCTTAGCCGCCTTGGTCATGCTATCGTCCGGGCGGGCGAAATGATCAATGCCGATGGCGTCGTAGCCATCCCATAGAAACATGTCTTGTGCCGTTTCAAATAGCTTTAACCGCTCAACGGGTGTCGGAAGTTTTTCTTTGGGGATCAGCGCCTGCCGCTTGGCCATCCACGGCACATGCGCATACCCATAAAGAGCCACGCGATCAGGAGAGAGCGACAAAAGCTTTTGCACGGTGTCGCTTAGTCGTTTTGGGGTTTGATCTGGCAAGCCAAACACAATATCGGCGTTGACGGATGTGATGCCCGCATCCCGTAGCATTTCAATGGCGGCCTGTGTTTGGTCATAGCTTTGGTCACGCCCAATGATTCGCTGAATCCCAATATTAAAGTCTTGGATACCAACAGAAGCGCGCGTCATGCCTATCTTTTTGAGCATGTTGCAGCGCTCTTGATCAAGCTCTGTCGGATCAATTTCAACTGAAAAATCAAGATCCTGGTCGAAAATGAAAATCTTGCGAAGTTCATTAGAAAGCCGGTCCATCAAAGCAGGTGACAGCAAAGTAGGCGTGCCACCACCCCAGTGCAAATGAGAGAGCCTGACCGGCGACGGGAGGGATCGCGCGGCCAGCTCTAGTTCGTGAATGATAACATCCACATAGTGTTCCACGGGCGACAGCGATGAAACGCCTTGGGTGCGACAGGCGCAGAACCAACACAGTCGCCGGCAAAAAGGAAAATGCATATAAAGCGAAATCGATGATCCTGCTTGGATGCTGCTGATCCAATTTGAATGGATATCCGCAGTTATCTCTGTCCCAAAGCGCGCGGCTGTTGGGTAGCTTGTGTAACGAGGGACCCTTGCGTCAAAAAGGCCCAACCTATCGAGTTGAGTGTTTTTATCCATGAGTTTATTCAATAAATGAAATGTGATATGATTTTTTGATACAGATCAAGAACTGGTAAAATTCAAAATGAACCTTGTAAGCGAAGAAATTAATATCAAGTGCGGTAACTGCGATATTAGACACCGCGCCGTTTGTTCACAGTGCGATACCAGTGAATTGAACACTTTGAATACAATTAAATATTACAAAACGATAAAAGCAGGCCAGACTATTGCCGCTGTCGAAGAGCCGATCAGTTTCGTGGCCTCTATCGTCACCGGAATAGCCGCGCTTAATCAAACCATGGAAGATGGGCGCACCCAGATGGTTGGAATGTTGTTACCTTCTGATTTTGTGGGTCGCCCTGGGCGCAACTCTGTGGCCTATGATATTGTGGCGACAACCGACGTTTACATGTGTTGCTTTTACAAAAAACCCTTCGAAGAGCTTTTGGCGCGAACACCGCATTTGGTAAATCGCTTGCTGGAAATGACCTTGGATGATTTGGATGCAGCGCGAGAATGGATGTTGGTGCTTGGGCGCAAAACGGCACGTGAAAAAATTGCGTCGCTTTTTGCTATTTTTGCACATCGTTCTGCAGTGCTGCGCCGCAAAGGTGCACAAGATACGATTGAATTCGATCTTCATCTGTCTCGTGAACAAATGAGCGACTATCTGGGGTTAACGATTGAAACCGTAAGTCGCCAGATTTCCGCCCTTAAAAAAGATGGAATTATCCTGTTGCCGAACAAGCGGCATGTGATTGTTCCCAATCTTTCGGTGCTTTTAACCGAAGCAGGGGACGATGCCGATGGTGGTGTTTTGGTCTAACACTTGCGCCTGATTGTCGCGATTTGGGGCATCTTTTTTAAACATTCAAGAAAATTGATATAAATCAAATTATGTGGTTCCCATCTGTGTAAAACGCAGGCTGTAGGAATAGCCTTCGTGGGCTTTCTGCTCGAAGAAATAAAGGAACCACAATGGGAAACTATGTTAAGGTGCTTGTCTTTGGCGTCATCACGCTTGGGGCAATGATCGCTGCAAATTTCGCCCGCGACTTGGCGTATCAAGTGAATGCTCTGGTTATCATGGCCGCAGCATTTGGCATGTTTATATACACGCTTCGCAATACGGATGAACCTGTTCCAGCGCATAAGCTAGAAGCCGAGTATATGGATGGCGTCATTCGATATGGCGTTATTGCGACTGTAATTTGGGGGCTGGTCGGTTTTGCTGCGGGAACCTTTATTGCATTTCAATTGGCGTTTCCGAATCTCAACTTTGATTGGCTCAATGGCGTTGGCAATTTTGGTCGTTTGCGTCCTTTGCATACATCAGCCGTGATTTTCGCATTTGGTGGCAACGCGCTTATTGCGACGTCTTTCTATGTGGTTCAACGGACCTCTGCGGCACGCCTTTGGGGGGGGAACCTCGCTTGGTTTGTCTTTTGGGGGTATCAGTTGTTTATTGTCCTCGCGGCAACAGGCTACATGTTTGGCGCAACGCAATCCAAAGAATATGCAGAACCAGAATGGCTTGCTGATTGGTTGCTGACAGTTGTTTGGCTGGCTTATTTGGCTGTGTTTTTGGGAACAGTGATCCGGCGGAACCAACCACATATCTATGTTGCGAATTGGTTCTATATGGGCTTTATCGTGACGGTTGCGATGTTGCATGTCTTTAACAACCTGTCTGTGCCCGTTTCGCTATTTGGCTCAAAATCGGTCCAAGTCTTTTCTGGCGTCCAAGACGCTATGACCCAGTGGTGGTACGGCCACAATGCTGTTGGTTTCTTTTTAACCGCAGGCTTTTTGGGGATGATGTATTACTTTATCCCGAAACAAGCCGAACGGCCGGTGTTCTCTTATAAATTGTCTATTATCCACTTTTGGGCGTTGATCTTTATTTATATCTGGGCTGGCCCTCACCATTTGCATTACACGGCTTTGCCTGATTGGGCAGCGACGCTGGGTATGGTGTTTTCGATCGTGCTTTGGATGCCGTCATGGGGCGGGATGATCAATGGTTTGATGACCCTGTCGGGCGCATGGGATAAATTGCGGACAGATCCGATATTGCGCATGCTTGTGATTTCAGTGGGGTTCTACGGGATGTCCACATTCGAAGGCCCAATGATGTCGATCCGTATTGTTAACTCTTTGTCGCATTACACCGATTGGACCATTGGTCATGTGCATTCAGGTGCGCTGGGCTGGAATGGAATGATTACTTTTGGGGCGCTTTATTTCCTTGTTCCACGTCTTTGGAACCGCCAAGCGCTTTATAGTTTGAATGCTGTTAGCTGGCATTTCTGGCTCGCAACGATTGGTATCGTTCTCTATGCGGCGTCCATGTGGGTCTCTGGCATCATGGAGGGGCTGATGTGGCGCGAAGTCGATGCAAACGGCTTCTTGGTGAACAGCTTTGCAGACACAGTTTCGGCTAAATTCCCAATGTATGTCGTGCGTGGCTTGGGTGGGGTTTTGTACCTAGCGGGCGCGCTTATCATGACCTGGAATTTGTACATGACGGTCAAGCGTGTGCCAATGGCCGCGCGGGTCACCGCAACTGCGCAACCAGCAGAATAAGGAGCAAAAGATGTCTATTCTCAACAAACATAAATACATCGAAACAAATGCCACCCTTTTGCTGGTCCTAAGTTTCTTTGTCGTGTCAATCGGGGGCTTGGTCCAGATCGTGCCCTTGTTCTATCTTGAAAACACCATCGAAGACGTTGAGGGCATGCGCCCATATTCGCCACTAGAGCTAACGGGTCGGGACATTTACATCCGAGAAGGTTGCTACGTCTGCCACAGCCAGATGATCCGCCCAATTCGGGATGAAATTGTCCGTTATGGTCACTATTCCTTGGCGGCTGAATCGCAATATGATCATCCGTTTCAGTGGGGATCAAAACGCACAGGTCCCGATCTTGCGCGTGTCGGTGGTCGGTATTCGGATGAATGGCATGTTGATCACTTGCGCGACCCGCAGTCCGTTGTTCCGGAATCTGTGATGCCGAAATATGCTTTCCTAGAAGAAACGCGGATCGAAGGCACCTATATCAAAGATCTAATTGAAACGCATCGTTTCGTCGGGGTGCCCTATACGGATGACATGGTCGACAATGCCTATCTGGACTTCATGGCGCAATCCAATCCGGATAGCGATTACGACGGTCTTTTGGAACGATATCCGGGCGCGCAGGTTCGCAATTTTGATGGGCAGCCCGGGATTTCGGAATTGGATGCGTTGATTGCATACCTTCAGATGCTTGGCACATTGGTTGATTTTTCGACCTTTGAACCAGACGCAAGCCGCTAGGAGAGCAAGATGGAGACCTATTCCTTTTTAAGAGAATTTGCCGACAGCTGGATGTTGCTGTTCTTGTTCCTCTTTTTCATCGGCGTGATCTTTTGGGTGTTTCGTCCAAACAGCACAAAGCATTACGAGCAAACAGCCAATATCCCGTTTGATTACGAAGACAAGCCAGCCCCAAGAGTGGAGCGTGAAACATGAGTAAAAAACCAGTTAAAAAAGAAGTTCCTACAACTGGACATAGTTGGGACGGGATCGAAGAATACGATAACCCGATGCCGCGTTGGTGGTTGTGGACGTTCTATGCCTGTATCGTTTTCGCAATTGGGTATTCGATTGCCTATCCCGCATGGCCTATGATCAATCGCGCGACGCCTGGTTTATTGGGATATTCCACACGCCAAGATGGCGAGGCCGCTTTGATTGCAGCAGCTCAAGCCAACGACGTGATCAATACAAAGCTTGCAGAAACCGAGCTTGCGGACATTTCCAAAGACCCTGAATTGGTCACTTATGCCACAAATGCAGGTGCGGCTGTGTTCCGGACATGGTGCGCACAATGTCATGGTTCGGGTGCCGCAGGTGTCCAAGCAAACGGCTATCCTAATCTTTTGGATGATGACTGGTTGTGGGGCGGTGCTATTGACGACATTCATACCACAATTTCGCATGGGATTAGAAATACCATGGATGACGACGCACGATATTCTGAAATGCCGGCTTTTGGTGACATTCTGGAACAAGAACAAATCGCTCAGGTCACGAACTTTGTGATGTCTTTATCTGGTGACGCAGATAGCCCTGATATGATTGCCGATGGCGCGATTGTGTTTGAAGAAAATTGCGCAGCATGTCACGCAGAAGACGGCACAGGCGATCGCGCGCAGGGGGCGCCGAATTTAACGGATGCAGTTTGGTTATATGGGGATGGGTACGATCATATCTTTGCGCAAATTTCCAAAGCGCGAAATGGTGTCATGCCAAATTGGAATACGCGCTTAAGTGAACCAGAAATTCGTGCCGTGTCCATTTATGTTCATAGCCTAGGTGGTGGCGAATAGATTGCTTTATTACCCCTTCAAAGGGGCCTTGCATAAGGGACCTTTTGGGGGGCGTATTTTACGTAGCCGAATAGATTAGGATATACTCCCCGTGTCTGAACAGAATGAAACAGAAGACCATAGTCTTTATGCGGCGCGCGAGCCGATATTCCCACGACGTGTCAAAGGACCCTTTCGTAACCTAAAGTGGGTTATCATGGCCGTGACCTTGGGGATTTATTATATTACGCCTTGGTTGCGCTGGGACCGTGGCCCGAATTTGCCGGACCAAGCAGTTTTGGTTGATCTTGCAAGTCGGCGTTTCTTTTTCCTTTGGATCGAAATTTGGCCACATGAATTCTATTTCATTGCCGGCTTGTTGATTATGGCGGGCCTTGGCCTGTTTCTATTTACTTCCGCACTCGGGCGTGTGTGGTGTGGGTATGCCTGTCCACAAACAGTTTGGACCGACTTGTTCATTTTGGTCGAGCGTTGGATAGAAGGCGATCGAAACGCCCGATTGCGTCTGCACCGACAGAAAAAATGGGACCTTCGCAAAGTTCGGTTGCGTGTGACCAAATGGGTTGCCTGGTTTTTGATCGGCATGGCGACTGGGGGGGCATGGGTTTTCTATTTCACCGATGCTCCGACGCTTTTGAACAATCTGATTGCACTTCAAGCACATCCAGCGGCCTACATAACGATTTTTGTACTGACTATGACAACATTTGTATTCGGCGGATTTATGCGGGAACAAATTTGTATTTACGCCTGCCCGTGGCCACGAATCCAAGCTGCTATGATGGATGAAGAAACGCTGACTGTTGGGTATCGATACTGGCGCGGAGAGCCGCGCGGAAAGTTGAACCACACCGAAACAGAGGATCCGCCCGCCGGTGATTGTATCGACTGTATGGCCTGCGTGAATGTCTGCCCGATGGGGATCGATATTCGCGAAGGTCAGCAACTTGCTTGTATTACCTGTGCGCTATGTATTGATGCCTGTGATGATGTGATGGCCAAGATCGGCAAGCCGCGTGGTTTGATTGATTATCTTGCGCTGACTGACGAAGAAACAGAGAAAAAAGGCGGCGCGTCACGCCCAATTTGGCAACATGTTCTGCGTCCACGTAGCGTGCTTTATACAGTGTTGTGGTCGGGTGTTGGGCTTGCTTTGGTCTTTGCATTGTTCATGCGGGCGGATATTGATTTGACCGTCGCCCCAGTGCGCAATCCAACCTTTGTTTTGATGTCAAATGGTGATGTGCGCAATACATATGAAATCCGTTTACGCAACAAAAACGGCGAAGATCGTCCAGTCCGTGTCACCGTCAAAGGCGATTTGGCGTTGCGCACGCAATTGGAAAATACAATCTATGAAACGGTTACAGTGCCAGCGGATGAAACCAAATTGGTGAAATTCTTTGTGATTGCACCCGGTCAGTCCGACATCAGCAAACGCGAAGTCTCTTCAATTCGAATTTGGGTCGAAGATGTGATCAATGGTGACAAAGCCTATAAAGACACTGTTTTTAATGGAAAGGCCAACAAATGACGACAGAGCGCAAACTAACGGGCTGGCATGTGTTTGGCATTTTTGCCGCGGCCTTTGGTGTGATTATTGCTGTGAATGTTTTATTAGCTGTCAAAGCGGCCGGTAGCTTTCCGGGGCTAGTGGTTAAAAATTCCTATGTGGCCAGTCAGACCTTTAATGACCGCAAGGCCGCTCAGGTGTCTTTGGGATGGGATTTGAATATTGGGTATCTGAATGACAAGCTTGTTTTTGATTTTCGTGATCAAGACGGGCAGCCGGTTCAACTTGGTAGCCTTGATATTTTGATTGGGCGGGCCACAAACGTAAGTGATGACATCACCGCACAGCCGCTTTTTAATGGATCTACTTATGATTACGCCGTCCCATTGAAAGAGGGTGTTTGGGTCATCCTTGTTACGGCCAAAGCTCAGGATGGTACATTATTCGAGCAGCGCCGCGAATTATTCGTAAAAGGGTCGTGAAATGGCTGTTTCTGCCTGTCCTGCCTGTTCCGCGGCGCCACTTGCCCAAGACCAAGTTCAGCGCGCCTTGGATGCACAGGATCAAAAGACCAAGATCACGCTATCCCTTCCAACGATCCATTGTTCGGGCTGTATCGCCACCGTCGAACGTATTTTGGCACATACCCCGGGTGTGATCGACGCGCGGGTTAACTTGACCTTAAAGCGGGCACTGATTGTCACCGATGGGATGGCGACGGCTCAGGTTTTAGCAGAATTACTAACCAGCAATGGCTACGAAGCGCATGAGCTGGATCAAACCATGCTCAGCCAGACCAGCAGCGACAAAGAAGGTCGCGCCTTGTTGATGCGGCTCGCGGTGGCGGGTTTTGCGATGATGAACGTTATGCTCCTGTCGATTGCGGTTTGGTCGGGTGCCGATGGTCCGACGCGGGATATGTTTCATTGGATCTCTGCTTGCATTACCTTGCCAGCTACAGCGTTCACAGCGCAGCCCTTTTTCAAAAGCGCGTGGTCCGCATTACGGGCGCGGCGATTGAATATGGATGTTCCTATTTCACTGGCTATTCTTTTGGCGTTGGTCACGTCTGTTTGGGAAACTATGCTGTCAGGGGAACATGCGTTTTTTGATGCCGCGATTGCCTTGACGTTCTTTTTGTTGGCAGGGCGGTACTTGGATCATCGCACACGGTCCATTGCCCGTTCCGCAGCCGAAGAGCTAACAGCACTTGAAGTGCCGCGCGCCTTGAAGGTTGGCAAAGATGGAATAGAGCAAGTGTGGGTCAGCAGCCTAAGCGTAGGGGATATTATCCTTGTGCGTCCCGGTGGACGGATGCCGGTTGATGGGGTGGTGGTCTCTGGAACCTCTGAAGTTGACCGGTCGTTGATCACGGGGGAAACGCGACCCGAATTTGCAACGGTTGGAAAAATGCTAAGTGCTGGCGAAGTCAATTTGACTGGACCTTTGGAAATTCGCGCCACGGCGGTTGGTGAA
Source organism: Paracoccaceae bacterium (assembly GCA_024639125.1). Lineage (GTDB taxonomy): Bacteria > Pseudomonadota > Alphaproteobacteria > Rhodobacterales > Rhodobacteraceae > JAHEJA01. The sequence continues at coordinate 133,131 of JAHEJA010000002.1, forward strand.
GACACGTCCTTGCATCAAATCGCAGAGCTGGTCGCCGTCGCGGAAAGCGGGCGATCAAATTATACGTCGATTGCCGATAAGGCGGCCCAGCTTTATGCCCCCGGGGTGCATATCATGTCCGCACTCACCTTTGTCGGCTGGTACCTCTGGAGCTTGGATCTTCGGACGTCGTTGAACATAGCGTCTGCGGTTTTGATCATCACCTGTCCCTGTGCATTGGGATTGGCGGTGCCTGCGGTGACGACTGCGGCGTCTGGGCGGTTGTTTAAACGCGGCTTGCTGATCAAAAATGCCACTGCCTTGGAACGCATTGCAGAAATTGACACAGTTGTCTTTGATAAAACGGGCACTCTGACCAAAGGCACGCCGCGTTTGGATCATGTCCCGACCCAAGATAGGGATCATCTGTCTGTTGCCTTAGGCTTGGCAACTGCGTCGCAGCATCCGTTGTCCAAGGCCATTGTCTCTGAGCTTAGTATACAAGGGATCACACCCGCAGAGCTAAGTGACATCCAAGAACAAGCAGGGTACGGAGTTTCGGCGCTTTGGCGAGGGCATGTTGTCAAGCTTGGTCGTGCAGAATGGATTGGCGACGTCAGCGTATCCCAAGACGATGCAACGGCAACATGGCTTCAGATTGACGCTGATCCTCCGCTTCGTTTTACATTTTCAGATGATTACCGTGACGGGGCTGCTACATTGATCCAGAGGTTAAAATCCCAAGGGTTGGGGGTCTATTTGTATTCTGGGGATAGTGCCGGCGCAGTTGCCAAAGCCGCCTGCGATCTAGGGATCGATGACTTCACCAGTGCGATGACCCCAATAGACAAATCAACAGCCATAGACAGGCTCAGCGCTGCAGGACACAAGGTGTTGATGGTTGGGGATGGGTTGAACGATACCGCAGCTTTGGCAGGCGCATATGCGTCTATTTCGCCATCCTCTGCCTTGGATGCATCACGCGTTGTGTCCGATATCGTTCTACTTGGCCAAGATATCGCGCCTATCTCCGATGCGATTGACACGGCGCGGCAGGCACAAAAGCGCATTAAAGAGAATTTCAAACTGGCCACTTTGTATAACGTTGTGGCAATTCCTGTTGCTGTTGTGGGGCTTGCAACGCCTTTGATTGCGGCCTTGGCGATGTCCTTGTCGTCGATTACAGTGTCGCTGAACGCATTGCGCCTGAGGTAATCATGGACATACTTTTGTACCTTATCCCAATTTCCCTCTTTCTTGGGGGGCTTGGTTTGGCCGGCTTTCTATATACGTTGCGCAGTCATCAATATGATGATCCCAAAGGGGACGCAGAACGTATTCTAAACGATCAATGGGATGATCGTCCTGCGCCCAGAAAGCGATAGTTTATCCGCTAGGTCCGACCATAATACAGGTCACATTGCGTGCCTGAAGTTTACGACATGCCAAATCGGCAGTGTCCTGAGTCATGCCCAAAAATTGCGCATCAAACCCACGCTTGCTTTGGTTGATTTTGCGCAAGGCACCGTCAAGCGTGGCCATTTCGCTGAGGGCTGTTTTAACCAACATCTTTTCAGCGGCATATCGGCTTGGGAAGCGACCAATATTGATGCCCCAATCACGCTGACCCGACGTAGAAAGACGCGTCACAACTTGGGGTTCTTCTGGTTCTGGGATCGGTTCAGGCGCAGCCTTGATTGCCGATTTAAACGCAGTTGGACGCGGTTTTGGGACTGGCAGCGCAACTGTTTGTACCGTTTCCAGTGTTTTGGGCGTGGCGGCGACGGTTTGGGCTTCGATCAGTGCGGTGGCGATATCTTCTTTTAGATCCAATGAGGCCAATGCAACCGGTGCTGGCGTGTCTGCACTTGGGCGCGCTTTGGGGCGTAGGCTTGTGTTGACTGCCACCTTTAGCCGGACGGTCTTGCCTGCGGAACCGCTGGTGCTTGGCGCGATTGTGTCCCGGGTTGGGGGGATAACCGCAACACGCGAGGGGGCTTTTTTGAATCCAAGATCAAGCAGTTTTGCGACTTGGGCGTTGCGGCTCGCTGTTGAGCGTCCGCCAAATACGGTTGCGATAATTCTTTCCCCATTACGCTCTGCTGATGCAACAAGGTTAAAGCCCGCCGCGCGTGTATAGCCGGTTTTGATGCCGTCCGCGCCTTTGTAGTTCGACAAAAAGCGGCGGTTTGTGTTGGGCACTTGTTTAATGCCTGCGTCGGTTTCTAGCCGTGAAAACAAATTGTAGTAGTCGGGGAAATCAAAAAACAAATGCCGCCCAAGGGTGGTCATATCACGCGCTGTGGACAAATGACCGCTTTCGGTGAGCCCGTGTGCGTTCTTGAATGTACTGCGTTTCATACCCAGCTCTTGGGCTGTACGGGTCATGCGTCTGGCAAAGGCGGCTTCTGATCCTTCGATCGCTTCACCCAAGGCGGTGGCTGCATCGTTTGCGGATTTCACAGCAGCGGCCCGAATGAGGTAACGCAACTTGATGCGCTGGCCTTCTCTTAGGCCAAGCTTTGATGGCTGCTCTGATGCGGCTTTACGGGAAATACGCACATTGGTGTCCAATGTTATTTCGCCTTTTTTGATGGCATCGAACACAACATAAAGTGTCATCATTTTGGTCAAAGACGCAGGATGCAGTCGCGTATCTGCGTTTTCTGAATATAAAACTTGGCCACTTCGGGCGTCGATTACAAAACCTGCATAGGGTGCTGCTGCAGCAGAGAGCGGCAAAAGCACAAGCATCCATACAGCTGTGATCAATAAAAGAAGAGCCTGCGCCGGCGGAATCCGCCGTGCTTTCGCGATTAGTTTCATTGTCTGCCTCAATACCGCCACTTTGTGGCTGGTTATTTTTTTATATTTTGCCTAGCGTAACATAAGAGAATTTCTGAATAAAGTGTTCATTTTTAATGAATTTTCGACTCTTTTGGATAGGTTAAACTACATATGGGGGTATAAGTGTGGGGTATCCCTATAAGTTGATTGTTGCAGTTGAATAGCTGAACAGGTCTGTTTCGGCCTGGCCCCTGATCCCGACTCGCGTGTGGTTAAGGATGTCTTGTTGCGGATGCCCTTTTAAATCTGATTCAAGGCGCTATATAGGAGCGAGTAAGAGAAACACTTGTTCGGATTCGTGAATGCTGATGTCACCGAATTTACATATGATGTCTGGTTCAAAAGATGACGATGGGGACATTGATGTCGCACTGAAAACACGTGCACGCACAAAACGTCCGCCTCTTTACAAAGTCATGTTGTTGAACGACGACTATACGCCAATGGAATTTGTCGTGATGGTGCTAGAGCGGTTCTTTGGTATGAACCATTCTCAGGCTTACGATATAATGATCACTGTCCACAAAAAAGGCTTGGCGGTTGTTGGTGTATTCAGTCACGAAATCGCAGAAACAAAGGTCACCCAAGTGATGGATGCAGCGCGTCGTCACGAACATCCTTTGCAATGCACCATGGAAAAAGAATAGACTGTCAGCTTGACTGAGTCTTTCAAGGGAAAACATCTATCATGTTTGCTGATCGATTTGACTATGCCGTAGCGCATGCGGATTTGGATGTGTCTGGGGACCGTGTCCTTGTGATTGCTCCGACCTCAATTGCCGATCTCGCTGGACTATCAGGGGTGAATTTCTCGATTTATTCTGATGAATTTACACTTGTGCGGGATGCGCGCGCGATTGATATCGCAGCCGGACCCGATGTCGAGGCAGGTTTTGATACGGCAATTGTTTGTTGTCCCCGATCCAAACCTCTTGCACGGCATTTCGTTGCCTTGGCGCAACATGCGGTTGGGCCGTCAGGGCGTGTCATCGTTGAAGGCAACAAAACCGATGGTATTGAATCGCTGTTGAAAGATGTGAAAAAACGCGTGTCTTTGGATTATGTTCTATCCAAGGCGCACGGTAAAATTGCCCAGATCAAGGGTGGCGATTTTTCAGAATGGGCACACTCCGATTTTATCACGACTGCTTCTGGTTTGAAAACCAAAGTTGGTGTTTTTTCCGCAGATGGCAGCGATGCTGGTTCGGAATTTTTGATCGAACATTTGCCCGAAAAATTGGGTGCCCGTGTTGCCGATCTTGGGGCAGGGTGGGGCTATCTTGGTCATCATATTTTAACCCGTGCAGACGTCAAATCGCTGCATATGGTAGAATCGCAAAAATCAGCTTTGGACTGTGCGCGGGAAAATTGTGTCGATGAACGCGCTGCGTTTTATTGGGATGATGCAACGGAATGGTCCTGTCAGGAACCATTGGATGCCGTGGTTATGAACCCACCGTTTCACGTGGGGCGCGCCGCTGATCCGGCATTAGGCCAAGCCTTTATTCGCTCTGCTGCGCGCAACCTTGCGTCGCATGGTCAATTGATTATGGTGGCGAACCGACAGCTTCCTTACGAGGAAGAATTGGACCAGCGGTTCCAGCGAGTCGAAGAGGTTGCCAAAAACGGTCGCTTTAAAGTATTCCACGCAAGTCGCCCGCGCAAAATTGTGCGCACGCGTCGCAGCTAATTTGACGGGGGGACACGATGTCGTTTTCTATTGATGGAAAAAGCGTAATTGTCACAGGCGCGGCCAACGGTATCGGGCTTGCGATTGCCCGCCACTTTGTTGACCAAGGTGCGAATGTGATGTTCGCAGATATGGACGAAGCAAGTTTGGTCAAAGAGCTTGGTGAAGAACACCAAGACGGTAAAATCCAATATTTTGCCGGTGATCTTCGGGAAAAGCTAACGATTGCAAACCTTTTGTCGGCAACGATTGATGCTTTTGATCGGGTGGATGTTTTAGTGAATGCATCGCGCCAAATCTTGGTTTCAGATGCATTAGACTGTGATGATACGTCTATGGAGGAGATGCTACAGCAAAACTTGATGAACAATTTGCGTCTGACGCAATTGGTTGCCAAGCGGATGATAAAGCAAGCTGAGGAAGGCACCGAAATTTGCGCCGGTGCGATTATTAATTTGTCCTCCATTGCGGCCCGTCGCGCGCATCCTGATTTGTTGGCCTATTCTGTGTCTACGGCGGCCTTGGATCAATTGACGCGGTCGATGGCGGTTGCCTTGGCGTCTCATAAGATCCGTGTGAATTCGGTGGCTTTCGGCTCTGTGATGTCGGCAAGCCTTCAGGCACAGCTCAAAGATAGCCAAGAGGCGCGGCAAATCATCGAAGATCAGACACCTTTGGGGCGGATTGCCTCGCCCACGGAATTAACGGAAATGGTCCAATTCTTGGCCTCAGATGCGGCTAGTTTTGTGACAGGGCAAGTTATGACAATTGATGGTGGGCGCACTTTGCTTGATCCTGTAGGACTATCAGCGCACTAAATTCTATATTCTAACGCGCAATGCTCTGTTGTGCTTGCATCTGACATCGGTCCTAAGGCACAACTGTGCAAACTATATAAGGACCCGTGTTTTATGACCGAACTCATGACTTCTGAAAAAGAACAGGCGAGCCAGTGGTTTCGTACGCTACGCAATGATATTGTTTCGGCGTTCGAAAAGCTGGAAAACGACCATACCTCAGGTCCGTTTTCCGAAATGGGTGTTGGTACGTTTGAAGTCACTGAAACCAAACGCAGCGCAGATGACGGCAGCGATGCTGGTGGCGGGTTAATGAGCGTTATGCGCGGCGGTCGCGTGTTTGAAAAAGTGGGGGTCAATATTTCCACTGTTTACGGTGAATTGGGCGCGCAGGCACAATCGGCAATGGCGGCCCGTACCGGCATCCCCGGTATGAAAGAAGATCCGCGGTTTTGGGCGTCGGGCATTAGTTTGGTGGCGCATTTGCAAAACCCACATTGCCCAGCGGTGCATATGAACACACGGATGTTCTGGACCCCTCATGCGTGGTGGTTTGGCGGTGGCTCGGATTTGAACCCTTGTATCGAATATGATGCGGACACGGCACATTTTCACGCCACGCAGCAGGCACATTTGGATCCGCATGATCCGACGCTTTATCCCAAGTTAAAAGAATGGGCAGATGAATATTTCTATATTCCTCACCGTAATCGGGCACGTGGCGTTGGTGGAATCTTTATGGATGACCGCTGTTCAGGCGATTGGAATTCGGATTTTTCATTGACCCAAGACATTGGGCGTGCGTTTTTGCCAGCTTATGTTCCATTGGTTGAAAAGCATTTAAAAGATGCGTTTTCGGATGCAGATAAAGAGACCCAGCTGCAACATCGCGGGCTTTATGCGGAATATAACTTGGTTTATGATCGGGGGACAAAGTTCGGTCTGACCACTGGTCATGATGCAAATGCCGTACTTATGAGCCTTCCTCCTATGGCAAAGTGGTACTAGTTTAGCATTTCATAACGGGGAAACATCATGGCATTTTTGGATCTACTCGCGGATATCGTTGGCGCTGACCATATATTAACGGGGCAGGATACGAGTAAATACGCCAAGGATTGGCTGGGTCAGTATCCATCTGTGCCTGTCGCCGTGGTGCGCCCTGCGTCAACAGAGCAGGTGTCCCAAGTTGTAAAGCTGGCAAACCAAGCCAAAATCGCGATAGTCCCCATGAGCGGCAATACAGGGCTAGCAGGCGGAGGTTATGCCGAAGGTGCCTTGGTGCTATCATTAGAGCGTATGAACAAAATCCGCGATATTCGACCCGAGTCCAAAGTTGCCATCGTCGAAGCGGGCGTTATCCTCACCGCATTGCACAACAAAGCCGAAGAGCACGATATGATTTTCCCGCTCTACTTTGGCGCGCGCGGTTCTGCGATGATTGGGGGCGTTTTGGCAACGAATGCCGGTGGATCAAATGTTTTGCGCTACGGTAATACGCGTGATCTGGTGCTAGGGATCGAAGTGGTGTTACCCAATGGGGATATCATGGACATTATGTCCGAGCTTCACAAAGACAACTCGGGCTATAATTTGAAACATCTGCTAATTGGCGCCGAAGGTACCCTAGGGATCATAACTGGGGCTGTTTTAAAACTGCATCCTAAACCCAAAGCTGTGGCGACGGCGATGTTGGCCTGTCGTTCCTTGCCCGATGCGCTTAGGGTGCTGAACAGTTTGCAGCAAGAAACGGGAAATTGTGTCGAGGCATTCGAGTATATGCCGCGATATTATATTCAATCACATCTCGAAGTGTTCCCAGATGCCCGGGCCCCTTTTGACGCAGAATATGACGTCAACATATTGCTTGAAGCCGCCAGTACAATCCAAGCAATGGCTGAAAGCGGCGCGGATGGCAAAATGCGTTGGATGACAATGCTAGAGGATAGATTGGCTGCATTAATGCAAGACGGCATAATTCTGGACGCAGTTGTTTCCCAAAACGAAGCGCAGCGCATGGAAATGTGGGCCCGCCGCGAAGCCGCTGCAGAATTGTCTTTGCGGCGACGTCCTTTGGTGAACAACGATATTGCGCTTCCTATTGATAAAGTCGCCGAGTTTTTAGAAACCGCACAAAAGCGTGTTTTGGAAATATGTCCGACCGCAACCGTGTTAGAAGTTGCACATTTGGGGGATGGCAACGTGCATTATGTTGTCTGGCCCAATAGCGAAGACCCATCCTATATTGATAGAATTATGGAAGGTGTCGAAAATATCGTCCTTGAATTTGGCGGTAGCTTTTCAGCGGAACATGGAATTGGACGCAGCAAGTTACCATCTATGAAACGTCGCAAGAACCCAGTTGCCATACAGGTCATGCGTCAGATCAAACAAGCGCTTGATCCAAATAATATCATGAACCCTGGGAAAGTTCTTCCTGAAATAGAGTAACGAACAATGGGCTCTTTCGAGCCCATTAAATTATCGCCAACTAAAGAAATCTGGCCCTGCCTGAGACAGCAGAGACTGCGCCATGTCACGGCCCAATTCAGCGCCGTCATCAATGGTGCAGCTTTGCGCGTCACCGATCGTTTCTGAACCATCAGGGCGTAACACTTCGCCACGAAGCCTAAGTGTATTGCCATCTAATTCAGCCAAACCTGCGATAGGGGTTTCACAGGATCCGTCCAATGCCGCTAGAAATGCTCGTTCTGCGGCCAAACGCTGACCGGTTTCGGTGTGGTGGATGGCACTTAGCATTTCCGCCACGCGCATATCATCCATGCGACGTTCTATACCAATTGCGCCCTGAGCAACCGCAGGCAGCATGTCTTCGACTGAAATGGCTGACTTTGCCACATGGGCCATGCCCAAACGGTTCAATCCGGCTTGTGCTAAAAACGTACAAGCCGCAACACCGTCTTCTAGTTTTTTCAATCGGGTCTGAACGTTGCCGCGAAACTCCACAACGTCGAGTTCGGGGAATTTATTCATCAATTGCGCTTTGCGACGCAAGGATGATGTGCCAACAACGGTTCCAGCGGGCAGTTCAGCCAAAGAATTGAACGTTGGCGAAACAAAGGCGTCACGCACGTCTTCTCTTGGAAGATACGTCTCTAGCACCAAACCATCCGGTTGTAGCGTTGGCATATCTTTCATGGAATGCACTGCGATATCAATCTTGCCTGACAACATGTCGTCTTCGATTTCGCGGGTAAACAAACCTTTGCCACCGATTTCTTTCAACGGACGATCGATAATCCGATCACCAGTTGTCTTGATGACAATGATTTCAAACGCCTCTTCAGGAAGATCAAAGGCGGTCATGAGACGCTGACGCGTTTCATAGGCTTGCGCTAGCGCCAAAGGCGACCCTCGGGTCCCGATGCGCAATGGGGCGGATGGAGTTGGTAAAACAATAGACATAACGAATCTTTAGTTGCGGTTTTGCAGGAAAACAAGAAGGTTTGCTTGACTTATCGGGTATAAACGGTGACGTAAGCTAAAAAGAGGAGCTTTACGACAATGGCTGAGCAAAAGAAAATCCTACGCGCACTTGCTGGCGAGACACAAAAATCCCCTCCGATTTGGATGATGCGACAAGCGGGACGGTATTTGCCCGAATACCGCGCCACGCGTGCACAAGCTGGTGATTTCTTGTCCCTTTGCTATAACAGCGAGCTTGCCGCCGAAGTCACCTTGCAGCCCATTCGCCGCTATGGATTTGATGCAGCAATTTTGTTTGCGGATATTTTGTTATTGCCCCAAGCGCTGGGCGCTGACCTGTGGTTTGTCACAGGCGAGGGGCCACGTTTGTCAACAATTACACAACAGCGCCAATTTGATGCGCTTAAATCTATTGATGACATTCATGAAACGTTATCGCCCGTCTATGAGACGGTAAAGATCTTATCACGCGAATTGCCGAAAGAAACAACTTTGATCGGATTTGCGGGCGCGCCTTGGACGGTTGCGACCTATATGATCGCTGGGCGCGGCACCCCCGATCAAGGGCCGGCACATGCGCTAAAGGATGAAAATCGGGCTCTGTTCGAGCAATTGATTGATTTGCTCACGGCTTCGACCATCGAATATTTGTCCAGCCAAATCAACGCAGGGGCAGAAGTTGTCAAAATTTTCGACAGCTGGGCCGGTTCGCTAAAGGGCGAAGATTTCGACCGTTATGCCTTGGAACCTGCAAAGCGGATTACGCGCGCGATTAATGAACGTCATCCCGGTGTACCGGTAATTGGTTTCCCACGCGAAGCAGGGGATAAATACATCGGCTTTGCCAAGGCAACGGGTGTTGATTGCGTTGCTGTTGATAATTCCGTTTCTGCCGACTGGGTTGCAAAGCATGTTCAACCTGACGGTTGCGTTCAGGGCAACCTCAAGTCATCGCATATGGTGACCGGCGGTCAGGCCTTGATCGATGAAACCCGTCAAATCGTTGAGGCATTGAACAAAGGTCCGCATATTTTCAATTTGGGTCATGGGATTACCCCCGATGCTGACCCTGAAAATGTGCAGTTAATGATCGACACTGTCCGGTCATTTGACACATAAATCACATTTACTGTGATGCACGAAGGGGTGCGACATGTCAGAAATACTCAAGGTAACTGGGCTTAGGAAATCCTATGCCAGCGGATTTGAAGCGCTCAAAGGTGTGGATTTGTCCGTAACGTCTGGGGAAATCCTTGCTTTGTTGGGGCCGAACGGGGCTGGCAAAACAACGCTGATTTCTACGGTTTGTGGGATTACGTCCTCGACAGGCGGGCGCGTTGAAATTGGTGGGCACGATATCGAAACCGATTTTCGTGCAGCGCGCCGTTTGGTTGGATTGGTGCCACAGGAAATTTCGCTTGAGCCATTCGAAACTGTGATCAACACAGTTCGCTTTTCTCGGGGGCTTTTTGGCAAGCCAAAGAACGAAGCCTATATCGAAAAAATTCTTCGGGATTTGTCGCTTTGGGATAAGCGCAAGAACCGGATAATGGAGCTTTCAGGCGGCATGAAACGTCGGGTCTTGATTGCCAAGGCGCTCAGCCACGAGCCGCGCTTGTTGTTTCTGGATGAACCGACAGCTGGTGTCGATGTTGAGCTTAGAAAAGATATGTGGAACGTCGTTGCCGAGCTGAAAAAACAAGGCGTGACAATCATTTTGACAACGCATTACATCGAAGAAGCCGAAGCCATCGCCGACCGTATTGGCGTGATCAGCAAGGGCCAATTGATGCTGGTCGAAGAAAAGCAGCATTTGATGAAACGTTTGGGTCAAAAGAAGCTCACCGTAGAGCTGCAATCCCCTCTGGCCGAGGTTCCCGCGGCGTTGTCCAAGTATGATCTGGTTGTGGGCGCAGATGGCGCAAGCTTGGTATATAGCTATGACACACGCGCCGAGCGGACAGGCATCACGGCCCTATTGGCGGATATTTCGGCAGCTGGCTTGGTCCTGAAAGATCTGCAAACCGACCAGTCGTCGCTTGAGGATATCTTTGTGACTTTGGTGAAAGAGGATGCAGCATGAGCTTTAGCGCAATAAGAGCCATTTACGTGTTTGAAATGGCGCGGTTCTTTCGAACCTTGATGCAGAGTTTTATTTCTCCGGTCATTTCCACATCGCTATATTTTGTGGTCTTTGGGGCCGCGATTGGCAGCCGGATCCAAGAAGCTGATGGCGTAAGCTACGGTGCATTCATTGTGCCAGGTTTGATTATGTTATCGGTTATCACCCAGTCTATTTCCAATGCTTCGTTTGGGATTTATTTTCCCAAATTTATTGGTACGATTTATGAATTGTTATCTGCACCTGTCAGCTTTATCGAGATTGTGATCGGCTATGTGGGGGCTGCTGCGACAAAGTCATTGTTTATTGGTGTGGTGATTTTGGCGACGTCTGCATTGTTCGTGGATTTGCAAATCGCACATCCATTTTGGATGGTGCTGTTTCTGGTTCTGACGTGTTTATCCTTTGCATTGATGGGGTTCATCATTGGTATTTGGGCCCGCAATTTTGAACAACTTCAGTTGGTTCCACTTTTGATTGTGACGCCTTTGGTGTTCTTAGGCGGGTCGTTTTATTCGATTTCGATGCTGCCCCCGGTTTGGCAAATCATCACGAAACTGAATCCCGTTGTGTATTTGATTTCTGGATTTCGCTGGTCTTTCTATGACACAGCGGATGTTCCTATCGCGGTCAGCTTGTTTGCGATCCTTGCCTTTACAGCGATTTGTATTGCCGTCATTGGATGGATTTTCAAAACCGGTTGGCGCATTCGCAACTAACCAGAATAATTAGAAATATTTCCTCTGGGCGTCCTTGTTAAACAGGGCGCTCATCTCTACATCATGGGAATGATAAAATTTCTTCGTAATCGAAAAAAACGAAAATCTGTGGCCGTTGTTCGGCTAAGCGGTGTCATCTCGGCATCGGCACGTGGCGGTCTTAGTGATCAAGCCCTTGCGCCTATTCTTGAGAAAGCGTTTCGCAAAGGCAAACCGTCTGCCGTGGCGTTGGTTATCAATTCGCCAGGCGGTTCGCCGGTTCAATCCTCTTTGATTGGGGCGCGTATTCGTCGTTTGGCCGCTGAAACTGATGTTCTTGTTTACGCCTTTGTCGAAGATGTCGCAGCGTCTGGTGGGTATTGGTTGGCTGTGGCTGCGGATGAAATTTATGTTGATCCAAGTTCAATCATAGGCTCCATCGGGGTGATTTCCGCGGGTTTTGGGGCGCATGAATTTTTGAACCGATATGGGCTAGAGCGCCGCGTTTATACGGCGGGCAAGTCAAAATCTATGCTGGATCCGTTCCGTCCCGAAAACCCCGAAGACGTGGAGCGGCTGAAACTATCCTTGGACGACATTCACACGGTTTTCAAAGATCATGTGACAGTGCGTCGTGCCGGTAAAATCAAGTCAGAAGAAGACCTGTTTACAGGTGAAATCTGGTTGGGTCAAAAGGCGGTTGATTTGGGACTTGTTGATCATATCGGTCACGTTGTTCCCGTGATGAAAGACAAATTTGGCGATAAAACACGGTTCCGTGTTTTGGGCCAAAAGAAATCATTTCTTAGTCGTTTTGGCATGTCCATGATGTCTCAGTCATATGAGTTGATCGAAGAACGGCTGGCGTTCGGACGGTTTGGTCTGTGACATGATCATCAAAGTCGTCTTGTTATTTTTGATTGGTATGATTGTTCTCGCTATGTTTGGGAAATTTAAATTTCCAGGACAGAAACAAATTGAAGCAGCGCGCTGCAAGGCATGTGGCCGCTTTCGGATCGGGCGCGCATGTGCCTGTCCCAAAAAGAAGTAGGAGCCGTTGATGTTTTGGTTCATGTCCGCACTTGGGTTGGTGATTTTGCTTTTGGCTGGGGATGCCTTGGTGAAAGGCGCTGTAAATCTAAGCCTGCGCATGGGTATTCCAGCCCTGATTGTCAGTTTGACGATTGTTGCCTTTGGGACGTCAGCACCAGAGTTGTTGATTTCCATCAAAGCCACGCTTGACGGTGCGCC
>JAHEJA010000002.1:146061-153544 GCA_024639125.1 Paracoccaceae bacterium
CTGTAAATCTAAGCCTGCGCATGGGTATTCCAGCCCTGATTGTCAGTTTGACGATTGTTGCCTTTGGGACGTCAGCACCAGAGTTGTTGATTTCCATCAAAGCCACGCTTGACGGTGCGCCAGGAATTGCTTTGGGGAATGTCGTCGGCTCGAATATTGCGAACGTCCTTTTGGTGCTTGGTATTCCTGCGATGATCTCTGCACTGAACACCAAAGATTGTCACACAGAGCGAAATTTTGTCTACATGATGATCGCGACGGTGGTGTTTGTTGCATTGGCCTATACGGGTCAGTTTGGCATTTGGCAGGGTGCAATTCTCTTGGCTTTGCTTGCTTATGTGTTGCTGAGCGCGATGAAGGACGCATTGGCCCATCGCAAGGATAGCAAATCTTGTGGCGTCGATGTTGATGACCTAGAAGGTGCCGATCCGTCTATGCCGGGTTGGAAAATTGCGATGTTTTTGATCCTTGGTTTGGTTGGCTTGCCCTTGGGTGCTGATATCTTGGTGGATAGTGCCACCGTCATCGCCCGAACCTATGGTGTGAGCGAAACAGTGATTGGCCTGACTTTGGTCGCGGTTGGAACGTCTCTGCCCGAGCTTGCCACAACCGTCATGGCGGCTATCCGCAAACAGGCAGATGTGGCCTTGGGGAACGTCATTGGATCGAACATTTTCAACCTCTTGGCCATCATCGGTGTCACAACAATGGTTGGCACTGTTCCCGTGGATCAATCTTTCTTGAGGTTTGATTTGTGGGTCATGCTGGCTGCGTCAGCTTTGGTTTTCCCGTTTGTCATTTTGAAATGGAATATCACCCGACTTTGGGGGCTTGTCTTGACACTTTTGTATTTGGCCTATGTGCTAGTTGTAATCTCATAAAACAAAAGGTGATCCATGCGGGCATTGGTAACTGGCGGAGCAAAGCGACTTGGCCGCGAAATGGCGTTGTATTTGGCGAAGCGTGGATATGACGTCGCGATCCATTATGCATCTTCAAAAGATGCGGCGCTGCAAACGGTCAAAGACATTCAAGACATGGGACGTCATGCCGTCGCGCTAGACGCAGATATTTTGATTGAAACCGAAGTCGAAGACCTGGTTCAGCGTGCCGTTGACGCATTGGGTGGCCCGTTAACGTGCTTGATCAATAATGCGTCCATCTTTGAATATGACACATTGGAAACGGGAACACGCGTTAGCTGGGATCGTCACATTGAAAGCAACCTAAGAGCACCGGTCGTGTTGACCCAACATTTCACGGCGCAATGCCCAGCGGCGCTTCAGGATGAAATGGGTGAACCCTTGGCCCAAGGGTTGGTCATCAACATGGTGGATCAACGGGTGCGAAAACTCACACCTGAATTCATGAGCTACACTATCGCCAAGATGGGGTTGTGGGCGTTCACCCAAACTGCGGCGCGCGCATTGGCACCAAATATTCGGGTAAATGCTATTGGACCGGGACCAACTTTGATCGGGGCGCGTCAAAGCGAAGAGCATTTTTCAAATCAACGTCATAGCACGGTTTTGCAACGTGGGGCCAACCCATCAGATATCACCGCTGCCTTGGGATATTTCCTAGATGCACCGGCTGTTACGGGCCAATTATTATGCGTGGATGGGGGCCAACATTTAGGGTGGAAAACACCCGATGTGCTCGGGGTTGAATAGCTACATTTTAACTCTGTTCCAAAAGTTGTACACTTCGTCAGATTATTGACATTTATATGTTACAAAAACTAAGCAAATCAGTTGCATAGGATATATAATATATTTTAATTGAATGATTTCAATGGGTTAAAAAATTGCCTATTTTTTGTGCAAATCAAAGAAGTGGGTTAAAAACAAAGGAAATTTCCGTGTTTCACGAAGTTATACTCATAGTTATCCACAGTTTACGTGGACAGGTTTATACTTGAACATATCTATGGAACGTTGCAGGGATACAGAGAATCATGAACTTGGTCAAAATTGGATAATCCTAAGTAAAAAATGACACAAAATGGTTATGAAACTATCCAAAAGTATCTAAAAACCTTGGATCAATCCCCAGGTGTTTATCGGATGCTCGATGCGCAATCTCAGGTGCTATATGTTGGCAAGGCGCGCAATCTGCGGGCACGGGTTTCCAACTATTCACGACCTGGTCATTCGGGGCGCATTGAGCGCATGATCTCGGAAACTGCGACCATGATGTTTCTGACGACCAAGACTGAAACCGAAGCATTGTTGTTAGAGCAAAACCTGATCAAGCAACTAAAGCCGCGCTACAATGTTTTACTACGGGATGATAAATCGTTCCCCAATATTCTGGTCACAACAGAGCATGATTTTCCACAAATCAAAAAACACCGTGGCGCGAAAAAAGAAAAGGGTGCGTATTACGGTCCTTTCGCCAGTGCCGGTGCGGTAAACCACAGCTTGGCTCAGTTACAGCGTATCTTTATGTTGCGGAACTGCACGGATAACATCTTTGAAAGCCGCACGCGCCCATGTTTGCAATATCAAATCAAACGCTGCACCGCGCCATGTGTCGGTAAAATTACCAAACAAGATTACGCAACTTCTGTCAAAGACGCACAGCGATTTTTGTCTGGTCGTTCAAGCGAAATCCAAGAGAAAATGGCCCAAGATATGATGGCTGCCTCTGAAGCGATGGAATTCGAGCGGGCAGCATCATTACGTGACCGGATTCGGGCAATGACCCAAGTTCAGACAACCCAAGGGATCAATCCACGCACGGTGCCAGAGGCGGATATTATTGGCCTCCACATGGAGCATGGACAAGCCTGTGTGCAGGTGTTTTTCATTCGGGGAAACCAAAACTGGGGCAATCGGGATTTTTATCCACGGGTCAGTGCAGACATGAGCTATGGCGAAGTCATGGAGGCCTTTATAGGTCAGTTTTACGACACAAAGGATCCCGCGAAACAATTGATTTTGTCCCACGACATCGAAAATAGCGATTTGATGGTACAGCTTTTGTCAGACAAAGTGGCCCGCAAAGTTGATATTGTTGTGCCGCAACGCGGAGAGAAATTGGAACTGGTTTCGGGGGCGCTTCGCAATGCCAAAGAAAGTCTTGCCCGTAAAATGTCAGAAAGCGCGACCCAAGGACGTTTGCTCAAAGGCATAGCAGAAGCATTTGACCTAATGGGCCCACCGGAACGGATCGAAGTTTACGACAACTCGCATATTCAAGGGGCGCATGCGGTTGGGGCGATGATTGTTGCAGGATCCGAGGGGTTCCTAAAGAACCAATATCGCAAGTTCAATATTCGGGGCGACGAGCTGACGCCAGGCGATGACTTTGGTATGATGAAAGAAGTGCTGACGCGTCGTTTCAAGCGCCTATTAAAAGAAGACCCTGATCGCAGCCAAGGGGATTGGCCGGATCTTTTATTGATTGACGGTGGAGCCGGTCAGGTTTCAGCTGTTGCCGAAATCATGGCCGAATTTGGTGTCGAAGATATTCCCATGGTGGGCGTTGCAAAGGGCGTTGATCGCGATCATGGCAAAGAAGAGTTCTATGTTAAAGGCCGCCCTGTTTTCGCACTTCAGCGCAATGACCCTGTGTTGTATTTTATCCAACGAATGCGGGACGAAGCGCACCGTTTTGCCATTGGAACCCATCGCGCGAAACGCTCCAAAGCAATCGGTGCGACACCACTTGATGATGTGCCGGGTGTAGGATCAACGCGCAAACGTGCGTTATTGGCCCATTTCGGTTCTGCCAAAGCTGTCAGCCGCGCAGCCCTTACCGATTTGAAAGCTGTCGAAGGTGTGTCTGACGCTTTGGCGGAAAAAATTTACGATTTCTTTCACGAGAAAGGCTAATCCCCGTTCAAGCTGCGCCATGTTGGTACGGTATCTTTGGGGTCTTGTTCTGCGTGATACACTGCACGAGCAATCGCGCGGGCCACGCATAGACTGGCAAAGTGGCATATTTCGGCAAAATGTAATGGCGTGTCACCCAGCTGTATTTGATCCGTTGATGCCGCAAATATCAAATCACCATCATGTGGCAAATGTGACGGGACAACAGCCCGCGCTATTCCGTCATGTGCTGCGGTGGCAACGCGCTGCGCTTGCGCTTTGGTCAGGGCCGCGTCTGTGACGACCAATCCGATCGTTGTATTTGCTCCTTCGATCAATCCGCCCATTTTTGTGTTTTGAAATCCATCGCCTTGATCCGATTGCGTGGTGTTTCCACGCCCACCAAATTCGCGATTGCGTTCAAATGGGGCTGCCCAAAATTGCTTACCACTTGCGTCCACAACAGAGCCAACTGGGTTTGCAGCCACAATTGCAGCAACGGTGATGCCCGAATCCAGGACAAAAGATGCGGTGCCAAGTCCACCTTTCAGCTGTCCCGCAATGGCGCCATATCCGGCTCCTATAGAGCCGTTTTCAAAGGGGCGTCCGAGCGCGTCATAGGCCTGTGTTCCCAAGGAATAATACGGGTTACGGTCCCATTCCTTGGTTCCGCCGTTCAAAAGATCAAACAAAATCGCACTTGGGACAATAGGGACACGCAGGTTCGCCACTTGAAACCCTTGGCCATCGCGTCGCAAACGATCTGCAACGCCAGATGCCGCATCTAGCCCAAATGCAGAACCGCCAGATAGCACAAAGGCATCAACGGATTGTACGGTCTTGTCAGGTGCCAAAAGATCGGTATCCCGCGTACCCGGCGCACCCCCCATAATTGCATAGCTCGCAGTTAGCCCCAAAGTCGATGTCACGACAGTGGTTCCCGATTTAAGAGTGGCATCCTGTGCGTGACCGACGCGAATGCCTTTTATATCGGTGATGCAATTTTTCGTTCCTACCTTGGGCATACGCTCCTCATTCCGTTAGTCCAAAAGTATTGTGCTGAGGTCGGAGTCTAATCCCAGTCTCGTCCATTTACAAAGTTTATCAAATGATTGCTGCATCTTAAGCCAGTTTCCGCAGTTGATACTTTTTAGCATTTTGAGAATGGGTTAATATCATATATCATAGCGCTATTACACACTACTCACACACATAGATCTTGCCTTTTTAAGTACCAATTTATGATCAGGTAGGATATCAGATTAAGCAGATGCTTTTTCGCCAAGGCGCCCCTTATCGGGCGCCTTGAGTTTTTAGCAAATGATCCAAATGTCTGTCGTCTTTTCGCATGTAGATTTCCCCGAAATTCGGATCGGTAATCCCAAATCCAAAAGCTCGCCTTGCATAAGTCGTGTGGCATCCGACGAATAAATGTCGGCGATCACAGGTAACGCAATGTCAAAAGGAAGCTTTGGAAGCGCAAGCCCAAGTGCAACATTCTGTCTTGCCCGAAGTTCTTGACCTGCCTTATTGAAAAGCCGCAGTCCAAGCGTTGCAGTCTGATCGTCAATCACAGCGGAAATAACTGCATGAGGCGTTTCAAAAATGCTGTCTGAAACAATGCGTAAATCGTCAGCTTCGAATGCAATACGCGTGGCATTTGGTGTTGTGACGGCTGACCCTAAAAATCGCGTTGCTGTGATGGTGGTTTTTCCAATAGGTCCAGTCAGTGTGAATTCCTGTGGAAAGGCGATAATCCAATGCGTCGAGCGATAGCTTAGCCGCATGATTTGCAGTTTGGGCAAAACGAATGAATAAGCCCCATCCTGCGAAGCAATGAGAACGTCATCTAGCGTGACATCATAACGATTTGGAAACCCGCGCTGTGTGCTTTGCGAATACGTGATCGTCCAATTTTCCTGTGATCCAAGAAAATTTTCCACAGCTGTTTTGTTGGCATTTGCCCCCCAAAACCAATAGCCGAACCAGCCAACTGCCATAATCGCACAGAGTGTTAGAACAGAACGCAACATAGCGACCCCTTTTCGTTTCGTCTGAAATCGTGTTTACAGGCTGAAAAGCACAAGGACCAGATGAATGACGATGTGGGTGTTTGGATATGGGTCTCTTTTGTGGAACCCAGGATTTGAATATGACGAAACGCGGCTCGCTCGGCTGAACGGCTATCGCAGAAGTTTCTGCATGCGGTCCATCCACCATCGTGGCACCGAGGAAAATCCCGGTCTTGTTCTGGCCTTGGATGAAAACGAAACCAGTTTTTGTGATGGGCTTGCTTTTCGTGTCCGCGACGGGCGTGAACAGGAAACACTGGCTTATTTGCGTGACCGCGAACTTATTTCATCGGCCTATGTGGAACGCACCGTGACCCTAACCACGGAGCAGGGCGATATTTCAGCACTTGTATATGTGATCGACGAAGCCCATGATCAATATTGTGGGGATTTGCCGCTAACAGAGCAGGCGGAAATCATTGCACAAGCGGTGGGCGGACGTGGTCCAAACTGTGAATATTTGTGGAATACAGTTGATTATTTGAATGGTTTACGTATCCAAGATGCAGATCTGCAATGGTTAGCGGACCAAGTCAAAGCCATTAGACATAAGAGCTTGGCGGAATGACATTGGGTTATTACAATGACTGAGATTAAAAAACCGACAGGACAAACAGCAGTGGAACCATCTCAATTCAGCGCAGCGCATTTTAGTCAACCCGTGCGTCAAGTGTTGTCGATGTTGATCGTCGTTATCTTGGTTGCGGCTGGGGCTGCGGTTGCGTTTGGCCAGCTTATGCCGATTATTTCATCTAACCTTTGGTTGAATGGTGGCATTCTATTGGTCTTTGCCATTGGTGTAATCAGCTGTTTTGTTCAGGTAGGGCAGCTAATTTTTTCGGCACGCTGGATCGAAAATTTTGCACAAAACGGGGCCAATAGTGACAAAAAAGCGCCTCTGCTGCTCGCACCGCTAGCGGCTTTGTTAGGGGCAAGATCATCCCGTATGCAGATTTCCGCATCCTCGACGCGATCAATATTGGATTCCGTTGGAACCCGGATAGAAGAAGCGCGGGAATTTACACGTTACATTGTAAACTTACTGATTTTCTTGGGCTTGTTGGGGACCTTTTATGGTCTTGCGACAACGGTTCCTGCCTTGGTTGATACCATCCGTTCACTCGCTCCCCAAGATGGGGAAAGCGGGTTCGAGGTGTTCAACCGCTTGATGAATGGCCTAGAAGCACAGTTGGGTGGTATGGGCGTTGCCTTTTCATCCTCACTCTTGGGATTGGCGGGATCGCTTGTTGTGGGCTTGCTCGAATTGTTTGCGGGTCACGGTCAAAACCGCTTTTATCGGGAACTCGAAGAGTGGCTAAGTTCGATCACCCGAATTAGCTTTGCTGGCGCTGACGGAGACAGTGGTGGTGAAACCTCGGTTGTTGCGGCAGTTTTGGATCACATGGTTGAACAAATGGAGCAAATGAAAGTTCTGTTTGCCCAGTCCGAAGTGGGTCGTACACAGGTTGATAGTAAACTAACGCAGCTTGCCGACAGTATGGAACGTTTGACGCAGCGCATGGAAGCCAATGCCACATCAAATGACGCGCTAGAACGCGTCGCGAACGGTCAAGAGCGATTAATCAAAGTGCT
>JAHEJA010000002.1:153644-172342 GCA_024639125.1 Paracoccaceae bacterium
GTAAACTAACGCAGCTTGCCGACA
Organism: Paracoccaceae bacterium; assembly: GCA_024639125.1. Classification (GTDB taxonomy): domain Bacteria; phylum Pseudomonadota; class Alphaproteobacteria; order Rhodobacterales; family Rhodobacteraceae; genus JAHEJA01. The sequence continues at coordinate 153,669 of JAHEJA010000002.1, forward strand.
GTATGGAACGTTTGACGCAGCGCATGGAAGCCAATGCCACATCAAATGACGCGCTAGAACGCGTCGCGAACGGTCAAGAGCGATTAATCAAAGTGCTGGAGAAAATGGAACGTGCTGACGAAGGAGATGCAGAAGCGCGGATGCGACTTCGGTCTTTGGATGTTCAATTGTTGCGTTTGTCCGAAGAAATTGCAGCAGGACGGCAAGAAAGCATTGTTGCTATTCGTACTGACATTACCGCCCTGACCAATAGCATTTTGCGCGCGACAGAAGAATTCGAAGCAGGATCGGATCGCTAAGTATGTCGCTTTCCCGACGCACAGGACAACGGTTTCAAGCCTCAATATGGCCGGGTTTCGTGGATGCGATGACCGGGCTTTTGCTGGTTTTGATGTTTGTTCTGACCATTTTTATGGTCATTCAATTTGTCTTGCGCGAAACGATTTCCGGACAGAAAACCGAATTGAATACGCTGAATGCGGAAATTGCCGCGATTGCCGATGCGCTTGGATTAGAACGTCAGCGTGTGCAATCCCTTGAAAGCGATTTGGGGACATTGACCGCGACGTTGGATGAACGTCAAAATGAACTCAGCGCGCAGACGGCTTTGATTGCGAGCTTGACGGCGGAGCGGGATGCCCAAGATCAAGCTTTGGCAACGGCCACGTCAAAAATAACGTCATTCGAAGCACAAGTCGCTGGCTTGATCGCCTCTCAAAATCAGGCACAGGCCCAAATTTCCGAACTAGAAGCACAACAAACGAAGTTATTGAGCGAACAAGAGGCATTGTCGCTTGCTCTTGCCTCGGCTCGCAGCGAAATTGATACCGCAACGGAACAAGCGCGTCGTGACGCGGCAGAAAAAGAAGCGTTCCAAGCGTTGATTGCAAGTTTAGAAAAATCAAAGACCAGCGCAGAAACCGAACTAGCAGCACGGACAGAAGCCCTGAGCGAAGCCGAAGCCGCCCGATTGGTCGAGGTGGCAGCGGCAGAAGAATTGCGTAAAAGGTTGGAAAATGCCGATGCTGAGCTGACTGCGATGACGCTTGCTTTGGAACAGCAACGCCAAGATGCCGAAGACACATTAACGCTATTGGCCGCTGCGCAGGCCGCGCAAAAAGATGTGGACGCCACTCTGAGGCAAACGCTGCTTGCATTAGAAGCAAGCCAAGCAGACGTGACATCAAAACAAGATGCATTGAAGCTAATGGATGCACAACGTCAATCCGCTCAGGGTGACTTGGATCAAGCAAACGTGGCTTTGGCTGCGGCTTTGGCAAAAATCCAATCACTGGAACAGGATATGTTGGCGCTGCGTGATCAAGCAGATATCGCAACTGGGCAGGCCCGCGCCAAAGATACGGAATTGACGGATCTGCAGTCGCAATTGACCCAAGCACTATTGGATCTGCAGGCGTCTAAAACTGCACGGGAAACCGCGCTGGCACAGACGGAAACGCTTAAGTCACAGTTACAAGACCTAGGTAAGGTTAAAGCGGGCGCACAAACGTTGGAACAACAATTGGCCTCGGCTTTGGCATCCAAGCTTGCGGCGGAAAATTCTGCGGCTGACGTTCAAGCCCAGCTACAGGCGGCTTTGGCTGCCAAACTGGCCGCTGATCAATTGGCTGATGCACGTTTGGACGAATCTGTTCAGCGTCAAATCCTATTGCAAGAAGCCCAAGATGCGTTGGCGGCGAAATCTGAATTAGCGGATAAAACCAGTGACGAGCTATTGCAAGCCGAACGACAAACCGCATTGTTGAACCAACAGGTCGGCGAATTGCGCAAGCAACTGGGCGAACTTCAATCCATATTGGAAAGCTCGGAATCCCAAGACGAAGCGTCCAAAGCTCAGCTGCAAAATTTGGGCAATCGCTTGAACGCAGCATTGGCACGTGCCGCATCCGAAGAAAAGAAACGTCGCAAGCTTGAAGAAGCCGAAAAAGCCAGATTGGAAGCTGAGCGCGATCTTTTGGCATCAACGGCAAAAGACTTGGCCAAGTATAAATCCGATTTCTTTGGACGATTGCGCGATGTCCTAAGTGGCAAAGAAGGTGTTAAAATTGTTGGTGACCGCTTTGTGTTTTCTTCCGAAGTACTCTTTCCACCGGGGGGGGCCACGTTATCAGCATTGGGCCAAGCGGAAATCACCAAAGTAGGAAGCCTGTTGCAAACCGTTATGAGTGAAATTCCAGAGGGGATCGATTGGGTTATTCGTGTCGATGGTCATACCGATGACACCCCGCTCAGCGGTCTGGGTGAATTCAAGGATAACTGGGAATTATCGCAAGCACGCGCTTTGTCCGTTGTTAAGTTCATGATTTCTAACTTGGGAATGCCTGCCAATCGTTTGGCAGCAAACGGCTTTGGCGAACATCAGCCCGTGAACCCAGAAACGTCCGAGGCCGCGCGCGCACAGAACAGACGGATTGAATTGAAATTGACTGAACGGTAACTACTTTAGCTCGATTTCAGTGAGCATAGTTTCTATAACCGTCCCGCGTCGCAATAATTCGACAGTGCCTCTATAGGTGCCCGTGTTCCAAGTGCGTCGCTTGGATTTACGGCCAGACGCGCGCATTACCATCGCTTGGTTACGTGTCATTTCAGCTTGATCTTCGTGGATGACGCCGTTTGGCCCATCTATGTGAAATCGTATAATATCACCTGTGCGCGTTCCAAAGGCTTGGACATAAAGCACCAAAGCAGGCGAAGCCGTGGTGATGTTATCTGGGTCTAATATGCCAGCTTTGACATCATCAAACTCGGGAACGCTATCCGAAAATCCGACTGAAATTAGGCCACCTGGTTCGTAAATAGGCAAATCATCCCAAAGCGTGTCTTGGGGCTTTGGATCACAGCTAAGACGACCCTTGGGGCTAAAGGGGTCAATGACCAGATTGCCTTTGCGCACAGAAAGATGGACATGTGGAAATTGGGTTTTTCCGCTTATACCAACTTGGCCCAACATATCGCCGGCTTTTACATTTTGGCCTTTAACAACCGATACTGATCCCTTTTTCAGATGGCAATATTGGGTTTGCCAGCCGCCAGAGTGGTTGATGACAACACCATTCCCACATTCTTTTCCTGCAACATTAAATGCATTGTCGGGGGTGTATAGCACATCCTCGATACCATCCCGAAAGGCCGCGACACGGCCATCCGCAGCGGCTAAGACTGCAACGCCTTCTTGCATTTGAGCAAGAGAATTAAGCGCAAAATCTGTGCCTTTGTGGGCTTCGTATGACAATGTCGAGCAGCGATAATCTGACGCGTCCTTGGACGGATCGTGATCAACATATTGCTGGATGTAACACGTCTCGCCCAGCGTGCAGTCAATCGGAAGGCCAAGCCGAAGCTCTTGGCCAAATGCAAATGTGGGCACAACCAGTGCGCCCACAAGAATATATAAGATCCGCTTTATCAATCTGCGGTCAATAGTGGAGGCTTGTCTTTGGATAAGCGGGGGCTGTCCGGACCTTTTAGGTCTAGATGCAATTTGCCGTCGCGCACACCAACTTTGACCAAGCCGCCTTTGGCCAATTTACCAAAGAGCAATTCTTCGGCCAGCGGCTTTTTGATATGTTCTTGGATGACGCGACCCAATGGGCGGGCACCCATTTTTTCGTCATATCCTTTATCTGCAAGCCATTCTGTCGCCGCTTGGGTCAATTCAATTGATACGTGGCGATCCATCAGCTGGGCTTCGAGCTGAAGAACGAATTTTTCAACAACTTGCATAATGACCAATTTTGGCAACGGTCCAAAGCTAATGATAGCGTCCAAGCGGTTACGGAATTCCGGCGTAAAGGTACGTTCGACGGCGGCTGTGTCTTCGCCTTCGCGACGATCACGACCGAACCCGATTGCGGCCTTTGCCTGTTCTGCTGCGCCAGCATTGGATGTCATGATCAAGATCACATTACGGAAATCAACGGAGCGACCATTATGATCGGTAAGCGTGCCGTGGTCCATAACCTGAAGCAGAATGTTATACACATCTGGATGCGCTTTTTCGATTTCATCCAGCAGCAACACACAATGGGGATGTTGGTCGATGCCATCGGTCAATTGACCCCCTTGGTCAAAGCCAACATAACCCGGAGGCGCGCCGATCAAACGGGAAACAGCGTGCTTTTCCATATATTCAGACATGTCAAAACGCAAAAGCTCAACCCCTAGGGTGTCTGCCAATTGTTTGGCGACTTCGGTTTTACCAACGCCTGTCGGACCTGCGAACAAATAGCTGCCGATCGGTTTTTCTGGTTCACGCAAACCCGCACGTGCCAATTTGATAGCAGAAGACAAAGCTTCGATTGCGGTGTCTTGGCCAAAGACAACGCGCTTGAGGCTTTTTTCTAAATCCTTAAGCACGACTGCGTCGTCTTTTGTCACATTCTTTGGTGGAATGCGGGCAATTTTGGCAACGACAGCTTCGATTTCTTTGACACCTATGGTTTTGCGGCGCTTGCTTTCAGGCAACAAATGTTGGGCGGCACCGGCTTCGTCAATGACGTCAATCGCTTTGTCAGGTAGCTTGCGATCTGTGATGTAACGCGCAGATAATTCGACAGCCGTTTTAATTGCGTCTGCGGTATATTTGATGCCGTGATGGTCTTCGAAATAGGTTTTGATACCTTTCAATATCTTGACCGTGTCGTCCACGCTTGGTTCGTTCACATCAATTTTCTGGAAACGACGGCTCAAAGCGCGGTCTTTTTCGAAATGTTGACGGAACTCTTTATACGTGGTCGATCCCATCGTGCGCAGCTTGCCACCTTGGAGGGCAGGTTTCAGCAAGTTTGATGCATCCATCGCACCGCCAGAGGTTGCCCCGGCACCGATCACCGTGTGAATTTCATCGATGAACAAAACCGCGTCAGGATGCGCTTCTAACTCTGTAACCACGGCTTTGAGGCGTTCTTCAAAGTCACCGCGATACCGTGTTCCGGCCAGCAATGCGCCCATGTCCAGCGAATAAATGGTGGTGTTTTCTAACACTTCTGGAATGTCGCCCGATACAATTTTACGCGCCAGCCCTTCGGCGATCGCCGTTTTTCCAACGCCGGGGTCCCCGACAAGCAGTGGGTTATTTTTGCGGCGGCGGCAGAGCACTTGAACGCAGCGTTCAACTTCGCTTGAGCGACCGATCAACGGATCGATGTCGCCCTCGTTTGCTTTGGCGTTTAAATCGACGCAATATTTCGCGAGCGCGCTTTCTTTTTTCTCGGGCTCTGCGGAATTTGCATTTCCAAATGGCGAATTTTGTTCATTTTCTTCGTCGGCACCTGTCAGTGGGCGGTTTTCGCCATAAGCCGGATTTTTAGCAACGCCATGCGATATATAATTCACCGCATCATAGCGGGTCATGTCCTGATCCTGAAGGAAATAGGCAGCATTGCTTTCGCGTTCTGCAAATATCGCAACCAAGACATTCGCTCCGGTCACTTCGCTTCGGCCCGAAGATTGAACATGGATAGCAGCCCTTTGGATCACACGTTGAAAGGCCGCGGTTGGAACGGCTTCGGAATCGCGGGTTTCCAAAATCAAAGAGGCGAGATCGTCTTCTATAAACTCCAAAAGCGTTTCACGCAATTCGTCTACATTGACGTCGCAGGCATGCAGCACTTGAAGCGCATCCGGTTCATCCAAAAGAGACAAAAGTAAATGTTCTAGTGTAGCAAATTCGTGCGATCGCGCGTTGGCCAATGCCAAGGATGCGTGGATTGCTTGTTCTAGTGTCGTCGAAAATGAAGGCACAGTAGGTGCTCCTTTCGTTTAGTCGGGCAGGATGCCCAACGATGTCTCTATGTGTTAAAGTTTGGTCGAACTTTCCAAACCTTCAAGGGCTAAATACAAATTCTATGCCAGAAATTTCGTATTTATGTCATTTTCCCCAGTATTAGCCGTTAAAAGTTATCTTTTCGTTTGCGGATTTCAGCAAAGACTTGCGCATCGGTTGCGCTTTGCATGTTTAACTGCGCGCGAATTGCTGGATCCTTTGCACGCAGAAACGGATTTGTTTCCAGTTCAAGCCCCAATTGTGACGGAACTGTTGCCTGATTTGCGGCGCGTTTCGCATCGATGTCTTGGGATCGCGCAATCAGCGCTTTGTTTGTCGGATCAACACTGAGCGCAAATCGGGCGTTTGATGACGTATATTCGTGACCTGAACACACGATCGTGTCTGCTGGCAAGCTCATCAGTTTGTTAAGGCTTTCCCACATTTGGTCTGGCGTGCCTTCGAACAAGCGTCCGCAGCCAAGCGCCATAAGGCTATCCGCAGTAAAGAGGACTTTGGCATCAGGAATGTAGACAGCGATGTGATTGATGGTGTGTCCCGATACATCAAACACTTGGGCTTTGCTGGATCCAATTATCAGCTCGCACCCCTCGGATACAGGGATATCCAACGCAGGAAGACGATGCGCATCCGCTTGCGCACCGATGATTTGCGCAGAGTGGCGTTTTAATAGCTCGGGTAACCCATCGACATGATCCCAATGATGGTGTGTCAAAAGCACATGGGTTAATGTCCAGCCCCGCGAGTCAAGCACATGTGAAATTGGAGCGGCCTCTGGCACGTCCACCAATAACGTCGTCTTATCATCCCTATTATGAAGCAAAAACGCATAGTTGTCGTTAAGGCAAGGGATCGTAACAAGTTCAAAGGCCATAGCATTTCCCGAATTATTGCTTATGTTCATACCTAGCTTTGCTGATCCAAGAGGCCGATGCAATGCACCTTGATGTGCGAGACCTAAGAAATTTCTATTATCGTCAAGCTTTGGGGCGGGCGACGCAGCGTGCAATTCGAACGCAGGTGCAGCACCTTTGGCCTGATGTCACGGGGCAAACTGTGGTTGGGTTTGGATTTGCGGCCCCTCTCTTACGTCCCTTTTTACCAGATGCTCGGCGTGTCGTCGCTCTTATGCCCGGACCCCAAGGTGTGATGGCGTGGCCAGCGGGTCAGCCAAATGTGTCTGTTTTGACCAATGAACGGATGTGGCCATTGGAAACAGGGCGCGTTGATAAACTGGTTATGTTGCACGGCTTGGAAACCAGCGATGATGTTTCCGCAATGCTCAGCGAAGCAGAGCGTGTTCTAGGGCCGGGTGGACGGGCTTTGTTCATAGTGCCGAACCGCGCAGGGCTATGGTCGCGAAACGATGCGACACCTTTCGGATTTGGTCGCCCCTATACGACGGGGCAATTGGATGCTCAGCTCAAGGGGCATGGTTTCACGCCTATTCGACATTCGACGGCCTTATATTTTCCTCCGACGCACAGCCGTGTTTGGCGTCGGTTCAGCCCCTTGATTGAACGGTTAGGGCAAAAGTTACCTGTTTTGACCGGGGGGGTTGTTTTGGTTGAAGCTGGGAAATCGGCGCTTAGGCCACCGGGTCAAAAAGTGACCCCGCCACACAAACGGGCTCTTGGGATCCTTGAGGGATTGACGAATGTTGGTCCGAAACCAGCCATTTTGCGCGAAATTGATACATTCCAAAAATAGAATTGGAATCGAGTGATCCCCGAATATGCGCAAAATTAATGACCTTTGCCGTGCGCAATACGTCGCACTTTGGCAAAAACCCTGTTTTTAGGCTAAATGAGTTTGAATTTAGTGCATCAAGTATGTTGCTTGGATTGCACACCTCTGCTACATCGACGCTGATTTAAACGCTTTGCGCAAGCAAAGAATGATAACCCCTCTGTAAAAAGCATGCTTCGGCTGCTTTGATCAGGGCCAAAAATCGGAAGGGTGGACGTGTCCGAACCAGCTTCTATCGCATCTGGCATTGCCGCGCGTTACGCGTCGGCAGTCTTTGAACTTGCCAAAGATCAGTCAGATCTTAAGAAACTAGAAAGCAATGTTGACGATCTTGCGGCCGCTTTGGATGCAAGCGAAGATCTTCGTGATCTGATCTCATCCCCTGTGTATTCACGCAATGCACAAGGTGCTGCGATTGTTGCCGTTGCCGATAAAATGAAACTTATGCCAATCGTCTCAAGCACTTTGGGATTGATGGCCAGCAAACGCCGTCTGTTCGTGTTACCTGCTTTGATTGCAGCGTTGCGCGCACGTATCGCTGACGAAAAAGGCGAAGTTACTGCAGAAGTAATTTCCGCCAAAGCGATGACCAAGACGCAATCAGACAAACTCGCCAAAGCGATCAAAGCTCGTGTTGGCAAGGATGTGAAAATTGACGCAACTGTCGATGAATCCCTCATCGGTGGTCTCGTTGTTAAAGTGGGCTCAAAGATGATCGACACATCGATCCGCTCTAAGCTCAACTCCCTTCAGAATGTTATGAAAGAGGTCGGATAATGGGAATCCAAGCAGCCGAAATCTCTGCGATCCTTAAGGACCAGATTAAAAACTTTGGCCAAGACGCCGAAGTGGCAGAAGTTGGTCGCGTACTGTCCGTTGGTGACGGTATTGCGCGTGTACACGGGTTGGACAATGTTCAAGCCGGTGAAATGGTCGAATTCCCAGGTGGAATTCAGGGCATGGCGTTGAACCTAGAAGCTGACAACGTTGGTGTTGTTATTTTTGGTTCTGACCGCGACATTAAAGAAGGTGACGTCGTTAAGCGCACCAACTCTATCGTGGACGTTCCTGCAGGCGACGCACTTTTGGGTCGCGTTGTTGACGGTTTGGGTAACCCACTTGATGGTAAAGGCCCAATCGCATCCACAGAGCGCCGCGTTGCGGACGTTAAAGCGCCGGGTATTATCCCGCGTAAATCTGTTCACGAACCAATGGCGACAGGTCTAAAATCTGTTGACGCGATGATCCCAATCGGGCGCGGCCAGCGTGAGCTTATTATTGGTGACCGCCAAACAGGTAAAACTGCTGTTGCGTTGGATGCCATCCTAAACCAAAAATCATACAACGACGCAGCAGGCGATGATGACAGCAAGAAATTGTTCTGTATCTACGTTGCGATTGGACAAAAGCGTTCAACAGTTGCTCAGTTGGTGAAAAAGCTAGAAGAATCTGGCGCGATTGAATACACAATCGTTGTTGCGGCGACGGCCTCTGAGCCAGCACCGATGCAGTTCTTGGCACCATATGCGGCGACTGCGATGGCGGAATATTTCCGTGACAATGGCAAACACGCTTTGATCATCTATGATGACTTGTCAAAGCAAGCTGTTGCATATCGTCAAATGTCTTTGCTTCTTCGTCGTCCTCCTGGACGTGAAGCGTATCCAGGTGACGTTTTCTATCTTCACTCACGTTTGCTAGAGCGTTCTGCGAAATTGGGCGATGATCACGGCAATGGATCTTTGACAGCTTTGCCAGTGATTGAAACTCAAGGTGGCGACGTTTCTGCGTTTATTCCGACAAACGTGATTTCGATCACTGACGGTCAGATCTTCCTGGAAACTGAATTGTTCTACCAAGGTATCCGTCCAGCGGTTAACACAGGTCTATCCGTTTCTCGCGTTGGTTCATCTGCGCAAACAAACGCGATGAAATCTGTTGCGGGTCCGGTTAAGTTGTCTTTGGCTCAGTATCGTGAAATGGCTGCCTTTGCGCAGTTCGGCTCTGATCTGGATGCGTCTACACAGCAATTGTTGAACCGCGGCGCGCGTTTGACCGAGCTTATGAAGCAGCCACAGTATGCACCGCTGACAAACGCAGAAATCGTATGTTTGATTTTTGCTGGCACAAACGGCTATTTGGATAAAATCGCTGTAAGCTCAGTAGGTCGTTACGAAGCGGGTCTTCTTGCGCATTTGCGCGGAAAACACGCAGGCTTGTTGGATTACATCACCAAGGAAGATCCAAAGATCAAAGGTGAAGCCGAGGATAAAATCCGCGCAGCCTTGGATGAATTCGCAGCTGATTTCGCGTAAGGGGACGAGGCTATGCCAAGTCTGAAGGACTTAAAAAACCGGATCGGGAGTGTGAAAAACACTCGGAAGATCACAAAAGCCATGCAAATGGTCGCGGCCGCTAAATTGCGCCGCGCCCAAGATGCAGCCGAGGCATCACGCCCCTATACAGAACGGTTCAACGCTGTTCTTGGGTCGCTTGCTGCGTCGGTTGGCGGGTCTGATAGTGCGCCTTTGCTGCTTCGCGGTACAGGCAAAGATCAAACCCATCTGTTGGTCGTTATGACCTCAGAACGTGGTCTATGCGGTGGTTTCAACGCAAACATCGCAAAACTCGCTAAACAACGCGCAGCGGAATTGGTCGCTGCGGGTAAAACAGTGAAGATCTTGACAGTTGGCAAAAAAGGCCGCGACGCTATCCGTCGCGATTTCGGCCAGTATTTTGTCGCGCATGTTGATCTGTCCGAAGTAAAACGTATTGGTTACACCAATGCGCAAGACATTGCCAAAGACGTTTTGGGCCGTTTCGACGGTGGTGAATTCGACGTTGCAACAATCTTCTATGCAAAGTTTGTCAACGTTGTGACCCAAATCCCTACGGCACAGCAAATCATCCCAGCGTCGTTCGAAGCGACCGAGGATGCTGGCGCGTCAACTCTTTACGAGTACGAGCCAAGCGAAGAAGCCATTTTGGCAGATTTGTTGCCACGTGGTGTGGCAACACAAATCTTTGCTGCTTTGCTGGAAAATGGTGCATCCGAACAAGGTGCCCGTATGTCAGCTATGGACAACGCCACTCGCAATGCGGGTGACATGATTGACAAATTGACGATCGAGTACAACCGCTCACGTCAGGCTGTTATCACTAACGAGCTTATTGAAATTATCTCGGGCGCTGAAGCGCTCTAAGAACCGGAGACGAAACTATGGCAAACGCAAAAGGCAAAATCACCCAGGTGATCGGCGCCGTTGTGGACGTGCAGTTCGAAGATCACCTGCCAGAGATCCTCAACGCGTTGACAACAGACAACAACGGTAAAAAACTGGTTCTGGAAGTAGCCCAGCACCTAGGTGAAAACACCGTTCGTACAATCGCGATGGACGCAACCGAAGGTTTGGTTCGCGGACAAGACGTGTCAGATACAGGCGGTCAAATCACTGTTCCCGTTGGAAAAGCGACTTTGGGTCGTATCATGAACGTAACTGGCGATCCAGTTGATGAAAAAGGTCCAGTAAACGCAGACGCACGCCGCGCTATTCACGGCGACGCACCAGCGTTCTCTGAGCAGTCAACTGAAACACAAATCTTGGAAACAGGCATCAAAGTTATCGACCTTTTGGCCCCTTACACAAAAGGTGGTAAAATTGGTCTATTCGGTGGTGCGGGTGTTGGTAAAACAGTTTTGATCATGGAATTGATCAACAACATCGCCAAAGTGCACTCTGGTCTTTCTGTTTTCGCGGGCGTTGGTGAACGCACACGTGAAGGTAACGACCTTTATCACGAAATGATCGAATCTGGCGTTATCGTTCCAGATGCTTTGGAAGAATCCAAAATTTCACTCGTTTACGGTCAGATGAACGAACCACCCGGTGCGCGTATGCGTATTGCTTTGACTGGTTTGACATTGGCGGAACAGTTCCGTGATGAATCCGGTTCAGACGTTTTGTTCTTTGTTGACAACATCTTCCGCTTTACACAAGCCGGTTCCGAGGTGTCTGCGCTTTTGGGTCGTATCCCATCCGCGGTTGGATACCAGCCAACATTGGCAACCGACATGGGTGCGATGCAAGAACGTATTGCGTCAACTAAATCAGGTTCAATTACATCTGTTCAGGCCGTTTACGTTCCTGCGGATGACCTTACTGACCCTGCACCAGCCACATCGTTTGCGCACCTTGATGCGACAACTGTTTTGGATCGTGCGATTTCAGAAAAAGGTATCTACCCTGCGGTTGACCCACTTGGTTCCACATCACGTCTTTTGGATCCGTTGATCATTGGTGAAGAGCACTATAAAGTTGCGACAGATGTGCAACAAGTTCTGCAGCGTTACAAATCTTTGCAAGACATCATTGCCATCTTGGGCATGGATGAATTGAGCGAAGAAGACAAACTAACAGTTGCGCGTGCGCGTAAATTGGAACGTTTCTTGTCACAGCCGTTCGACGTTGCGAAAGTGTTCACTGGTGCCGACGGTAAACAGGTTCCTTTGGCGGATACAATTTCTTCGTTCAAAGCTGTTGTTGCTGGCGAATATGATCATCTTCCAGAAGGTGCCTTCTACATGGTTGGCGGCATCGATGAAGTGATTGCAAAAGCTGAAAAAATGGCAGCTAGCGCGGCCTAAAGGAGGCCACTATGGCAGACACAATGCAATTTGATCTCGTCAGCCCAGAGCGTCGCGTCGCGTCGCTTGCGGTGACTGCGGTCCAAATTCCAGGCGCAGATGGTGACATGACAGCAATGCCAGGTCACGCACCTATGATCACAACACTACGTCCAGGTATCCTTAGCGTTCAAAGCGCTGAGGGCACCAAAGACTATGTTGTAACAGGTGGGTTCGCTGAAATCGGTGAAAGCCTTTCTGTTCTGGCTGAAAAGGCACTGCCACGGGACGAAATGACTCAGGAAACGTTCGCGGAAATCATCGCAGAAGCTAAAGCTGCGTTGAACACTGCGAAAGAAGTTTTCAAAAACGAACCAGGCCCAGTTGATGACGCTGCAAAGTTGTTGTCTGACATGGTCGCTTTGGGTGGTCATATCGGTCTGAGCGCAGATTAAGCCGTTCACACTACAACAAAAAGCCCACCAAATTGGTGGGCTTTTTTATTTCTACTAGAACCTAATTTTATCTAGCTAGCATCGACAGGCGAACCAGAACACGCTCGACCAATTCCATAGTTGGCGCATGTTGGTTTGCACTTCTTAACTGTAAATCCGTATCCGTGATCATAGAAAGCGCTGTTTGAACGCGATCGCTGCTCCATCGATTTGCTTGGCGTTGAACGCGGTCTCGACGTGGTCCAAAAACAGGTGGGCGCAGTTTGCCCATTCCCGATGAAATGCCGCCCTTATCACTCACAATGGTAAACAGCATCCGGAAATGACGATTCGCCCCGATACATAGCCCAACAGGTTGAACGCCCTGAGATTTTAATCGGCGCATAACGGGCCCAATTTCCTTGGTCTTGCCCTCGGCCACGATGTTTAGGATGTCGTCCAAATCCGCATCCTGGGTCGCAGGGGCACAGTTTGCGATGTCTTCATTGGATAACGGTGAAGGGTCGTTTCGTTTATAAAGCGCTAGCTTTTCAAGCGTTTGACGAAAATCCCCAGGTTCCAAGACACGGGCCAGATCGGTCAACGCCGTCATCGCATCCGATCCGGTTGTGTTCAATTGCGCGCGCTTTAGTTCGTTTTCAATTTCTGCGCGGCTCATCGGTTCGTCATAAAGTGCCGCAGCATAGGCGTTCGGATGCGTTTCAAATTCCTTGCGAAGTTTTGACGTTTTCTTAAGCGCCCCAGCTGTCACTATGACCTGCGCGTCTCCTGCTTGCCAATCGGTTAAAGCTGAAATCACAATTTGTGCAATCGTGTCGTTGGCATCTTCGACAAATGCGACGCGGGGGCCCGGGAAAAAGCCTTGGGATTTGATTGCATCCAATAGCATTGCAGGATCCTTGCGTACTTCGGTTCCTGACATGCGGGCTAAACGCATTTCTTCTTCTGCATTTGGGCCAAGCAATGCGGCAATCACTTCTTGGCGTTTTAGCGCGACACGCATGGCATCCGCACCATAAATCAACAAGCCCGTTCGTTTAGGGTCGGGATTGGTAAAGTAAGAAACGGCATCGCGTGTCGAGAGTTTCACACAAGCTCCTCTGGGGTTATTAGCAATAGCGCGTCAATGATGCGATCAGCCAATTGAATGACCAACCGTTCTTTTGCATCGCGTTCAGCCGCATGCGTCGCAACGGTTGATCCCGTGGTTGAAGACCCGACAAAGGCCTCTTCCTTGCCCGATTTCATCACCTTGCCATCGCTGAGGCGTCGCAACGAATAGGTGACTTGGCCTTGTGTTACTTCGCGGTTGGCGCGCCCATCGGTTGAAATAGCCGCACGAGAAGAAGATTGGGAAATAGAATAGGTCAGCCCGTATTTTGCATCATTCGCAGCGCCAAGGCGTTCTTCTAGTCGGCGGTTCATCACATAACCATCGCGATCAGACGGCGTTTCTAGGGAAATTCCCGACAAAAAAGCGCGGGCAGGGGCGTTATTTTGATAAACAGGGGTAAAGCCACAGCCCCCAAGGGCTATGGCTGATAAGATAACTTGGCGTCGGTTAAACCACGACATTCACGATCCGTCCTGGAACTACGATAATCTTTTTGGGGCTCGCCCCATCAAGCGCCCTTTGAACAGCTTCGTCTGCAAGAGCAAGTTTTTCAACCTCTTCCTTGGGCATGTCCGCCGGCACGCTGATTTCCGCGCGTCGTTTTCCATTGACCTGAATCGGCAATGTCACTGTGTCGTCAACCAACATCGCCTCATCAGCAACGGGCCAGGGTGCATGGATAACCAAACCGTCACCGCCCAACATGGCCCACATGTCTTCGGCTAGGTGCGGCGTCATTGGGGCCATAAGCTGTGCCAAAGTCCGTGCCGCTTGGCGTTTTGCCTCTGTGCCGGCTTTGGATTTTGCCAAAGTATTCGTGAACCCATAAAGCTTTGCAATTGAGGCATTAAAGCCAAAGCTTTCAACGCCTTGCGTGACATCATGGATCGCCTTGTGCATTTCCTTGAGCAAAGACATGTCTTGGTCATTGGGTTGAATATCGCTTTGTGCGATGTCGCTTGCGATACGGTGGACACGAGACAAATGCTTGAACGCAGCTTCTGCACCCGATGCGGTCCATTCAACGTCACGCTCGGGTGGGCTATCGGACAACACGAACCAACGCGCCGTATCAGCGCCATAGTTTTCAATGATGTTGACGGGGTCAACAACGTTGTTTTTGGATTTCGACATCTTTGCAGAGGGCACAATTTCCAATTCGATATCCCCTTCGATGGCAAAGGCTTTGCCGTCGCGAAGTTCGACTTGTTCAGGGTAATAATAAACAGGACGACCATCTGACCCCGTGGTTTTATAGATCGCGTGCGTCACCATGCCTTGGGTGAACAGAGCATTAAACGGCTCGATCGCTGACGTTGGCAGATGTCCTGTGGTGTTCATGGCGCGTGCAAAAAAGCGAGAATACAAAAGGTGCAAAATCGCATGTTCAATACCGCCAATATACTGATCAACATTCATCCAATACTTTATGTCGTCTTGGTTGGTTGGGCTGTCCGAATTCGGGGATGTAAAACGCGCGTAATACCAAGAACTGTCTACAAATGTATCCATCGTGTCAGTTTCGCGTTTCGCGGCCTGTCCACAGCTAGGGCATGCACAATCGCGCCATGTTGGATGACGGTCCAATGGGTTCCCGGGTTTGTCAAAGCTCACATCATCGGGCAGGCGAATAGGAAGGTTTTCTTTCTTTTCGGGGACCACGCCACAGGTATCACAATGCACAACGGGAATCGGGCAACCCCAATACCGCTGACGGCTGAGCCCCCAATCGCGCAAGCGGAACTTGGTGACGCCTTTGCCCCACCCTTGGGATTCTGCGAAATCAACTGTTGCTTCGATCGCCTCTTCGCCGGTGGCAATATCAAGACCTGCAAAATGGTTTACCCATCTTACTTTTTCGGACTTTGTTGGCACAAATGCAGTGTTCGCAACGGGTGTGTCATCGTCTAATGCAAAAAACGTATCGATAACTGGTAAATCGTATTTGCGGGCGAAATCTAGATCGCGTTGATCATGTGCAGGACACGCGAACACGGCGCCTGTTCCGTAATCCATCAAGATAAAGTTAGCGACCCAAACCGGAAGTTCCCAGTCTGGGTTCAACGGATGCCGTACGCGAAGCCCCGTATCAAAGCCTTTTTTGTCGGCCTTTTCCATATCAGCTTCGGATGTAGACATTTGCCGACATTCTTTATTGAACGCGGCTAGATCTACGTTGTCTTTTTCAAGCTGACGCGCCAATGGGTGGTCTGCTGAAATGCCCACAAAAGAAGCGCCAAGCAGCGTATCCGGACGTGTGGTATAAACTGTTACATCCTCGTGGCCTTCTGGTCCGTCGATAAGGTCAAAAGAGAATTCCAATCCGCGCGATCTGCCGATCCAGTTGGATTGCATCAATTTTACTTTGGCCGGCCATTCATCCAATGCGTCGATAGAGGTCAGCAAATCTTCTGCATGATCTGAAATTTTAAAGAACCACTGTGTAAGCTCTTTGCGTTCAACCAATGCACCAGAGCGCCAGCCACGACCATTTTCAACTTGCTCATTGGCCAAGACAGTCATGTCTATTGGGTCCCAATTCACAACTGCATTCTTGCGATAGACCAAGCCCGTTTCCAAGAAGTCCAAGAACATGGCCTGTTGTTGGCCGTAATATTCGGGATCGCATGTTGCGAATTCTCG
Source organism: Paracoccaceae bacterium (assembly GCA_024639125.1). Lineage (GTDB taxonomy): Bacteria > Pseudomonadota > Alphaproteobacteria > Rhodobacterales > Rhodobacteraceae > JAHEJA01. Next base: position 170,063 of record JAHEJA010000002.1, read on the forward strand.
GGACCAATCAATAGAAAGTCCAAGCGGCTTCATTTGGCCCTTCATGACGGCTATGTTGTTATAGGTCCATTCCTTGGGGTGTCCCCCAATCGCCATCGCCGCGTTTTCAGCAGGCATCCCAAAGGCATCCCACCCCATCGGGTGCAGCACATTATGTCCTGTAGACATCTTATAACGCGCGATCACATCGCCCATCGTATAGTTGCGCACATGTCCCATATGAATGCGGCCCGACGGATAGGGGAACATTTCTAGCACATAATATTTGGGTTTGCTTTCATCGCGTTTTGCCGTGAATACATCAGATGTATCCCACGCCTCTTGCCACTTGGCTTCGATGTCTGCTGGCGAATATCGTGACATTTTCTTGTCCTTTGAATCCTATTGGTTGGCTGAGTGATAAAACGTTGAACGCCATTGATAAAGTGTGACTTTGGCCAAAACCGATAGAATTCAGCGATAATAGCTCTAAATCTGACCCTAACTGCCTTTTGCGCCGTCAAAAGCACGGAATTTCAATATTTTGACACTTTGCGACACAGTCTTGCCTAATTTGGAACATAGGTCTTGGCTACTTGTGAGGGTGAAATAACGAAGCGAAGGTGTAAGGGCGCGTTAAATGTTACAACAAATAAGAAATATAGCTCATGAATTTTACAACGATGATTCTGGGGCGATAACGATAGACTGGGTTGTCATCACTGCGGCGTGCGTTGCAATGGCAGTTGCAGCAGCATCAATGTTAGGTGACCCATCTAAACCATCTGGAATTTATGTTTGGATAACGTATTCCCAATTTATGCTTGGGGAATATGTTCCCAACAGGCTTGGTTATTCATGTGGCTCTGTCGCATCATATATCGGCGATGGGTGCAAATAGGCCACTTTTGGAAAAATGCGCGGATGATCGTTTTGATTGGCACGTTTGATGGGCATATTTGACTGGCACACTGTGCATAACTATGGTCAAACAGTTAAAACTTTTAAGCGGTAAAGCGACATGCGCATTCTTCTTATCCACCAGAATTTTCCTGGGCAATACAAACACCTTGGCCCTGCTTTGGCGGCACGCGGTGATGAAGTTGTTGCATTGACGCCCAAGGTCAAAAAACCCGCTATTTGGAAGGGAATTCGCGTAGTTCCCTATCAAATCAAGCGCGGCAACGCCAAAGGAGGTCATCCTTGGGTTGTCGATCTGGAGACAAAAATAATCCGTGGCGAAGCCTGTTACGACGGGGCGATGCAGCTAAAGCAACAAGGCTTTGAACCGGATGTCATTTTGGCCCATCATGGGTGGGGCGAAAGCATGTTCCTAAAGGATGTCTGGCCGAATGCGCGCATCGGGCTTTATTGCGAATTTTATCACTTGCCCGAATATCCCTATATGAATTTCGATCCGGAATTCGACAAGACAGGCACACCCAAAGATGCGCTGCGTCTAAGGGTTCGCAATCTTAATAACCACATGCATTTTGATTTTGCCGAAGCCGGAATAAGCCCAACACATTTTCAGGCAGATACCTTTCCCCAACCATTCCGTGACAAGATAACAGTCATGCATGATGGGGTGAACACAGATATGCTGTGTCAAAACATAGATGCCAAGCTTGTCGTCAATGATGGATTAACACTGACGCGGAATGATGAAGTCGTAACATTCATTAACCGCAATCTAGAACCCTATCGCGGCTATCACATTTTTATGCGCGCATTGCCTGATATACTAAAGCGGCGTCCGAACGCACATATCGTGATGCTTGGCGGCGATGATGTTAGCTATGGCGCACGTCCCCCCCAAGGCAAGACATGGAAACAAATCTTTATCGACGAAGTGCGGGGTCAAATTTCAGATCAAGATTGGCAGCGGGTCCATTTTATGGGGCGGGTGCCATATGATCAGTTTTTATCCATGGTCCAAGTCAGCCGCGTTCACGTCTATCTGACATATCCGTTTGTCCTAAGCTGGAGCTTGCTCGAATCAATGAGCGCACAGGCCGCAATCCTTGCCAGTGACACGCCACCAGTTTTGGAAGCTATCAAAGATAATGAAACGGGTGTGCTGGTTGATTTCTTTGATACCAAAGGCATTGTTGATAAATTGGATACCTTGCTTGACGATCCGGACCTACGCGATCGCCTTGGGCGTAGCGCCCGCGATTTCGTAATTCGGACCTATGATTTAGAAAAAACATGTCTTCCGGGGCATTTGGATTTTGTTGATCGCTTGGTTGATCTGCCTTTGGCGATTCCCAGCTTTTAGGTGTAAGTGAATCGACTCAC
>JAHEJA010000016.1 GCA_024639125.1 Paracoccaceae bacterium
TTCGCGTTTGAACGGCATTTCGATGCGCGATATCACTTGGCTGGCATCATCCACTTCGTCGATCCGAAGCGTATAGACCCCAGGGTCCACATTATTTAGATCAACGTTCCAATCCCCTTGATCGTCGGCATCTGTGGTGGCGATGAGCGTATTGTCAACGTAGACTTGGACACGGGATCGCGCAGCAGCGCGCCCCGTGAGCGTCACGTCACCTTGGTCAGAATAGCTAATCGCATCCAAGGTGACATCTGTTGTCGCTTCGGTTGCAGATTGTACAACTTTGACACCCTCCTTGGAGGCCATCAACACTGTGGGCGTGGTAACTTCTTCAACTGGGTCAGATGGTGTTTCAGATGGTGTTTCGGGCTTTGTTTCTGGCTTTGTTTCGGGCGCTGCCTGCGGAGCTGTCTGAGGCTCAGAAGATTGATTGGCCTCTACCTCGGTTACAGCTTCGTCGACCTGAACAGCTTTGCTGCTTTCGGTCAAGGCAAGCTCGGCTGCTGTTTCAGGCACCGTTACATTATCAGGCGTTTCAGAATCAGACGCATTTGATGGTACCGGCTCTGCTACGTTTTCAGCTAGGGCCACCGCATCAGGATCAGTAGCCGTAACCTCGACCACGTTTTCAGCTTGTGTGTCGCGGGCGTCAACACCGGAATCAGTCGCGGTTTCTACGGATTCCACAGCATCTTGGGTGCTGACAACCAAATCCAAAACGGGTTCGGTGGCGGCAACTGCAACTGGCTCAACTTGTGCAACTTGAACCTGGTTTGGCATCACGATCAAATCTTGCTCTGACACCAATTGGGCATCTCCGTCACCAACCGCAACAGAGATAACGCGCGCTGCGTCAGAGGGTTCAACATCAAACAAAACCGCATAGTTACCAGAGCTATCCGCCTGCGTTTCAGCAACCACGCCCCCATCGATCAATATGCGCACAGTCTGACCCGGTGCGGCCTGACCTGCTATCACAGCGGATCCATCTGCATCGACGCGTGCCGTTTCCATGACTGGTAACATCTGGGTGGATGCCTCTGTTTCAGATGTCACTACGGTGTCCTGAGCGGTTTCTATTTCCGGCTCAAGCGGTGCTGCATCTTGGTCCTGAGCATTTGCCACGGATTCTGTCTGTGTTTCTGGCGCTAAGGTATCAGAATTAACCGTATCAACAATATCCAAAGACCCTTCGGAATTAACGGGGTCATTAGCTTCGGTCACGGGCTGAGGCGCTGGTACAACCGGCGTTGGGGACGCCGCATCCTTTGGCGCAGTACTCTCGGTTGTCGGCGGTTTTGCCTTGATTTCTGTCTGTGGGCGATCAAACCACCACCCAACAAGAGCAATCGCAATTAGGGCGCCACCGGCAAGTATGCCTTTGCCATTTACACTGCCATTTCCCATATTATTCTCCCCAGGGCCAAGCTGTCTCTTGCGTCTCCTTATCAACAAGGGATAGCAAGGTCAAAATCCTTCCTGCATAGGGGTGCAAAATGTTGAAAAAGTCAATTTGTGTATTCTGTGGTGCCCGCCTTGGCAACCACCCTGATTTTGAAAAAGCCGCGATTGAGCTTGGCGAAATGATCGCTGCGAACTCATGGCGATTGGTCTATGGCGCCGGCGACGTCGGGCTTATGGGAACTGTCGCGCGCGCCGTTCAAAAACAAGGCGGCGAAACATTCGGTGTCATCCCCACGCATCTTATGAACGAAGAAGTCGGCAAACGCGACCTAACCAGCTTTGTCATCACCGAAAACATGCATGAGCGCAAAAAAGTCATGTTTATGAACAGCGATGCAATCGTCGTGTTACCAGGTGGCGCAGGAAGCTTGGATGAATTTTTCGAAGTCCTAACATGGGCCCAACTTGGCCTGCATCAAAAACCTATCTTGCTGCTGAACATTAATGGGTATTGGACACCGCTGCTGACGATGCTGGATCATATCATTGCATCAGGCTTTGCTGACCCATCGCTCAAAACACTGTTCACAACAGTCGATACGATTGCACAAGCCCAAGAACACCTAAGCTAACGCCGCCTTAGGCTTGCAAAACTATAGATCACCAAAGCAATCCAAATCATTGGAAACGCAATAGCATACCATGCCCCAAAAGGTTCCTGAAAGATCAAGAGCGCGCATAAAAATTGAAGCGACGGATTGATGTATTGCAATATTCCAATCGTGGCCAAATTCACCCGCTTGGTGGCATAGGAAAACAAAATCAACGGCATACCCGTCAATGGACCTGACAGCATGAGCAACCCAAATGTCAAAGGATCGCCATGAACATTCGATGTCCCAGACAGGTTCATGAACGCCAAGACACTGAGGGAAATAGGCAATAGAACAGCAACTTCGGCGGTCACCGAAACCACTGGCCCAAGGTCAAGACCCTTTTTCACCGCACTATAGATACCAAACGACATCGACAGAACAAGCGGTATCCAAGGCATCACCCCCTGCCCAAGCCCCAAGGTCAATACCGCAAGAACAGCCAATCCAATCGCGACCTTCTGCCCAAGCGTCAAACGTTCTTGAAACAAAACCACCCCAAAGGAAACCGCGACCAATGGGAACACAAAATAGCCAAAACTCGCCTCGGTTGCGCGCCCCACCTGAATTGCATAAATGAAACAGAACCAATTTGTAGCAATCATCAAAGATGCAAATGAAACAATCCCAAATGATTTCAATGACCTAAAGACCTGCGTCAAAGCTGAAAATCGCCGCTGAACCAACAAAACGCAAGCAAAGAAAACAAAGGACCAAAATGTCCGATGTGCCAAGACCTCGATTGGCACAACATGCGATAGCATCTTATAATATAACGAAGACACCCCCCAAACGACACAAGCCAACACAACCGCCCAAACGCCTTTTGTTGCTTCTGTCATCATCTGTCTCCACTAAAAAAGCCCCGCGAACATAGGTCCACGGGGCCGAAGTTTTCTAATCGATCACATCAAAGACGGGACGCGACGTTTTCCCAGTTGACCAAATTGTCTAGGAAGTTAGTCAAATATGCTGGACGTTTGTTACGGAAATCAATGTAGTAAGAATGCTCCCATACATCGCAGCCCAACAACGCCGTCTGACCAAAGCACACAGGGTTCACGCCATTTTCGGTCTTCGTGACCTTCAAGCCGCCATCGGTGTCTTTAACCAACCAGCACCAGCCAGATCCGAATTGGCCCGCACCAGCTGCGCCAAACTCTTCTTTGAACTTATCAACCGACCCAAAGCTCTCAACAATCGCTTTTTCCAATTCGCTTGGCATGGCGCGACCGGTTGGCCCCATCATTTCCCAAAACTGCATGTGGTTCCAATGCTGGGACGCATTGTTAAAGATGCCATTTTGCGCAACTGCACCGGCTTGGTACGTACCTTTGATAACATCTTCCAAGGATTTGCCGTCCCATTCAGTCCCGGCAATCAACTTGTTTCCATTATCCACATAGGCTTTGTGGTGTAGGTCATGGTGATATTCTAGCGTCTCTTTAGACATGCCCAAATCTGCAAGCGCATCATGCGCATATGGTAGGTCAGGAAGTTCAAAAGCCATTTCAGGGCCCCCTTCTGTTAAAAATTCAGTCTTCCCTAAATGTTGCCTTCCTTGTTCCAAGGTCAACCCCCAAGAGACGAATTTCCGATGTTTTCTTTTTGCAAAAATACTCTTGCCAAAGGCATGTCCTCGTCAGAGGACAAAAAAACAGAGCCGCCCCAAAGGGCGGCCCATTTTAGAATGATCCGACCTCGAACCCGGGCTCGGTCGAAATTTTCAACAAATCGAACATATATTGCCCCACCGACCTGAAACAAATCACGTCAACCGTGGCGCTATCTGACATCCAGAACGCCGCTGCGACTTGTGAAAACCGCGTACGGCGCAATTCCCCAATTTCAAACTCAGCCATATCAACAGGGGCCAATTTAGCGACAACTTCGCGCACACTATCACCCGTTATCTGAAATTTAGCGCGTGCATCAGAAACATTAACCGCCAATCCATGTTCACCTGCCAAAGCTGCATGAAACGCGTCTACAACAGTGTTTGCCGCATCATATGCACAAAGGACAATCAATTCATCCGGCGACATCCATCCGACATGCACATCGCCCTCTGACGTCATTTTCCGAACATCCGGAATGGAACACCCCGTCGCAGTCATAACGGCCTTTTTCACATTTGCCGCCGAAAAATCACCCCGCAAAGTGACCATGCCAGTTAACGGCGCTTCGCTCACAGTGACGTAGCCTTTGTGCGATGCACCATTTAAAGCAGTTACAACCTTAGACATTTTGCTTGTCTCCGTTTTTATCATAGAACACTTGATCCACAATCCGCGCTTTGATGAGCGTTCCATCTATTTTTGGAAACTCGACAACCTCGCCCATACGATCTGGTCCATGCTTGATCAATCCCATCGCAATCCCACGCCCCAAAGTTGGGGAATAGTATGTGGATGTCACACGACCAATCATATTGCGTTGGCCATTGGCATTATGCCCTTCACCAACAGCATAGGCACCGTCAGGCAAAACAGATCCATCCAAGGTTTCTAAACCAACAAGTTTCCAACGCTCCGGATCTACCATGTGACTGCGCTCTTGCGCACGCTTGCCCAAGTAGTCTTCTTTTTTCTTGGACAACGCCCAGTGTAATCCTAGATCCTGCGGGATAACCGTGCCATCGGTTTCGTCACCGATCATAATAAAGCCCTTTTCAGCACGCATCACGTGCAAGGCTTCGGTGCCATAAGGCATCACGTCAAACTCTTTGCCAGCATCCATTAGCGCATCCCAAAACGCACGGCCCTGGCTTGCGGGAACGGCAATTTCATACGACAGCTCGCCAGAGAATGAAATGCGATAAACGCGGGCATCAAATCCGCCCAATACGCCATCTTTCCATTCCATGAACGCAAGGCTGTCTTTGGACACATCCATACCACCAAGTTTTTCTAAAACTTTGCGGGCATCGGGACCGACGACAGCAACTTGGGCCAATTGCTCGGTGATATTCGCAGTATAGACTTTCCAGTCCCACCATTCAGTTTGAAGCCATTCTTCCATATGCGCATGAATGCGATCCGCCCCACCTGTTGTTGTGTGACAAAGGAACGTGTCCTCATCAATACGTGCCACCACACCATCATCAGAAAGGAAACCATTTTCCGAACACATCAACCCATAGCGGCATTTACCGGGCTTCAATGTGCTCATCATGTTGGTGTACAGCATATCAAGAAACTTGCCGGCATCCGGGCCCTTGACGATGATTTTACCCAGCGTAGACGCATCCAATAGCCCAACAGATTTGCGCGTCTGCAAGATTTCTCGCTCAACCGCTTGTGCATGTGTTTCGCCTGTGCGTGGGAAACAATATGGACGACGCCAATGACCAACGGGTTCAAAATAGGCGCCATTTGCATCGTGCCATGCTTGGATCGGTGTGTTGCGAATAGGTTGAAACACCTCTGCCCGCGCCGAACCCGCAATAGAGGCCATTGAAATAGGCGTGTAAGGTGGGCGGAATGTTGTTGTTCCCACTTTTTCGATCGGTGCATTCAATGCCCCCGCCAAAGTCGCCAAACCATTGATATTGGAAAGTTTACCTTGATCGGTTGCCATGCCCAATGTGGTGTAGCGTTTGGTATGTTCAACGCTTTCAAAGCCTTCTTGTGCTGCCAATTGAACGTCGCTGACTTTGACGTCGTTTTGGAAATCAAGCCAGGCTTTCATCCGCAATTTGATGTTTGCCCCTTGTGGCATCATCCAAACCGGCTCAAGCGGCGCTTCGTTCCGTGCTGATGCCGCCGGCGCGATGACGTCAACAGGCTTGCCGCCCATTTGCGCCGCCGCTGTTTTTCCCGCGTCTGTTGCGTCTTGCAAAATAGCGTCCAAACCGAAATGCCCTGAGGCAGATCCTGCGGTCAAAACAAAGGCTTCGCCTTTTTCACCTGTCGGGGCTTTTTCTGGGTTGGGTCGGAACATTGCATCCGCATCGTCCCACACCAATTTGCCACCACAATGCGACCACAAGTGGACAACCGGCGACCAGCCACCAGACATGGCCACGGCATCGCATTCGATTTCTTCTAGAACAGAGCCTTCGCCAGCTTGGGCACAGATTGCAACGCTCTTTACGCGCTTGCCGCCTTTGACTTTGGCAATGGCTTTCCCATTCTCGACCCGGATCCCTGCATCACGTGCCGCTTGTGCCAAGGCACCGCCGCCACCTGCGCGTGCATCAAGGATGACCGGAACTTCTAAACCGGCGTTTTTCAGGATCAAAGCCGTGCGATAGGCATCATCGTTGTTAGTAACAACAACTGTGCGATCCCCAATCGAAACGCCATAGTTCACGACATAATCACGCAAGGCAGAAGCCAGCATAACACCGGGAATATCATTTCCAGCAAAGGACAAAGGACGTTCAATAGCCCCTGTGGCGGTGATAATCTGACCTGCGCGGATACGCCATAGGCGATGGCGTGGACCCTTGACCTTGGGGGCATGATCGCGGACGCGCTCGTAGCCCAACAAGTAGCCGTGATCATACACACCAGCCCCCATCATACGGGTTTTCATGACAACATTGTCCATGGCTGACAATTCAGCAACAAGCGTGTCAACAAAGACTTGTGCAGCAGCGCCGTCAACGTCACCGCCATCTACAGGCGCGCGGCCCCCCCAATGGGCGGTTTGTTCCATAAGAAGAACTTTGACACCGCGCAGAGCCGCCGCCTTGGCAGCTTGAAGACCAGCAACACCGCCGCCAACAACGACGACATCGTAGAACGCATAGAAATGTTCGTAGCGATCCGCATCCATTTCTTTTGGCGCTTTGCCCAAACCCGCTGATTGACGGATGAAGGGTTCATAGACATGTTTCCAGAAGGCACGTGGGTACATGAACATTTTGTAGTAAAATCCCGCCGGAAGAAACCGAGACAAATAGGTGTTTACCGCACCGATATCAAATTCCAAGCTTGGAAAATGGTTTTGCGATGTCGCTTTGAGCCCATCGAAAATTTCGGTCGTTGTCACACGTTGGTTTGGTTCAAAAAATGCACCTTCCCCCATGTTGACCAATCCATTTGGCTCTTCGGCGCCAGAGGCAACAACACCCCGTGGACGGTGATATTTGAACGAACGTCCAACCATCATTTGATCATTGGCCAAAAGCGCCGAGGCGAGAGTATCACCGTCGTATCCGGTCATCCGCTTGCCGTTGAAGGTAAATTCACGGGCAACTGAAGTATCAAGAAGGCGTCCGCCTGTTTGTAAACGTGTGCTCATTTTAACGACCCTTTACATGGGTTGAAAGCAAGGATGCCTTCGGCGAGGATATTTTGGAAAAGAAGAAGATCATGAGAAATTCCTCCAGGACCAACCTGGGCGCTTGGCGCTGATTGCGTCTTTGACGTTTTGCGGTGGCTCGAAGCTTTGGGCTTTGTAGGTGCCGAACACTTCGAGTGTCATTGTGCAGCGCGCAGCGTGGAACCATTTTCCACAGCCGTTGACATGGCGCCAGCGTTCTAGGTGCACGCCTTTGGGGTTTTCACGCGCAAAAAGATAGCCTTCGAAATCATCGTCCGATGAGCCTGGACCAAAGCGTTTCAGGTGCGCTTCGCCGCCTGCGTGCAATTCTGTTTCTTCGGCGCGGACGCCACAATACGGGCATTCAAGGATTAGCATCTGATCCTCCTTAGTGTGCAACGCCAGCAGCGACGCTTTCGTCGATGAACTGGCCTTCGCGGAAACGTGTCATACGGAATTCTTCGGCCAAGGGACCGGGTTCGCCTTTGGCCATTAATTCAGCCATCGCCCAACCTGATCCGGGGATCGCCTTGAACCCACCTGTGCCCCAACCACAGTTGATAAATACATTTTCAACCGGTGTTTTGGAAATGATCGGAGACCGGTCACCGGTCATATCAACGATGCCACCCCATTGGCGGAGCATTTTCAGACGTGAAATCATCGGGAAGGTTTCGACAAGCGCGCGCACGGTTTCTTCGATGTGATGGAAGCTGCCGCGCTGTGTATAGTTGTTGAACCCGTCGGTTCCGCCGCCGATCACCATTTCGCCCTTGTCAGATTGGCTCATGTAGCCATGCACGGTGTTTGCCATAACAACCACATCCATGCATGGTTTGATCGGCTCAGACACCAACGCTTGAAGCGCAAGCGATTCAACAGGAAGGCGGAAACCAGACATTTCGGCAACAACGCCTGAATTGCCCGCGACCACGATGCCCAATTTATTACAATCAATGGACCCTTTTGTCGTATCAACACCCACGACTTTGCCACCCTCACGACGTACTGCCGTCACTTCGCATTGCTGGATCACATCCATGCCCATGTCAGAACAAGCACGTGCATAGCCCCAAGCAACCGCATCATGCCGCGCAGTGCCGCCACGTGGCTGCCAGAGCGCGCCCAATACCGGATAGCGCGGGCCGTCGATATTCATGATCGGCACCAGTTCCTTGACACGCTTGGGCGTGATGAATTCAGTAGAGACACCTTGAAGCGCATTGGCATGTGCAGTGCGCAGATATCCACGCACTTCGTGTTCTGTCTGCGCAAGCATCATCACACCGCGCGGGCTGAACATCACGTTATAGTTCAAGTCCTGCGACATGGTTTCATACAAACTACGGGCTTTTTCATAGATCGCTGCGGACGGATCCTGAAGATAGTTTGATCGGATAATCGTCGTGTTACGGCCCGTGTTACCACCGCCAAGCCATCCCTTTTCCAAGATAGCGACATTTGTGATGCCGTAATTCTTGCCAAGGTAATAGGCCGTTGCCAAACCATGACCACCGGCACCAATGATGATGGCGTCGTATTTCTTTTTCGGCATTGGGCTGCGCCAAGCGCGTTCCCATCCCGTGTGATAGCGTGCGGCCTCGCGGGCGACTGCAAAGACTGAATATCGTTTCATAACGTCGAATCCGGTTCCCATGTGGTGAGAGTTCTCTTTTGCCTTATCCCCGATATTTACCACCGATCCAGAGCGTCACAAAGTCCCTGACTTGCGACATCTGATTACAGTTCAATCATTGCCCCTTTTTAATTTGGCAAATGCACATTAAGTGTAGCGCAACAGCTGGAGGCACTATGAACTTTTGGTTTTTCTCAATTGCACTTGCGGTGTTGATTTCGCTAAGTTTTTTCGCAGCCCTTTGGGTAAAAGCGCCGACGCGCGATGACGACGTCGATATGCAGGTTTATAAAGATCAGCTAAAGGATGTGGATCGTGACCTAGACCGCGGGATCGTCAACGAACAAGAAGCCCAGCGCATCCGCACAGAAGTATCGCGGCGCATTTTGTCGCTTGATACAGTGCAACACGCGGCACTGGGTAATCCGTCTAAGTTAACGAAATACACGCTATCAGGCGTGTTCGCATTAACGTTAATAGCAGGCACGACGCTCTTGTATATGGACATTGGTGCGCCGGGCTATCCTGACCTTCCGTTGCAGGCGCGCAAGGATCGTGCTCAGGATTTGTTGGAAACACGGCCATCACAGGATGATTTTATTGCAAGATTGCCGGCATCCGTTGCTATCCCCCTTCCCGAAGGCAAATACGGCGAGCTGATCGAAAAATTGCGCGAAGCCGTAGCAGCAAAGCCTAATGACCTTCAGGGGAACACATTGCTTGCACGTGCAGAAGCCAGCCTTGAAAACTATCAAGCCGCAGCACAAGCTCAGGGTCGCGTTTTGTCGATCAAAGCCGATCAAGCGACCGCTGACGATTATTTTGATTATGCCGAAGCCCTTATCCTATCGGCAAATGGATACATATCCCCCGAAGCAGAAACCGCATTACGCGCAGTTTTGGCCAGAGATAAAGAAAATGGCGCGGCGCGGTACTATATTGGGCTGATGATGGCGCAAAACGGTCGTCCAGATTTAACATTCCGTATCTGGAACGATTTATTGCGGATCTCTGATCCCCAAGACCCTTGGATGCCGCCTGTACGCCAACAGATCGAGGAAATTGCTATGTTGGCCGGGCAAAACAATTTTGTCCTCCCGCCAGAAGAGGATGAGCTGCGTGGACCATCGGCATCCGATATGGCAGCTGCATCCGATCTAAGCGCAGAAGATCGTCAAGCTATGGTGCAAAACATGGTGTCTCAATTGTCGGAACGCCTCGCCTCTGAGGGCGGGAGCTCTGCCGAGTGGGCGCGGCTGATCAACGCTTTGACCGTTTTGGGCGACACTGAAAAGGCGCGCGCTATTTTAGCAGAAGCGCGGCAGATCTTTGGTCAATCCCCAAGAGACCTAAGCGCCATAGAAGCAGCCGCGACGCAAGCTGGGCTAAAAGAATGATTTATGACACCGTAGAGGAATTACATGCGACCTTGCGTCCAATGTGTGCCGTTATGGGATTGGATTTGGGGACCAAAACCATAGGGGTGGCAATTTCTGACCGACTTTGGTCCACAGCGACGCCAATTGAGACGATCAAAAGAACCAAATTTACGGCCGATGCAGATCGGTTGCTTGAGCTGATCAAGACACGTGAAATTGGAGCAATTATTTTGGGCTTGCCGCGCAATATGGATGGTACCGAAGGTGTGCGATGCCAATCGACACGTGCCTTTGCCCGAAATCTAGGACGCCTAACCGAGGTCCCTATTGGATTTTGGGATGAACGCCTATCGACAGTTGCAGCAGAAAAAGCGCTCTTGGAGGCGGATACGACACGAAAGCGTCGCGCAGAGGTCATTGACCATGTTGCCGCGTCGTATATTCTTCAGGGTGTGTTAGATAGATTTTCATATCTTTGACCGTAACAAAAGGTGGGACAAACAGTGAAAGACGATATTTGGTCACGGGCCGAAATAGAATCTCCCTGTATTAAGATATGCGTTGTGCATCCGGTCGAACGGATTTGCACAGGCTGCTTGCGGTCGATTGATGAAATCACAAAATGGTCCAAAATGTCGGGCGACGAACGCAAAGCAGTCATGGACGCATTGCCCACGCGTGCCGCATCGCTTAAGAAACGCCGTGGCGGACGTGCGGCGCGGGTCACGCAATAGCGTTTAATTATGCTAACCACTGCGCCCAGTTTTCAAATTCTGGCCTAAAATAAGCAATCATGCGCCCCGCCTTGGGTGCCTGCGCCCCCTCTTGCCATGGGGCTACACCATGTAACATCAAAGGATGGATCGCATAGGCTGCACCGACTGGAACGTGCACCACTTTGCGCTCACATGTTTCAAAAACGGTCTTACGGGCGGCAAGATAGGTCTCGGTGAGGTCTGTGGTTGACCAATCCTTGATAGATATGTTCGACAAATGTGCATGAAAAGCCGCACGCATGATGTGATGCGACCCTTCCCAAATGACCATCGGACTTGCCAAAGCATCCGCATCGTTCAGCGGAATACCCAATACAAAGGCATGCGCTTCTTTTAGGAACCGCCGCTTGGGGGTTCCAATGGCATGTAGCCCATCCACATGTGCGGCATCTCGATCACGACGATACATCGCAGCGGCGGCGCTATCCCCGTCTCTGGGTTTCGGATACCCTTGATACATAATCGAAAGCTGTGCGGGCGGCATTGGAGCGAGCTGAAATTTGGCGATAAACTGCAACAACGCATCATCAAGCGGTGTTTGCTTGATCTGGCCTGTTTGTGTGGTCGCCAAGGCTTCTACCCCGACAAACCAGGTTCCTTGGCATTGCAACCATTGCTTAATCATATCCGGATCAGCCTGCACGCCCAGCGCAATGTGATGTGCAACCGAACACCACTTTGCCCGCGTTTCGCAATACGGGAACGTAACCCAGCCGTCGCGGACAAATGGATCAGAAACCATAGGCCTTGCGCAACATGTTAAGCGCCACCAAAACCAAGAAGCCGCCGAACACGCGTTTAAGGGGCTTGGCATCCATAGAATGCGCCAAGCGCGCGCCAATCGGAGCAGTAATAAGCGTGACGGAAATGATCGTCACAAAAGCAACAAGGTTTACAGACCCAATTGTAAAGGGCGGTCGAAACGCAGGATCGATAGGGACCAACAGAAACCCTGCAACCGACGGAACCGCAATCAAAACGCCAAACCCAGCAGCCGTCGCAATAGCGCGATGAATGGGAACATTAAAGAGGCTCATGATAGGCACACCAAAGCTACCACCACCGATGCCCATTAGCACCGACATAAACCCAAGCACAGGCGACAACGCCGCGCGTTTGACCCCAGTTGGCATCGCTTGGCCCAAGCGCCAGTTTGATTTACCAAAGCTCATGTAAAGGCCGACAATGATCGCTAATATGCCAAAGATCGCTTGCAACACATTTGATCGTAGCTGCGACGCAATCATAACCCCCAGCAATGCCCCAACAGCAATGCCCGGCGCCCACGTCCGCAAAATTGCCCAATCCACCGCGCCTTTTTTATTGTGGCTCAACACAGAGCGCACCGATGTCACAATGATTGTCGCCAATGACGTGGCCAAACACATCTGCATCAATTGCGGGCCTTCATACCCCAATGTCTTGAACGCATAAAAGAACGCAGGCACCAAGACTATGCCGCCACCAACGCCCAAGAGCCCCGCCAAAACACCGGCAAAGGCGCCAATAAAGAGCAACATAAAAATCATCATAAGCAAAAGATTAACATCTGGCATTAGTGGCCCCTATCTCTGTTGAATGCACCCTATCGCGCTTTGAAATTAGAACAAGGCCTATTCAATCAAGGCGGCTTGCTCTTGGACTTTGGCCAAGGCCTCTAGCACCAAATCAGGCCCAGCGCGATGCGCATTTTCGGACAATGTGCGCCGCCAATACCGCGCCCCAGGACGCCCAGAAAACAGCCCAAGCATGTGACGGGTGACTTGGCTCAGCTTGCCGCCTTTATCGCAATGAGCGCGAATATAGGGCATCATCTCGTGGACCACATCAAATAGATCCCGCGGCGATCCTTGGCCAAAAATTTCCGCATCGGCGGCAATGAGAATATCAGCAGGCGCATGATAAGCCGCCCGTCCAACCATGACACCATCCAAGCCATTTTCCAAAAACGCCTTGGCCTCAGTCAATGTTGTAATCCCCCCGTTTACCGACAGATGCAGATCCGGGAATTTTTGTTTCATTTTGTAAACAAGGTCATAATCCAATGGCGGTATATCGCGGTTTTCTTTTGGACTTAACCCTTGAAGCCATGCTTTGCGGGCATGGATGGTGAAACGTTTGACACCTGCCGCCGCGACCTGATCCAAAAAGGCAGGCAAGACTTCGTGCGGATCTTGCTCATCCACGCCTATCCGACACTTGACCGTGACCTCAACATCCACTGCCGCTTGCATTGCGGCACAACAGGCGGCTACACGGGCGGGGTCTTTCATTAAAATCGCACCAAAAGTACCCGATTGCACCCGATCTGACGGGCATCCCACATTCAGGTTGATTTCATCATATCCCGCCTCGGCCCCAATGCGCACCGCTTCGGCAAGCTCGGCGGGATCGGATCCCCCAAGCTGCAAAGCAACGGGATGCTCTTGTTGAGAATAGGCCAATAGATGTAACGCCCCACCTCGAACCAAAGCAGGCGAAGTCACCATTTCCGTATAAAGCAACGTCTCGCGTGACATAACACGATGAAAATAGCGGCAATGCCGATCCGTCCAATCCATCATAGGGGCGACGGACAGGCGGGCGTGGTGATGTAAAGAAGACGTGGTCATATGATTGGTCACATGGATTTTTTACGGTTTCATTCGGCGCATATCATAGTGTTGCCTATAAATTGAACCCAAGAGTTCCAATATTTTCACCCATTACCCAATCAATATGGTTTTTGTCCTATTTTAGCAGTGAAAAGACCAAAAATCTCCGCTTTGGCGACCTATGGCTTTGATGATCTAACGGGCTGACAATGCCGGAATTGTCAGCTATCTGTGCGTTCATGAAGTGAGGAAAGATTTCTATGCATGTTTTTGTAACCGGGGTAGCCGGATTTATTGGTGCAAATTGCGCACGCCAGTTATTAGACCAAGGACATAGTGTCACCGGTATTGATAATCTGAACGACTATTATGATGTCAGCCTAAAGCAAGCGCGCCTTGCAGCATTAACGGAACATCAAAAGTTTCAATTCTTAGAAGGCGCGATCGAAACCGAAGGGCTTTTGATCGATCTATTTGCCAAAGAGAAATTCGACGCCGTTGTTCACTTGGCCGCCCAAGCCGGTGTGCGCTATTCGATTGAATCGCCGCGCACGTATTTACAAAGCAATATCAATGGTACTTTTGAAATTTTAGAAGCCGCGCGCGCCACACCGCCCAAACATATGCTGCTTGCATCCACGTCAAGCGCATATGGTGCGAATACCGAGATGCCATACCAAGAAACGCAAAAAGCCGATCACCAGATGTCGTTTTATGCCGCAACGAAAAAGGCAACGGAATCGATGGCGCATTCCTATGCGCATCTTTACGGACTGCCAATTACGATGTTTCGGTTCTTCACGGTCTATGGTCCGTGGGGACGCCCGGACATGGCGCCATTCTTGTTTACAGATGCGATCGTCAATGATCGACCGATCAAAGTGTTCAACCACGGAAACATGCGCCGTGATTTCACATATGTCGATGATCTTGCACGGGCATTGATCATGCTGATCGACACCCCCCCGACGGATACGCCCGTACCCGAGGTGGCTGATAGCCTGTCTCCGGTTGCGCCATTTCGGGTTTTGAACATCGGGAACAACGATCCTGTTGAATTAGGTGATTTCATAAAGGCGATTGAAACATCTTTGGGGAAAGAAGCACAAAAGACCTTTATGGATATGCAACCGGGTGATGTTCCTGCAACATGGGCGGATACATCGCTTTTGCAAGCCTTGACGGGATATGTGCCAAAGACCGATATCCAAACCGGAGTGGCTGCTTTTGTCGCGTGGTATAAAACATATTACGGACGCAGCTAAGGAGCTAAATATGACCGATCACCTAACTGAAACGATCACAGTTGCCAAACGCGTTTTGCAAATTGAAGCGGATGCTTTGATCCGCCTCTCAAACGAATTACCCACAGATTTTGGCCCTGCGATAGAGGCAATTTTATCCTGCAAAGGGCGTGTAATTGTGTCGGGCATCGGGAAATCTGGTCATATCGGGCGCAAGATTTCCGCAACTTTGGCAAGTACAGGAACACCGTCTCATTTCGTCCATGCGGCAGAAGCCAGCCATGGTGATCTGGGGATGATATCATCAGATGACATGTGCTTGCTGATATCCAACTCGGGCGAAACCAGTGAACTGCGCGATATTGTGGCACATACGCGTCGGTTTTCCATTCCGATGATGGCAATTTCATCCAAACCAGACAGCACCTTGATGCAAGCCGCGGATTTCCGTTTGGCTTTGCCGAATGCGCCAGAAGCCTGTTCCATTGGCATGGCTCCGACAACATCGACGACCCTAACATTGGCTTTGGGGGATGCTTTGGCTGTTGCTTTGATGGAGCGACGTGATTTTCGCCCAGAAAATTTTCGGGTGTTTCATCCCGGTGGCAAACTGGGCGCGCAGATGGCCAAGGTGGGACAATTGATGCACATAGGCGACGATGTTCCCGTTATTGCGCATACCACGCCTATGCAAGACGCCCTCATCACAATGACCTCAAAGGGGTTTGGCATTGCTGCTGTGACCCAAGATGATCGCTTGCTCGGCGTCATTTCCGATGGGGATTTACGCCGCCACATGCATCATTTGATGGACAAAACCGCCGGTGATATCGCCAGCCAAAATCCGATCACGGCTTCGGCTGATCAATTCGCCGCAGAAGCTTTGTTGGTTATGAATACCAAAAAAATCAGCGTTCTTGTGGTTGTTGATGAACATAACAAACCCCAAGGCATCCTACATATCCACGATCTCTTGCGCGCAGGTGTTGCATGAAAACGATAATCTTGATCCCTGCCCGATATGCGTCCTCGCGCTATCCGGGCAAACCATTGGCCGAACTGACATTACCGGATGGAACGCGCAAAAGTCTTATTCAAATGAGCTGGGAAGCGGCCTGTCGTGTGACCGGAGCGGATGCGGTTTATGTGGTCACGGATGATGACCGGATCCAAACCGCAGCCAAGGCGTTTGGGGCAGACGTTATCATGACATCTGAAGCCTGCGAAAACGGAACCGCCCGCTGTGCCGAAGCTGTGCGGAATGCCAATCTGGATGCCGATCTCTATGTAAACCTACAAGGCGACGCCCCGCTTACCCCCCACTGGTTTGTCGAAGACTTGATCAAAGCCATGGCAACAGACACCCAAGCCGGCATGGCGACACCTGTGCTTCGGCTGGATCGTCTGACCTATGGGCATTTCACCGAAGATCGCAAAAACGATCGCGTCGGGGGGACGACTGCGGTGTTTGACAATGCCGGTCACGCGCTTTATTTTTCCAAAGAAGTGGTGCCTTTTGTTGATATCAATAAATTGCCTAGCGATGCGCACATTCCTGTTTTCCACCATGTCGGCGTTTATGCCTATACGCCACAGGCGCTTGCTGCTTATGGCACATGGCCCGAAGGTCGTTTGGAAAAGCTAGAAGGATTGGAACAGCTGCGCTTTTTGGAACATGGGCACAAAATAAAATGCGTCGAAGTCGACGGCAAAGGGCGCGTTTTCTGGGAACTCAACAACCCAGAAGATGTGGCCCGTATTGAATCAGTATTGGACACCCTATGACACCCACAAAAACAGTAACCATTGGCTCTATTCCCTTTGGCGGAAACAATCCTATTTCGTTGATCCTTGGCCCCTGCCAATTGGAAACCCGCGATCACAGCATGATGATGGCAGAGGCCATTGCCAAAGCCTGTGCTGCATCAAACACAAAATTCATTTTCAAAGCCAGTTATGACAAAGCGAACCGGTCTTCGCTAACGGCCCAGCGCGGTATTGGCATGGACGAAGGGTTGCGGATCTTGGACGATGTGCGATCTGAATTCGGCTGTCCAATTCTTACGGATGTGCATGAAACCACGCAATGTGCTGCCGCAGGCGACGTTGTGGACGTGATCCAGATCCCTGCCTTCTTGTGCCGCCAAACTGACCTTTTGTTAGCCGCCGGTAAGACTGGCAAAGCGATCAACATCAAAAAAGGTCAATTCCTTGCACCTTGGGATATGCAAAACGTTGCTCACAAAGTAGCGAGCACAGGCAATGACAACATCATGCTTTGCGAACGCGGAACATCCTTTGGTTACAACACATTGGTCACTGATTTTCGTGGTTTGCCAACGATGGCGGAAACGGGTTACCCTGTGATCTTTGATGCAACGCATTCTGTCCAACAACCGGGCGGTAATGGCACCAGCTCGGGCGGACAGCGCGAATTTGTTCCTGTGTTGGCGCGGGCTGCTTGTGCTGTTGGCGTGGCTGGGCTGTTCATCGAAACACACCAAGACCCAGACACCGCCCCAAGCGACGGGCCAAACATGGTGCCGCTTCACGAACTAAGTGATTTGATTGCACGACTAAGGGATTTTGATGCCCTTGCCAAAGGTCTATGACATGAAAAAGGGCGCCTAAGAGCGCCCTTTGTTTTTGCAAGTCTGCGCATATGCTAGACCTGAGAAGGCAACCACAACACAATCTGTGGAAATGCCACCAGCAAACCAATTGTTACCGCATCCGCCACAAAGAACGGGATCACACCGCGGAACACGTCTTGGACGCTAATATCATCGCGCACACCCGCCACGACGAAACAATTCAACCCGATAGGCGGCGTGATCAAACAGAATTCAGCCATTTTCACCACCAATATCCCGAACCAAATCGCACACATCGGGCCGCTCATACCAAAGGCGCTATCAGCGGCACTGACAAATTCACCACCGTTCAAGGCCATAATCGCAGGATAGACAACCGGCAATGTCAACAACAGCATCCCAATCGCATCCATGAACATGCCCAAGATCGCATAGGCCAACAAGATAAAGAGCAAGGTGATCATTGGCGATTGTTCGAGACCGGAAATATACTCGGCAAAAGCTGCTGGCAGCTGAGCAAATCCCAAAAAGCGAACATAGATCAACACGCCCCAAATAATTGCAAAGATCATCGCACTTAGCTTGGCTGTTTCCATCAATGCAGTACTCAACTGCTTCCATTTCATGCCCCGCGCAAGCGCATATATCAACACGACAGCTGCCCCCAACGCACCGCCTTCTGTGGGCGTTCCAAAAGCTTGGTCCCCAAACGGATTATAGATGAAGAAGATGATGATAAAGACCACAAAGAAAATCGGCATGGCGGGCGGCAGCGATTTAAAACGTTCGCCCCATGTGTAACCTCGGACTGGTGGTCCAAAATTCTTGATGCTGAGTGCAAGCAAAACAATCAATCCACCATATATCAGCGCAGAAAACGCCCCCGGTATAAATCCAGCCAACAAAAGCATACCAACGTTTTGTTCCACGATAATGGCATAAATCACCAAAATAGCAGAGGGCGGAATGAGCGATGCCAAGGTTCCACCAGCGGCTACAACACCCGCCGCAAAGCGTTTGTCATACCCAACCTTGAGCATTTCTGGAATTGCAATACGCGCGAACACTGCTGCCGTGGCAACAGATGCACCAGACACCGCAGCAAATCCAGCTGTGGCAAAAATCGTTGACACAGCCATCCCACCGGGCAGCCAACCAACCCAACGCTTTGCCGCCTCGAACAAGGCCTTGGTCAGCCCTGCGTAATAGGCCAAATACCCAATCAAGATAAACGTCGGAATAAGCGACAGGCTTTCTGTTGACACTTTGGAATGTGGGACCTGCCCTGCGGTTTTCATCGCAACATTAAAGGCCCAACTGAAATCCTCTGGATCATAGCCCTTTTTGGCCCAAAAGATCCAAATAAGCCCCAAAAACCCCGCCAAAGCAGCAGCAAAGGCGACACGCATACCAAGGACAACAAACACAAATAGAACGCCTGAAACAGCGATGCCAATATCAATCGGTTCCATGATCAGTTCCCTTTTTCTTCGACAACAAGGGCTGCTTCTGCAGCGGCTTGTTCAGCGACAGATTGTATAAGTGGCACAGCAACCGGGCTGTCCAGTCCCAAGAAAAACGCACGCCCATATCCAACGATTTGAATGATAGAGCGCAGTGCAAGAATGCTAAACATCAACGGAACAAGGATTTTAGTCGGCCAAATCGGCAAGTTAAGATCAATCGTACTGTCACGGCTAAACAATGGGGCGGCCCAATCAAAGCTGCGCCCGAAATGCGACCATGCCCCAACAATAAGCACGATTATAATAAACAACGTGACAAGCGAGGTCAAAAATTCAGCAAACCAAAGCGCGCGACCGCGCAATTGTCCAACCACAATGTCCATGCGGATGTGCCCCCCATCGCGTTGCGTGTAGGACAATCCAAGGAACGCAATAAACGGCAAGGCTTGGGAAATCCAATCCACATAGCCCGGCAATGGCTGGTTAAACACCAATCGCCCCGTGACCGACACGACGGCAAGCACCATCAGCATCAATGTCATTATACCAGAAAAAATTGCGACTTTTTGCTCTAAGGAATAAAGTGTTCGATCAAGACGGCTGAGCATAGAGCCATCTTCTAACACGGCTGCACCTGCCATGCGCCCCTCCTGTATGTGAAAAGGGGCAGAACATGCCTGCCCCTCGTATGCTTAGCGCATATCGTTCAAAGTTTTCATCACCAGATCAAACAATTCCTGACCGGGAATACCCTGCGCCGTCATGTCTTCGATCCAAGCTTGACGGATTGGGTCCGCAGCAAGAGCACGGAATGACGCAAGCTGTTCGTCCGAAAAGTTGACTTTCTTGACATTTTTCTCGGCAAGGATGCCTTCCCAACGATCAAGCAAAGTGCCGTAGTTTTCTAGGTAAAAGGCAATCGCTTCGTCGATAGAGCTATCCAATGCATCGCGGTGCGCATCTGATAGACCTTCGTAAGCGTCAATATTCACAACAACAGGACAGTTCACTGTGCCCGGGTTAAGGTTCTCTGTCCACCAAGTGGCTTGGTCGATTGTGCGGAACGACAAATGCGCATGTTGTGCAAAGGCGACCGTGTCAACAACACCCGATTCCATGGCATTATAAGCCTCGGAACTGGTCACCGACGTTGGCACCGCACCCACGGCTTTGAACGCTTCGCCCAACCCGCCGGTTGCACGCACGCGCATACCTTTCATGCCTTCGAGTGTTTCGATAGGCTCACCTGTCCCGACAAGGTTATATTGCGGCATTGGCGAGGTCATCAACAATTTTGCATTCCAACGCGCCAAATCTTTGGCTGCGGCTGGGTGCGCATATACGGCATGGCTTACTGCGACTTCTTCTTCTAGGCTGTTCACTCCAAGGAATGGCAGCTCTAGTACAGTAATAGATGGGTTTTTATCGCGGTGATAGCCGGCACAGAATTGAGCCATTTCAAATGCCCCAATCGAAATACCATCAAGGTTTTCTGTATTCTTGGACAAACCACCATAGCTTACATTCATCGTGAATTCGCCATTTGTTTTGGCTGATACCAATTCCGCTAGCTTTTCAACATGCTCTGTAAATGCACGGCGTTTGCCCCAAACAGACACGTTCCATTCTTCTGACATTGCCTCTGTGGCAAAGCTAAGTGTCACAGCTGCGACAGCGAATTTTGCGAGTGTAGATTTCATAAGCTCTCCTCCCATTGAGATTTTATATCAAGGTATGGTAGCGCGAGTTGACACAAACACAAGACTCTGGAATCCATTTTACGTTAAGTAACCTAGAGAGGCGCTGATATCCGAACTTGAAACGTTTCAAGGCCCGGATTGATACGACCAAGCTCGGCGTTAGAGCGATGATCGAGGCTTAGCCCCATGCGCCAACCTGATTTTAATTCATATCCGACTTCGATGCCTGATCGAAACTCTAGCAATCCGCCCAAATCCTGACCGTTGCCTTGGAAATAAAGGCCTGTCATAGCATGCAACTCTGTGTAAAAATCGCTTTGGCCAAGCTTAGTGGAATAGGCATGTCCTAATCCTAACCAAATATCTTGGTCCGACGTGACGGAAGCCCCCATTATGTGTTGAAATGGGCCATTATTCACGGCTCGATCATAGCGCACGTAAATTTCTTCGCCAATAACCCGCCGCTGATATCCGACAGTACCAGCAGACACCGACAGTCGCGGAATGGCATCATGCGATTTTTCAAAGCATTTCAAGCTACAATCGCGATAATCATTATCAAGCGCACCAAATGCAACCATCAAAACCGCAAAAATTCCATTAAGTTCAATCATAGCCAACCAATACGAATCTACAATTCGCTATGGTTCACACGTTTGAAACACTAAGTCAAAGGCCTATCTACGGCTTTAAATTGATCCAGCTTCGACCATGTAATTGTTTGCACTGCACATCGCAGAATCATCCGCTGCCAAAAAGAAAACCATGCGCGCAACATAGTGCGGTTCGATCAAATCGGGCAAACATTGGCGCAGTCTTTGTTTTTCAAGCGCCTCTGGCGTTGCCCAAAGGTCCTTTTGGCGTTGTGTCATAATCCAGCCTGGAACAACCGTGTTCACACGAATGCGATGTTGGCCAAGGTCACGCGCCATTGTTCGGGTCAATCCATGCACCGCGGCTTTGGCGGTTGCATAGACGGGAAATCCACCGCCTGCTTCCCACCAGGAATTTGACCCAAGATTGATAATGGATCCTTTTCCTTTGGCAATCATGTCCGGTGCAACCGATTGTATAGCAAAAAAGAAATGCTTGAGGTTGGCTTGAATGCGTTCGTCATAATAGTCAGACGTGACATCACGCCAATCGTGACGATCATCACGCGCTGCGTTGTTCACAAGCACGTCAAACCCTCCCAAGCGATCCCGCAACGCGGAAATAGCCGCTTGCATCGCGGCGATGTCGCGCAAATCACAAAGTTCGTAGCTAACAGAGCCTTCGGTACCCTCTTGCAGTGCCGCACTGGCGACAGGGTCCATGTCCAAAAAGGCGACTTTTGCACCCTGCTCTGCAAACCCTTTGACGATCTCTGCACCAATGCCAGAGGCGCCCCCTGTTACCAAAACGACTTTGTCGCGCAAACTGGGGTAAATCGCATAACCTTGGCTCATGTCTTTTCCTAATCTTCGATATGATGACAAGCCACACTGTGATCAGAACCGATACTTTGTGCAACTGGTTTTTCCCGCGCACATAATTCTGTCGCTTTGGAACAGCGTGTCCGGAACACACAGCCCGAGGGCGGATTAATCGGGGACGGCAAATCACCAGCGAGCAAAGCATCAATTTCAGGCTTTGCAAAGGTTGGATCAGGCACAGGAACCGATGCAATAAGCGCCTTGGTATAGGGGTGTTTTGCGTTGGAATATAGGCTTTTGCTTTCTGCCAATTCCACCATATTTCCCAAATAAAGCACCATTACCCGATCAGAAATATGTTTAACCACGGATAGATCATGCGCAATGAAAATAAGCGACAAACCAATTTCAGATTGCAATTCCATCAGCAAATTAATCACCTGCGCTTGGATAGAGACATCAAGTGCAGACACGGGTTCGTCACAAACAATCAAATCCGGCTTGGTAATCAAGGCCCGCGCGATCCCGATACGTTGGCATTGCCCACCGGAAAATTCATGCGGATAGCGATTGATCATGCTTGGCAAAATTCCAACGCGATCCAGCACAGCGCGCACCTCGGCATCCCGTTCGGACCTGCTCATCTTGGGCATATGCGTCAATAGCGGCTCGGCCACGATTTGACCAATCGTCATGCGGGGATCAAGCGAGGCAAGCGGGTCTTGGAAGATCATCTGAACATCACGACGCAGCGCAGTCATGTTGCGTTGGCTAAGGTCGAAAATCGGTTGGCCCATCCAAGTGACCGACCCACCAGAGGCAGGAAGCATGCGAATAACGGCGCGCGCCAAAGTGGATTTGCCGCAGCCGCTTTCTCCTACGATCCCAAGGGTTTCGCCCTTGTTTAAATTGAAACTGACCTTATCAACCGCCTTAAGTTTCAGCGGCTTGGTCCATGGCATCGCACCACGGGGTGAAACATCGAACGTAACACTAAGGTCACGCACCTGAAGAATAGTCGCGCTCATGTCAGGTCTCCTTGTGCCACGTGACAGGCGCGAAGACGCCCTGATGCATCACGGTCGATTTTGGGGCGATGTGTGTGACATTTATCAGTGACATAGTTACAGCGTGGCGAAAACGGACACCCTTGGGGCATGTTCATCATATTCGGTGGGCTTCCGGGGATGGCATGCAATGCGTCCATGTCTTGGTCCAAGCGCGGGATAGCCTGAAGCAAGCCGCGCGTATAAGGGTGACTTGGGTTGGCAAATAGGTCCGTGGTCGGCCCTTGCTCCATGACTTGACCGCCATAAAGCACCAACATGTCCTGGCAACTGCCTGCGACGACACCCAAATCGTGGGTGATCAAAATCATCGCCATGTTCATATCTTTTTGCAATGATGCCAGCAGCTCCATTATTTGTTCTTGGACAGTCACATCCAAAGCCGTGGTTGGTTCATCTGCAATCAACAAATCCGGCTCGCACAACAAAGCCATTGCAATCATCACCCGTTGCCGCATACCGCCCGAAAATTCATGGGGGAACATATGCACACGCTTGGCGGCTTCGGGAATGCGGACCGCGTCTAACAGGGCAATCGATCGCGCAATTGCATCCCGTTTAGACATGCCGCGATGATGCACCAACACTTCGGCCATTTGATCGCTGACGCGCATATATGGATTAAGCGATGTCATTGGATCCTGAAAGATCATGGCCATACGCTCGGCGCGAATTTTATTCAACTTCGCAGATGGCAAATTCAAAATATCCTGACCATCCAAAACAGCCCGCCCCGAAGCGCGCCCATTGTCCGCCAATAGCCCCATCAGGGAAAAAACGGTTTGCGATTTTCCTGATCCGCTTTCTCCAACAATGGCCAATGATTGACCTTTGTCCAAGGAAAAATTGATGCCGTCAACAGCCTGAACCATGCCATCATTTGTGGCAAATTCGACTGATAAATTTTCAACAGATAACAGTGTCATACCTGGCTCCTATCGGTCTTTGGGGTCAAGCGCGTCGCGCAGGCCATCACCAATGTAGAAAAAACAAAACAAGACAGTGGTGAAGAAAAACAAAGGGAACCCGATTTGCCAGATGGTGCCATATTGCATCGTTCCCGTTCCTTCGGAAATCAGCACGCCCCAACTGGTCTGAGGTTCCTGAACCCCTAAACCAAGAAAGGAAATCACGCTTTCCGCCAAGATCATATCCGGCACCAAAAGCGACCCGTACACAATCACGACGCCCATCAAATTCGGAATGATATGACGCCAAATAATCGTGAATGTTGGCACACCTGTTGCACGCGCGGCTTCGATGAATTCTTTGTTCTTAAGGCTTAGGGTTTGTCCCCGTACCACCCGAGCAATGCCCAGCCAGCTTACCAATCCCACACCGATAAAGATCATCAGGATGTTACGTCCAAAAACAACCAACAGCAGGATCAGAACGAAAAAGAACGGGATGGCATTCAAAATATCAACCAGACGCATCATCACACTATCGACGCGACCACCGATGTAGCCAGAAACCGCACCGTAAATTGTGCCAAATGAGACGGCAACAAATGCACCAATAAAGCCGACCATCAACGACACCTGCGACCCTTGGATCACGCGTGCATATAGATCACGACCCAATTCATCAGCGCCAAAGTAATGACCGCTGGCAATTGACGGCTGTCCTTTTTCCGGAACGCTGCCCAAAATGGCCCAATCAATTTCTTCGTTGCTAAACTGTGCAAAGTAGCCGCCAAAGATGCTAAACAGCACCACAGCCAAAAGCACATAGGTTGACACCATCGCAGCACGGTTTGCGGCATAGCGTTTGCGGGCATCGGTCCAAAGCGACCGCCCTTTGACCGTGTCCATCGCTGCCAAGTTGTCAGCCAAGGCGTTCATTTTATCTTTTTCAAAAACTGTGCGCATGGGATTAATACCTAATTTGTGGGTCAATCCACCCGTAGATGATATCAACGATCATATTGAAAAAGATCGTTAAGCTGCCAAGCAAGAGCGTAATCCCCATCATCACCGCATAATCGCGATTGTAAGCAGAGTTGATAAAGAAATAACCAAGCCCACCTGTCGAGAACACCATATCAATGATGAACGATCCCGTGATCATGAACACAAACACGGGTGCGAGGTACGAAATGACAGGCAACATCGCAGGCTTCAAAGCATGACGCCAGATGATCGTGCGTTCGGGAATGCCTTTGGCGCGGGCAGTACGGATAAAATTTGACCGCAATATTTCCAACATCGACGACCGTGTCAGGCGCGCAATTGATGCCATATATGACGTACCAAGGGCGATCACTGGCATAATAACGTTTTGCCAGTGCCCCCCGTTCCATCCTCCGCCAGGCAACCAGCCAAGCCAGAGGGTAAAAATCAAAATCAAAATCGGACCCATCACAAAATTTGGCAAAACCTGAGCAAACATTGTAAAGCCAACGGCCAAATAATCGAACCGAGAGTTCTGGTTTACGGCGGCAATCACGCCCAACGATACCCCCAAAACAACAGCGAAAATAAAGGAAAGCGTGCCATATACCAGCGTCACAGGAAGCCCCTGAGCAATGATATCGTTCACTGTGCGGTCTTTATATTTAAACGAAGGACCAAAATCGAATTCGGTCACGATACCGCCGATATAGTTTACCATTTGCTTCCATAATGGATCATTCAACCCGTATTTAGCCTCAATATTGGCCAAAACTTGGGGGGGCAGCGGTTTCTCGGATGTGAAAGGACCACCGGGTGCTGCATGCATCAGGTAAAACGTCACAATCGTCAGGATCAATAGTGTAGGGATCGCGACAGCAATGCGTCGCAAGATTAGATTTAACATGTTGGAATGTGCCCTTGGGACCAATAAATGAGGACACCCAGCCAAGGGTGCCCTCTTGGTTTCGTTTAGTCAGCGACCTTATAAAGATCCTTTGAATACCAATTCTGCTCGGCGTTTTTCACCGGCCATGGCTTCAGGTTCGCGTTTAGCATGTAGTTACCCGCATAGTGGTAAATCGGGATCAAAGGCATGTCATCCGCGATGATTTCTTCTACACGTTTATAGTTCGGCTGTGGGTTGTCGGATGTTTTTGCATCTGCCAACAGCTGATCAACTTCGGCGTTGGAATATTTAGAGTCGTTGTAGCCAGAATTCGACTGAACGAGATCCAAGAATGTAGACGCTTCGTTATAATCACCACACCAGCCGCCACGCGCCACTTCGAAATTTTGGTTGCCGCGTGTATCTAGGAATGTTTTCCATTCTTGGTTCGCCAAAGTTGTTTCAACACCCAACTTTTGTTTCCACATCTGGCTCATCGCAATCGCGATTTTTTTGTGGTCTTCTGATGTGTTGTAAATAAGTTCAATTTTCAAACCATCGGAATAGCCCGCATCCGCCATCAATTCTTTGGCTTTGGCGTCGCGCTCTGTTTGGCTCATTTCACCAAATGGAACAGCCGGCACTTCAAAGTTCGCAGTCGCGCCCGGTGTGAATGTATACGCCGGTGTTTGACCACCCTGAAGAATGTTTTCAGTGATGATTGAACGATCAACCGCATAGGACAAAGCTTGGCGCACACGCTTGTCTTTTAGCGCTTCTGGCCCACTGTCGGACATGTTGAACATAAAGTAATAAGAACACAAACGTGGGAATACGATTGCTTCGTCAGGATTGGATTTGCTTAGGGATGGGTATTGACCGGCTGGAATTTCCGTACGATCCAATTCGCCAGCCATATAGCGGGTCAATGCAACACTTTCTTCGTTAATGACCAAAGCAACAACTTTGTCCAAAATCGTGCCATCATTGTCCCAATACATTGGGTTACGTTCACGCACAGACCGTTCGTTTGGAACGTGTTCGGTTAGAACATATGCGCCGTTTGACACGATATTACCCGGTTTCGTCCAGTCAACACCATGTGCATCAACCGCCCATTTAGGTGCCGGGAAAGTAGAGGAATGCGTCGTTGTCAAAGCAAAATAAGGCAATGAATTTTCTAGCGTGACTTCCAATGTGTAATCATCAATAGCCTTGACGCCCAATTCGGATGGGTCCGCGTCGCCCGCCATGACCGCACCGGAATTTTTCAATCCCATGACTTCGACGAACCACTGATAAGGGGACGCAGTGTTCGGATCTGCCAAACGGCGCCAGCCATAAACAAAGTCATTCGCAGTCACAGGCTTACCATCCGACCATTTCGCGTTGTCGCGCAATGTAAATGTATACACTGTTTTGTCGGCATTGGTTGTGTGACTAAGCGCGACACCAGGAATCAAATTTCCGTCCGCATCTTGGTTATAAAGACCTTCGAACAAATCGCGCACAATCTCTGCACCAGAGACGTCTTCTACGATTTGTGGATCGACCGAGCTATGTTCGTCTAAAACACGGTACGTAAACGTTTGATCGTCAGCAAGCGCTTCGCCTGTGACAGGATGTGTTCCCGCCGCCCAAGCAGAGGCAGATACAAAGGTAACAGCAGTGGCCATCAAAAAGGCCTTGGTCGTTAATTTCATAGTTTTCCCCATTGTTGATTTTCGCAAGTAATCCCACACACCGCAGCCAATAAGTATACGAATGGTTAGGTTACCCTTACTATAGGCACGTCAGTTTGACGTTGACCAGATAAAGATTTAAAAAATTTCTTCTAAGCACAGGTAAATTAACCGAAAAACATGTCATATTTAACAAAACTGTGAATCGACATAAACAGAATTTAACAAATCCTTTATGCCAGCAATTCACGTTGTCCAGATTCGAATTCGCGTTGCACGAAATGAAAACACCTCTGACGAACCGCAATTGCGGCCCGTCCTTAGGTTGGAATCAAGGGTATTGTTGTTGGTGCATGCGATTAAGCCGTCATGTCGCTAAAACACCGCTTAATTGATTTCGGGTTCGCCAACCGGCGCACCGTAATCGGTACGCAAGAAATCAAAATCGCATCCTTTGTCAGCTTGTTCTATATGCTGCGTATACATCTTGCCATATCCGCGTTCAAACCTAGGCGCCGGTGCAACCCATGTCTCGCGTCTTTTGGCAAGCTCGTCATCACTCAGATCAACCGAGATTTTGCGATTTGGCACGTCAAGCACAATGATATCGCCGGTTTGGATCAATGCCAAAGGCCCACCAACATAAGCTTCGGGTGCGACGTGTAAAACGCAGGCCCCATAAGATGTGCCAGACATCCGCGCATCCGAAAGCCGCATCATATCGCGACAGCCCAATTTCAATAACGCCTTTGGCATTGGAATCATCCCCCATTCGGGCATTCCAGGCCCCCCTTGGGGACCAGCATTGCGCAAAACCAAAACATGATCTGGCGTCATTGGATAATTTTCATCATTCAAAATGTCTTTTAAATCGGCATAAGACTCTGCAACAATCGCTGGCCCACGATGCGTTTGAAATTTTGGATCCATTGCTGCTGGCTTAATAACAGCCCCATCAGGTGCCAGGTTCCCTTTGAGCACCGCCAAACTGCCTTGGGCGTAAACCGGGTTGCTTAATGGTCGTATCACATCAGGATTATAATTTACCGCATCCTTAATATTGTCACCCATGGTTTTGCCGTTGACGGTCATAACACCTAGGTCAAGCTTATCGCCCAATTCCTTCATCAACGCAGTTAACCCGCCTGCATAAAAGAAATCCTCCATTAAATAGTCTTTGCCAGACGGCCTGATATTCGCAATCACGGGAACCTCATGCCCAATCGCGTCCAAATCATCTAACGTTAATGGAACCCCTGCCCGACGCGCCATGGCAATCAAATGAATGATGGCATTCGTTGAACAGCCTGTTGCCATTGCGACAGTCACCGCATTTTTGGTTGACTGCCAGTTGATGATTTTATCCGGCGTCAGATCTTCCCAAACCATTTCAACGGCCCGCCGCCCACAAGCCGCGGCCATACGTTTATGACCAGCATCTGGCGCAGGGATCGACGACGCCCCAGGCAAGGTTAATCCCCAGCCGTCAGCAATAGACATCATAGTAGACGCCGTACCCATGGTCATACAGGTGCCATAGCTCCGCGCGATACCACCCTGAACCCCATCCCATTGATCTTTCGATATATTTC
This sequence comes from Paracoccaceae bacterium, assembly GCA_024639125.1. Lineage (GTDB taxonomy): Bacteria > Pseudomonadota > Alphaproteobacteria > Rhodobacterales > Rhodobacteraceae > JAHEJA01. The sequence continues at coordinate 29,252 of JAHEJA010000016.1, forward strand.
CAGCGCGCCGTTCATCCCAATATTTCCAAACATCGGTTCCAGAGCCTAATTTTTCGCCAGCATAATTGCCACGTAGCATCGCACCGGCAGGTAAATAAACAAAAGGAAGACCCGCACTAATTGCCCCCATTACCAGTGCCGGAGTGGATTTATCACAGCCCCCCATCAAAACCGCCCCATCAATAGGATGCGAGCGCAGAGTTTCCTCGACCTCAATCGCGCCCATATTTCGATATAACATCGATGTCGGCTTTAAGAACTGTTCCGAAAAGGAATGAACAGGCATTTCAACGGGCATACCGCCTGCCTGATAGACGCCTTTTTTGACGTATTCGGCCCGATCCCGAAGATGATGATGACAGGGCGACAGATCAGACCAGGTGTTGATAATAGCTATTATCGGTTTTCCATCCCAATCCTCGCCATCCAAGCCCATCTGCATTGCACGCGAACGATGTCCCATTGAACGCAAATCATCCGGCGCAAACCAACGCGCAGATCGCAAGTCTTTTGCTGCTTTAGCCATTGCATCATCCCCACCTTATCGAAATGTCATCAAGGCACTTCGCCGACAACAGGTCAATGAAAATGTTTAGGGCATTTGGTTTCAGAGGACGTATTTGACCCTAGGATCTTTTGGTTATTGGCCCAACGCCCTACTGGGATGCACGGGTGAGGACACAGGTTGGTGCCATTCCGTTTCAAGCCATAGTTCCCTAAAAGGACCAATCCAAAGCGCATAGCTGTTACAATCTGCTTAGCACCATCGTGCAAAACCGGTTTTCTTTAGCGCGTGTTTTGCTCTATGCTCCGCAATGGTCAACCGTCCGCTTGTGTTGCATGTATTGGTGACATATCCTATTTTCAAACAACATTATGGCGGGTCTGACGGTTTGAAAGCAAACAACACAAGCACACAAACATCCGAGGAGCGCGATCGCCTAAGTGGGATCGTTGTGACATCGCGGTTCGAACGTTTCGTACAGCGTAATGATATATTTTCACGGGCATTTTGGGACAGCACTGTGCGATCCAAGAAAACGGATGCCTTCTTTCATTCTTATCGCATGGACGCCGCACCACGTAAGGGCGAAGGTTTTCAACAGCGCGACTTTGCCCTGCGCAATGCATCTTGGTTGATGTCTGACATAATCTCTAACCGTTCAGCAAACGAGGGACGCCGCGAAGGTTTCCAAGCCGCGATAAAATCCGACACGCCCGTTGCCAATCAACAAGTACTGATCGAAGATCCCTTTGAAATGTCCCGTGAGATCAAAAAGATTTCAAAATTTTTTGGAGCCGATCTTTGCGGTATCACAGATGCGGACCCACGGTGGATTTATGCAACTCGGGTTGACACACGTGATTTCAGCGAAGCCCCAAATGATTTACCCGAGGGAATGACGTCGGTCATCGTGCTAGGACATGAAATGGACCAAGATCTGGTTGACACCTATCCCTCGGCACTTGCAGGTGCTGCGACGGGACGCGAATACAGCCACGAAGCCGCTATTGTCATGCAGTTGGCCGCATATATTCGTAACCTCGGCTATGAAGCCGTACCTTCGATGAACGATACGGCACTGGTTATTCCCTATGCAATCAAAGCCGGCCTTGGTGAATATGCGCGAAATCAGCTGGTGATCACACCTGAATTTGGTCCCCGTCTGAGGTTTTCAAAAATCTTCACAAACATCCCGCTTGAACACGACAGTGCCACGCCACGCGGCGTTCAGGATTTTTGCAAAATTTGCTCGAAATGCGCAGATGCCTGTCCCGTCAAGGCGCTGCCGTTTGGTGAACCAACAGAAACCAACAACAATATTTCCTCAATCAAGGGTGTTAAAAAATGGACATCCGACGCTGCCAAATGTTTTTCGTTTTGGGGAAATATGGCATCCGATTGTGCCATTTGCTTGCGCGTATGCCCGTTCAATCGCGACTTTAGCAAAGTCCAAAACAGGCTTTGGTTAAAGCTTGCTTTGTCGCCATTGCGCAAACTGGCATTGCGATTGGATCATTCGCGCGGTCATCGCGTCAAACCATCAAGATGGTGGGAAAAAACCCGCAGTTAAGTACGGGCATCCGCCACGGTTGGGTTCTCTTACTTTGTGAACTGTGGCGTGCTGACTTATCACCGAATGTACAAACCAAACATCCTTTGTTCAGACTTTGGATGTTGGGGCGGTTAACAGGTTCATGTCTGGCATCAGATCCAGCAAATGCTTGGAATAGCTGTGCTGTGGAGCCTCAAAGAAAGCATCAATTTCCGCCACTTCACAAATCTCTCCATGCCGCATAATCGCGACACGATCGCACATTTGACGGATCACAGGCAAATCATGGCTAATGAATAGCATGGTCAAGCCCAGCTCTTGTTGAAGATCTTTTAGCAGGTTCAAGATCGTGGCTTGCACCGACACATCCAATGCTGATGTTGGTTCATCGCATATCAAAATACGAGGGCGTGACGCCAAAGCACGCGCAATTGAAATGCGCTGCCGTTGCCCTCCTGAAAATTCATGCGGGTACTTTAACGCAGCAGCGGCGCCCAAACCAACATGTTCCAAAAGATCGCCAACAATAGTGCGCGTTTCTTGTTCGCTGTCCGTCAGGCGATAGAACCTGATCGGTTCTGCCACAATATCCAAGACCCGCATCCGCGCATTCAGTGACGAATATGGGTCCTGAAAAATCATTTGCAAAGCTTGCCGCGCCGCACGACTTTCCGGTGCTTTGCGGTTTTGGTTGATATCTTTCCCAAAGACATGAACTTGGCCACTGTCAGGTTTATACAAACCGGCAATCAACCGTGCGACGGTCGATTTACCGGAACCGGATTCACCGACTAAGCCAAATGTTTCGCCCTTTTGTACGGTAAAATTAACGTCGCTCACAGCCTTCAGCATGCGGCGGTTACGCTTGAGCATAGCCTTTTGAAGCACAAAGGACAGATTCAAATTGGAAACTTCAATTGCGTCTCCTGTGTGATCATGCCGCTGTGATTTGCCCAGCCAATGGTTCTGGATATCGATCCTGCGGAAACTGGCTGTGTTGCCCTCGATATAGTCAACAGACGTAAAACGATCCAGCTTGGTGTCTGCACGAGGCACGGCTGCAATGAGCGATTGGGTGTAGACATGTTTTGGCGCGCCAAGGACTTGGGCAACGTCGCCTGTTTCGACAATTTCGCCATTATACATCACGGCAACGCGGTCAGCGATATTCGCGATAACGCCAATATCATGGGTCACGATGATCACGCCAAGATTGCGTTCGCGGCACAACGATTTAATCAGATCAAGGATCTGCGCCTGTATAGACACATCCAGTGCCGTTGTCGGTTCATCAGCGATAATCAGGTCAGGGTCACCCGCTAAAGCCAGTGCAATCACCACGCGTTGCCGCATGCCACCCGAAAACTGATGCGGATAGGCGCGTAGGCGTGCAACCGCTTCTGTGATACCAACCTGTTCTAGCAAAGCAACCGCATGATCATAGGCACCTCGCCCACGCAATTTCGTAGATTTTTCAATTGTTTCAACAAGCTGCGCACCAATGGTCATCAATGGATTCAGCGATGTTTGCGGATCTTGAAAAATCATCCCGATCCGTTTGCCACGCACATCACGCATCTGGTCCGCGTCCATAGTACGAAGTTCTTCGCCCATAAACCGGATTGACCCAGCCGTGACGCGCCCTGGCGCCTCTAACAAATCGATAATCGCATTGCCAATAGTGGATTTACCCGCTCCGGATTCACCAACAAGGCCCAGCACCTCGCCTGCGCGTACAGATAGCGACACAGATTTGGCAGCATTCACGATGCCTCGTCGCGTGGGAAAGGCAATGTTCAGCCCGTCTATTTCTAATAACATGCTCATCTCAATTTTGGGTTTAATGCGTCGCGGAGCCAGTCACCAAGCAAGTTGACCGAAAACACCAGCACGATCAAAGCAACAGCAGGAAACAGGGTGATCCACCACAAACCGGAAAACAGGTAATCGTTGCCCACTCGGATCAAAGTTCCAAGTGATGGTGTTGTTGGCGGAATGCCTTGTCCAAGAAAGGACAGCGTCGCTTCTGAGATAATCGCAAGGGCAAGGCCGATGGTCGCGATAACCAAGATTGGGCGCAACGTATTGGGCATGATATGGCGCGACATAATTAGCAACGAAGGCAGGCCAATAATACGCGCAGCTTGTACGTATTCTTTGTTGGTTTCAACCAATGTCGCACCACGGGCGACGCGGGCAAATTGCGGCCAATCGGTCAGACCAATAGCGAGGATAACCACATAAATTGCAAACTCGTCTCGCAATTCATACGGCAAAGCAGCCCGCCCGACACCATTGATCAAAATGGCCAACAAGATGCCCGGAATAGTCAGTTGCACATCGGCAAGACGCATGATTACTGCGTCTGTGACCCCACCTACGTAACCGGCAATCACCCCAAGCGTCACACCAAGCACCATCCCAAGACAGACCGCTGCAAGACCCACAAGGATCGACAGTCGTCCACCATAAAGGATTGTTGAAAACATATCCCGTCCTTGGTTGTCGGTTCCCAATAGGTATTTTGACTGGCCACCTTCCACCCAGGACGGTGGTAATTTACCATCCCAAAGCGAAATTTGCGCTGGATCAAAAGGATCAAAGGGGGCGATCACTGGGGCAAATATACAGGCCAAGATCATCACACTGGCCACCACCGCCGCGATCATCGCACCGGGCGACGAAAGGAACGACCAGACGATATCATTGTCTTTAAAGCGCTGCCACCGCGTCAACGGCTTATCATCTATTTTGTCCATCAGCCCCCCAGACGAATACGTGGATCAACAACGAAATAAAGTATGTCGACGATCAAATTGATGATCACAAACAACAAGGCCACAAACACAAGGTATGCCGCCATGATTGGCACATCGACAAAGTTGACCGCTTGAATAAACATCAACCCCGTCCCCGGCCATTGAAATACCGTTTCAGTCACGACAGAGAATGCAACAAGCCCCCCGATATTCAATCCAATGATCGTAATCACCGGCACAAGCGTATTGCGCAGAGCATGGCGAAAATTGATCGCGCGTTCTGATAGCCCCCGCGCACGGGCGAATTTGATAAAATCAGTGCGCATAACTTCCATCATCTCGGCGCGCACAAGCCGCAAGATCAGCGTCAGTTGGAACAACGACAGCGTGATCGCAGGCAGGATAATGGATCGCCAACCCTCCAAAGTAATCAGCGACGTTTTCCACCATCCCAACGCAACCACGCCACTGCGCCCCGACGATGGTAGCCAGCGTAGGTGCACGGCAAACAGATAAATCAGCCCGATCCCAATAACGAAGGTTGGAAGGCTGACCCCAGCAAGTGATGTCGAGAGAATAACACGGCTTATCCAGGAATTGCGTTTTATTCCGGTGTAAATGCCCAAGATAATGCCAAAGAATAGTGAAATAACTGCGCTGACAAAAACCAATTCCAGCGTCGCGGGCAACCTTTCGGCAATGAGATCATCAACAGGTCGCTTGATCCGGTAACTTAGGCCAAATTCGGCTTTTAACATGTTGCCAACGAAACGGCTATATTGCGTAATAATAGGATCGTCTAAGCCCAACTTATCGCGAATTTCCAAGCGCTGTTCCCTTGTAGCATCCTGACCAACCATATTGTTAACCGGATCGCCGACAAAGTTGAAAAGTGAAAAACTAACAGCTGAGACAATCGCCATCACGAGCAGGGATTGTGCCAGTCTTTTCGCAATGAATGAGATCATAATGCCCCCTTAAGCACAGACGGGGCAGACAAGGCCGCCCCGCTGAAGTTTATTATTTCATCACCGCAAAACGAGGACGGAATGCATCATCGGCGGCGATTGGGATATCAACCGTAGACGCAAGACCCCAAGCCAGAACTTGGTGGTGGATCGGAACATAGGGCATGTCCGCTTTCACTTGTGTCCACGCTTCGTCAATCATGCTGGCACGCTTGTCGCCATCTGTTTCTACTGCAATCGCATCGGTGATTTCATTCACACGCGCATTGTTATAGCCAGCCGCATTCCAAGACCCTTCTGAATCGAGCAAGTATGAAAACACATAGTGGCTATCAAGCGTCGGAACGCCCCAACCCAACATATAGAAATCAGTTTCCCGCTTCTGGATCTTTGGGAAGTGCTGCGATTTTGGGATCGCATCAAGGTTCACTGTCACCCCAATACGGGCATACATCGACACAGCTGCCTGACAGATTTTTTCATCGTTGTTGTAGCGATCGTTCGGACAATCCAAACGCACCGTAAAGCCATCAGGATAACCGGCTTCTGCCAAAAGCGCCTTGGCACGTTCAGGGTCTGTCTTAACAGGTGCATCGTTCTCGGGCGTGTTACCCAGAACCCCAGGTGATGTGATCATGCTCGTTGGGAATGCCAACCCTTCCATCACAACGCGCTTGATTGCGTCGCGGTCAATAGCAAGGTTCATCGCTTCGCGCACACGCACGTCTTTGAACGGGTTGCCGTCAACATTTGAAGTGCGCAGCTTGTCGATACCTTGGTCCATCCCAAAAAAGATCGAACGAATTTGCGCAACCGTTTTCACCGAGAGGCCTTCTGTGGCCTCTATGCGCTTGAGATCTTGCAAAGGCGGATCGAGAACAAAATCAACTTCCCCTGACAAGAGCGCTGCAACACGTGTTGCCGCATTGGCAATTGGGCGATATTCAATTCTATCAATATTGCCTGGGAACATGCCTTCGCCCCACCAATTGGCGTTGCGTGCAAGCACGGTCAATTCGTCCGGCGCCCGGCTTACCAACGTGAACGGACCCGTTCCATTGGCATTGCGCACAGCAAATGTTTCTTCATTCGCAGCATAATTCATTGGAACCGAAACGTTATTCGCGTCCGCCCATCCTTTGTCCATAATAAACAACGATGTCAGCTGGTTTGGCAAAATCGGGTTCACGCCATCTGTAACCATTTTAACGGTATAATCATCAATGGCTTCGATTGATGTGATGCTTTTGATCTGTTCTTTGTAATCCGAAGCCTCGTGCATCGCGCGCCCGAATGAAAAGATCACGTCTTCTGCCGTAAAATCGGCACCATCGTGAAACTTAACACCTTGGCGAAGTTTGAACGTCCAACCATCTGGACCTGCTTCCCAGCTTTCAGCCAATTCCGGACGAAGGATCAAATCCGCATCGCGTGTTACAAGCGTTTCATATATTTGGCCATTCATCGCGATAGTTGGCGATTCATTTTGTGAATGTGGATCAAGCGTCAGGGCATCACCCTGACTGGTCCATCGCAGAACGTTTTCAGCAAGCGCGGGGCTTGCAACAGTAAGAGCGATGATAGACGCAGTTAGCAATTGCTTTAAATGCATTAGTATCTCCCAAGTTGTAATGACGATCATCTTAAGTGGATCGTTCCTACGAAAGCTAGCCCAATAATCTTCTTAAGGGGAGTCCCAATTCGACCGAACCGTTTTTCCCGAATGCGCAATGTCGGCAAACAAGCCCGTCATGCAGAGCAATGCCTGACGTGCCAGAGGTTTCAAAATGTGCTCGTTTGGCGCATGTTGACAGCATCCCGCATAGGAATGTGGGATCCAAATGGTCGGAAGCCCAAGCACATCGGCAAAACAATCATTAGGAAGCGATCCACCCAAATTAGGCAAAAGATCCGGGGCAACCCCACAAGTTTCACTTAATGACGCTTTTGTGAACGACAACCAAGGATGATCCAAATCAAGTCGTGTAGCGGGAAACGGATTGCTGTCAGTTTGCTCAATCGACACCTTAAACAAACCATGACTGTCCAAGTGCCGGCGCAGCGCAGGCAGGATGTCATCAGTGTCAGTGCCCACCACGAACCGCAATTGGCAACTTGCCTTGGCATAGCCAGAAATTGCGTTGACGGGTGCCGTAGGATTTCCTGATACCATCGCCAGAACAGCAAAGCTGTTCCAACCAAACACGCGTTCCGCCATGGTTAAGGACGCCTCTCCCCAATCCACATCAAGCAGAAATCCAGCGTCGATAGGCGGCAACTCTGCCAACACGGCCTTGATTTTTGGCGTTAGGCTATTTGGACGCCATTCGGGCACATTGATTTGTCCGCGCGCATCGGTGATTACAGCCAGTGCATGCGCCAATATTTGTGCGGGGTCTGCCAATAGCCCGCCAAAGTTACCAGAATGATGCGCACCCTCTCGGAGGTTGACGATGAGATCAAAGTTGATACCGCCGCGCGACCCTGTGAAAATCGTTGGTGTACTTGGCGAAATACGCGGACCATCAGATGCGATAAAAACATCCGCCGACAATCGGCTTTTATGGATTTCACAAAACTCTTTCAGACCAGGTGAACCAATTTCTTCGCCCATCTCGAACAAAAGTTTAAAATTGAAGCCAATCTTGCCTTGAACGTTTAGTACCGAGGACAAAGCCATGAGGTTAATAAGGTGCTGCCCCTTGTTATCGGCGCTGCCACGACCATAAAGTTTCTCATCCTCATCAATAAGCGTGAATGGTGATAGCCCCTCACGCCATTGTTCCGACTGCCCCCTGACAACATCTCCGTGACCATAACTTAAAACAGTGGGAAGGTCGTCAGACTCGATGCGCTCCGCTAGCAAAAACGGCGCAGCAGCGGGGTTCGGGTTTGGCAAAATGTCACATGTAAAACCCATTTGCGACAGCATTGGGATCATACAGCTCTCAAGATAAGTTTGCAGGTGTTCATGTGCTTTCGGGTCTTGGCTTTCACTTGGGACAGCCACCAAAACAGCCAGATCAGATTGAAATTGTCCCGTGTCAAAGTACCGTGCACTATGATCGATAGCAGCTTTGCGAATATCCATTTGAGCCTCGTGAAAAATGCATGCGACACGTATTGTGTAAAGCAACCTCACTGGCAATACAATGAAAGCGACACGCGCGTTCTTGTCTCAAGTGGTGTCATGCAAGGCGACAGGTCTATGTCACTGAAATTTCATCGATTGCAAAATCATTAATTCAGGCAATTCGAGCAGAAAAATTGAATTCATACCGCTCACAATCGTCGCACCTAGCAGATGACGTATCACAGGCAGGGTCATAATACCCGATAGATGTTCGTGAACAATCGCTAAAGAGATTTAGGAAAGCGTATAGGCGATGCCGAGTGATAAAACAGAGCTGTAGTTTGATATTTTAACTACCGTCTGACGGCACAAGTCAGCCAATACTTCACGAAGTATAAAGATCTAAAATACAATTGAAGGAATGGTTGCGGGAGTAGGATTTGAACCTACGACCTTCAGGTTATGAGCCTGACGAGCTACCGGGCTGCTCCATCCCGCGACAGGATGTTTTATTAGCATCGCAGAGAGATACTTTGTGTTTTG
>JAHEJA010000048.1 GCA_024639125.1 Paracoccaceae bacterium
GCGAAGAAACAGTGGACGCGATTGAAGCAACGACCCAAGACGTTGCCGAAGACGCAGCAGAGGCAACAGATGCCGTGACAGAAGAAGCCGTTGACGCAACGGATGTGGTTACAGAAGAAGCCGTTGACGCAACAGATGTGGTTACAGAAGAAGCAGCTGAAGCAACGGATGTGGTCACTGAAGAAGCAGCAGATCCATTGTCTGTCGCTGGATTTGATGCCGCAAAGGTTTTGGAAATGATCGACGGATCAGAGGCCAATACAGTCACAAAAATGGCTTTGAAAGCGGCGATTAAGAAAGCACAAGAAAACCCAGACCAGCTAAAAGCGATTTTGGAGCAAGTTAAATCTGCCATCGGCATGTAAGGTTTGAATGTTATAAAACAAAAAGGCCGCGGTCATTGCGCGGCCTTTTTTATTGTACAGGACGAATTGGTTAGCCAACAAAAGCTTTTTCAACAACATATTCAGCAGGTTCGGAATTGGCGCCTTCACGCAGTCCGAAGCCTTCCAAAATGGCTTTGATATCGTTGTTCAACCCAAGTGATCCGCAGACCATCGCACGGTCAGTTTCTGGTGTGATCCCTGTTATTCCTAAATCTTGGAACACCTGGCCCGATGTCAAAAGATCCGTGATACGTCCCATTTTCGGGCTCTCTTCGCGGGTTGTGGTTGGGTAATAAACCAGCTTGTCGCCGATCATATCCCCGATCAAGGGGTCGTCACTTAGGCTTTCGACCAATTGGCGTCCGTATTCCAACTCTGCCACATCACGACACGTGTGTGTAAGAATGATTTTGTCATAGTCTTCGTATGTTTGTGGTTCGCGAATAAGCGATGCAAATGGTGCGACGCCTGTTCCTGTGGCGAAAAACCATAAACGTTTGCCCGGGATCAAGGCATCATGCACCAAAGTTCCAACTGGTTTCGGGCGCAAAATGATCTGATCGCCAACTTGGATATGCTGTAAGCGGCTTGTCAGGGGGCCGTCTTGGACTTTGATTGAATAGAATTCCAGCTCTTCGTCCCAAGCGGGCGATGCAATCGAATAAGCCCGCAAAAGCGGCTTTCCATCATCTTTTAGCAGGCCAATCATCACAAATTCACCCGAGCGAAACCTGAGTGATTGTGGACGGGTTACGCGAAAAGAAAAAAGACGATCTGTCCAATGGGTGACTTGGGTCACTGTTTGTGCATCAGGAAGGGTGGGAACCTTGGTTGCTGTCGTTTCGGTCACTGGTTTTTGCTCTGTCATGTTTAAAATCCGTGTCTCTATAATGTGTTTTGTGCGGATTGAATAGGGGAACGATCCCCTCTGAGCCGCGACTGATAGTCATGATCCTGCCAATCGGTGCGAAATAGCCATTGATCGTGGGGTTGGCGACGGGCAACAGTGTCATGGATTTCAACATCATCAAATCCCGAACGACGTGCCATGGCAAATTGATCGGCAATTACATGCCCAAATGCGCGCAAATGACCTTTGTAGCCCCGCAATCGCAGCAATCGTGCCAAAGTAAAGCCGCGCCCATCCGCTGATGTCGGGAATTCAATGCGAATGCAAGGCGCACTTAGGATGCGGTCAAGGTCATTCGGGTCCGTATCGGACGTCAGTTGTAGTGCGCAGCCAGTGGTCCAGTGATCTAAGGTGACAAAGGGGGTTGTGATATCGTTTGGCACAAAGCCGGTGTCATTTATGAGCTGGCTCATGTGGGTCTCCTATTGGTTGAGTATCGCTTTTGCCGCGATGAATGCCGCATTCTGATTTTTCTTGGTTGCGCCAACGCCCTGATCTGGGATCTTCGCCGTCTTTGACCGCGCTCGTACAGGGGGCACAGCCAATCGATGGAAATCCGCGCGCCACAAGCGGATGTCGGGGCAAGCGGTTTTCATCCATATAGGTACGCACGTCGTCGGATGACCAATGGGCGAGCGGGTTGATTTTGATACGCCCTTGCCCCGGAATTTTGGGGTCCGGTTCAAATTCAAAGAATTCCAATTGCGCACGCTGTGCATTTTGAAACCGTTTGCGCCCAGTGATCCATCCTGCATAGTTGGACAAAGCATCCTCTAACGGTGCAGTTTTTCGCACGTGACAGCAGGCATTCGGATCGGTAAATTTAAGAGCACCGTATTTATCATGGAGCGCAATATCCTTTGAGCGGGCTTGAATTATTTTAAGGCATCTAAGCCCAAGTCGTTCGGTAATTTCCTGTTGGTAAACAAGGGTTTCAGTGAATAGATACTGAGTATCAATGAACAGAATGGGCACTGAGCGATCCACCATGGCGCACAAATGGATCAAGGCCACTGACTCTGCGCCAAAGCTAGACACAAGCGCAATGTTTCCCAAAATACGCTCTTTTAGAACGGCCTGCAAAACAGCTGTCGCGCTGTGATGCTTGTAGCGGTGGTTAAGCTGATCAACAATCAATTGCACTTTGTTCGCCTTGTGTGAGTATTTTTTGCAAAAAGAAAGACAAAGGCAGGTCTATGCTGCCTTGGTATTCTGTTGTGTTTCGGGGTAAAGCGCCGCTTTGAAGGGGGCTTGCCCAAGGCGACGATATGTTTCTAGGAATGTTTCTGCAGGTGACAGCCGCACAGAAAGGTAGGCGGTGATAAGGCGGTCTATCGCGGGGAGCAAGTCATCTGCGCTAAACCCTGGGCCTGCACGTTCACCGAGAGTGGCGGTCTGTGTCGCATCACCACCCAAGGTGATTTGATAGTTTTCCACGCCTGCGCGATCTAATCCCAAAATACCAATATGTCCCACATGATGATGCCCACAGGCATTGATGCACCCAGAAATCTTGACCTGTAAGTGGCCAATATCATGTTCAATTTTCAGGGCGTCAAAATGTGTCGCAATTTGTTGTGCAATTGGAATGGATCTGGCCGTTGCAAGGGCGCAGTAATCCATACCGGGGCAAGCAATAATATCAGAGATGAGGCCGATGTTTGCTGTTGCCAAATCGTAGGGTTTCAGCGCGCAATAGAGTGCAAACAGGTCTTCTTTGTGGACATGGGGCAGCACGATGTTTTGTTCGTGGCTAATTCTGATTTCATCGTAGCCATATTTTTCTGCCAGATCTGCTATTACCCGCATTTGCGCGCTTGATGCGTCGCCCGGTGTTTGGCCTGGTTTTTTGAGCGAGATACTGACAATGCTATGTGTATTGTCGCGGTGTGCCGCTGTGTTCGTGTCAATCCAAGATCGAAATACAGCTGCGCTGTCGTATCGTGTGTGAAATTCGTGCACTGGTTCATTGCGCAGCTCTGGGCCTTGGAAATCAGCAATAATACTGTTCAGAAGGGATTGATCTATACCGCTAAATGACGGACGAATTTCGTTAAAGCGCTGATCAATAAGTGCTTTGATTTCGTCTATTCCCGTTTCATGTACGGTTATTTTGATCCGCGCTTTATATTTGTTGTCGCGTCGACCAAGCAGGTTCCAAACACTAACCACGGCTTCGATATAGGGAAGAAGATCATCCACAGGAAGGAATTCCTGAATGGTTTTGCCTATCATCGGGGTGCGACCGAGGCCGCCACCTATGATGACGTCGAACCCGATTTTCCCGGCCCGTTCGGTAATGCGCAATCCAATGTCATGTGCTTTGGTGACTGCGCGGTCTTGGTGCGCCCCTGAGACAGCAACTTTGAACTTTCGGGGCAGAAACTGGAATTCAGGATGGTCAGTGGACCATTGACGGATCAATTCTGCATAGGGGCGGGGATCGGCAATTTCGTCCGCAGCCGCACCAGCAAAATGATCTGCGGTCACGTTTCGGATGGTATTGCCGCTGGTTTGGATAGCGTGCATGTTGACTGCGGCCAGTGCATCTAGCATCTCTGGGATGTCAGAGAGTTTGGGCCAATTATATTGGATATTCTGGCGCGTTGTGAAATGGCCATAGCCGCGATCCCAACGTTCAGCGATATACGCAAGCTGACGCAACTGGGCGCTATTCAGTGACCCATAGGGAATGGCGACACGCAGCATATAAGCATGGAGCTGAAGATAGACACCGTTCATCAATCGTAGCGGTTTGAATTCGTCTTCGGTTAGGCTTCCGTCAATGCGGCGCGCCACTTGGGCGCGAAATTGGCGGTTGCGATTTTCAATAAAAGAACGATCAAAGTCATTGTATTTATACATTTTTTACGCCCTCTTGTTTACCATGGAAATAATTTGATGGACCCGTTTTACGAAAATCTTCGCGAAAATGTGCAGGCTTGTAGGATCCGTTGTCAGCAGCCACTTTGGTTAGATAGACACCCACGGTTTGGTCCGCTTGGGCGCTGGCGCGTATCAGGACATCTTGGGCGATGGCGTCATCCTCAAAGACCTCGGCCTCGTCAAAATTTGGGGACCACGTGCCATGGCGTGTGAAATAGATCACGTCGCCATTTATCAATGCATTGGCTGTGATGATTTGCGATAACTTTGGTGTCGGCATTAGGCCAGTTCCTTTTGACTAACTCTGTCGGATTGCGAGACAGCGCGTGTTTGTTTTCGAGGTGCGACGCCATAAATCATCATCACAGGTCCGTCCAAACCATGCTCAGCCAGCGTTTGAGGAAGCTGTGCAAGGGATGTTTCGACGATCTTTTGAGTATCACGGGATGCATTTTCAATCAGGGACACAGGTGTTCTTGGATTGGCACCATGCATGATCAAACGACCTTGGATAAAGCGTGCTGATTTTTTGCCCATGTAAATTGCGGCGACTTGATTGGATTGGGCCAAGCTGCGCCAATCATGATCGGCAAAGCCTTGCATATCGTGACCGGTTAGAAATCGAACTGCTGCATTGCGTCCTCGCTTGGTCAAGGATTGACCAATCGTTGCCACAGCTGCCGATGCAGAGGTTATTCCGGGCACAATCCCATAGGGGATAGAGTGTGCATCACATGCGTCCAGCTCTTCGTCCAAGCGGCCAAATATGCCGCAATCCCCGCCTTTTAACCGCACCACTTGCGCGCCGCTTTGCGCATGTTTGATGATCAAGGCATTAATATCGGATTGTGATGTAGAGGGGCCAAAGCCCTGTTTGCCGACATCGAGCATAGTGGCTTCTCGGCGGGCGAGTTCCAGAATGCCTGCGCCAACGAGCCGATCATAAATCACAACATCTGCTTCGTCCAAAAGACGACGCGCTTTTAGGGTTAATAATTCTGGATCACCGGGGCCAGCGCCCACAAAAGAAACATAGCCGGTGCGCGGCCTATCCTGCAAATGTTCATCAAGCAACGTATGAAGGGCGGGAACCAATCCTTCGCTTCCGCGCAGTTCCAAGGTCTTTGGTCCTGTGGTTTTGTAATAGTCCGACCAGAAATCACGCCGCTTCCGACCAAAAGGTAGGGCTTCGACATGGGGGCGGAACGCTTTGCCAATTCGCGCCAATGTGCCCAATGACGGGGAAAGCCATTCTTCTAGGTGGGCTTTGATGGATCGGGCTAAAACGGGCGCGGCGCCTTCGGTGCCAATGGCGACTGTTACTGGATCACGATCAACGATTGCGGGAGTAATAAAGGCGCTTGCTTCTAGGTTATCAACAACATTCACCAAGAGCCCTTGGTTGTGGGCAATTTGGGCCACACGTGCGTCTTCTTCATCGTTTTCGTTTGCCGCGTAAAACAACACAGCGGATAACGTATCGGTTGGCTGGATCGCCCGTGTGATAAGGGTAAGACGGCGCTGATCATGCCATGTTACTATTTCTTTGGCGGGGGCGTGCGCATAGACCGTTATCTGCGCCTGTGTCTTTAACAAAAGCCGCAATTTGGCCAAGGCAGCATCAGATCCGCCGGACAAAATGATATTTTTGCCCTCAGTTGCCAGGAAGATAGGAAAATGGTTCATAGCCGGTCCAGTTCATGATCGTTTCTATCGGTTTTATAGAATATTTTTCTATATTTGTGCCATCCCCACTTGCTAATAAGAAATATTGTTCTGTATATTCGATTTTGAAATGTATTTGTTCTAACCCAGCAAGGATAAGCAAAATGTCGGTTCGATTAGATGAAACAGATCGGAAAATTCTCGTCGAGCTTCAAAACGATGCGAGCCAGTCTTTGGATGAAATTGCCAAAAAAGTGAGCAGTTCCAAGACCCCGGTTTGGAATCGGATTCGTAAAATGAAAGAGGCCGGTTTGATCGGGCGCACAACCGTGATGCTTGATGCGGATGCTTTGGGGTTTGAGGCGTGCTTTTTCGTGCTCATTCGTACTAGTGAACATGATGCAGCGTGGCAGCGTTCTTTTTTGCAAGCGCTTCAGGATCGCCCTGAAGTTCAAGAAGCCCATAGGCTTGCGGGGGATATTGATTACATTCTAAAAGTTCGCGTTAAAAATGCGCGGGCTTATGATGTGTTCTATCAAGCTCTGATTTCAGAGGTCAAAGTGCATAATGTCACCGCGCTTTTGTCGATGGAAGAAATCAAATCAACCAATGTTTTGCCGCTCTAGCGGTTATCGCCTAACACTTAGGCTTTCTAATCCGTGAAAGTGATAAACATTTGCATAACGGGGTGGGTGCGCCAAAGTTAGGTTTGGACAGCGATCAAATAGAATTGGCAATGCCTTTTGCAATTCTAATCGCGCCAGTGGCGCCCCAACGCAGAAATGAATGCCACCGCCAAAAGCAGTATTCTTTTTGATGGGTCGTTTGGGATCAAAGGTATTGGGATCCTCCCAAACTTTGGGATCCCGTCCGGTTGAACCAAGCATAAGCGCCACTTGGTCACCACGTTGAAAAGAGCGATCAAACAAGGTGATATCTTCATAACAAAAGCGGGTGAACATATGCAGCGGCGGATCAAAGCGCAGGATTTCTTCGACACAGGTTTCAATGCTATCCTCTGTGGCGCTATGCCCGTGTTCAAGAAGCGTTTTGATCCCATTTCCCAGTGTATGAACCGTGGCTTCATGCCCTGCATTCAGCAATAAAATACAGGTTGTTATCAATTCCTCTGTGCTTAGCTTTTGACCGTCTGCTTCTGCGGCAATCAAATGAGTGATCAAATCATCGGCGGGCTCGTTGCGGCGTTCTTTTATATAGCCTGTCATAAAATCGGCAAATTCACGCGATGATTGGACCGCGCGGTCTTCATCCGCAGATGTGCGCTTTGCTTGATACATCATCACCATGTCGTTTGACCACCTCAGCAACTCTGGTGCCATGCTTTCGGGAACACCCAACAGACGTGCGATAATGATCACCGGTATTTGGTTGGCAAACGTCGGGATTAGATCAAAGTCATCCGTCGGGAATTGATCAATCAGCGCATGACTGAGCTGTTCGATTTCAGGACCCAATGCGGCAATGCGTCTGCTGGTGAATGCCCGGAGTACAAGTCCGCGCAAACGGGTGTGCCGCGGGGCTTCTAGTTCTAACATGGAATGCGCTTCGATATCATAAAAGGCACGTAATCTATCGGGTATTGGACGTCGCATTTCCGTTGGAATTTCCCGACCAAAGCGCTTGTCCTTTAGGATATGCGCGACGGTATCATGGTCAAAAACCGCTTTCATTCCGTAGTCTTGCCAATATACCAAAGCGGTTTCTTGGCGGCAGATGTCGTAAAACGGATAAGGGTTTTGAACAAATTCTGGATCCGTTGGGCTTTGGGATATCGGTTTCATGTGCGCTTTCTTTTGGACCCGACACGGGCCAGAAACAGGCCCAGAAGGAGCATGTCAAATCTATCTGGTCTTTACTAGATAATTGCTGTTAGTTTGCG
>JAHEJA010000018.1 GCA_024639125.1 Paracoccaceae bacterium
TTTGAAGTCACCAAAATATTTGGTGATCGCTGCTGTCAATGTTGTCTTACCGTGGTCAACGTGACCAATTGTGCCGATGTTGCAGTGGGGTTTACTGCGGTCAAACTTTACCTTTGCCATGTTTCAAGGCGCCTCGCTGGTTGAGGGGCCACACACAATAGCAATGGCCCGTGTTTCACAGGCGGGCGTTTAGTAAATAATACAGCAAAAATCAAGCGATGTTTGCCCAACCGACGCAATCGCGCCGATTGGGCCACATTAGTTCTTTTCGGCGGCCGCAGCAGGTGCATCAAGTGCGGCTTTGCGCGCCTCTATGGTGGCTGTAAACTCTGGTGTGAACCACCCTTGTTCTTTTTCTTGGGTTCTGAGCCAGCGTTCAATTTCAAACCCTGCATTGGCGACCAATTCCGCCAATTGCTGATCTGCGGACTGGGTTAGGCCGCTGCCGATAATGGTCTTGGGGGAAAACCCCTCAAGCACCATGAATTCTTTGGGCTCGTCATGGATCGGAATGCCATTGGCGTCATCCCAAATTGTGACCTTTAGGAACAGTGCAGATTTTTGTGACAGCACCAAAGGAATGCCGGGGCGCGCCAAAATATAGCCGTCAATGATCGTCGCCATGTGATACAAACGATCCCCGTCAAAGCGCTGGAAATGGGCGCCTAGGGCTTGTTTCAAATCGGCTGTAATCTTTTCGGAATTGCCGTCGCGTGACAGCGGACCTTTTTCCATGTCTTTGCCAACAACGATGTTATAGCCAAATTGCGCATTGCCAATCGGTTCCACATCCGTGGCTAATTTCTGCCCCGAACACGCCGATACACCGATCAAAACAGTCATAAGTAAAAACAAGCGTCGCATGGACCATCCCCCAAGATTTTTACAGGCTTATATAGAGGATTTACAGTATTGCAAAATCCATTCGCACTTTCGGTAAACACTTGCCTATTGCTTTGTGCCCCTCATCCCTTACTTATTAAGGATAGGAGCAGCAAACATGCCTGATATTCCAGTCAAAGTTAATTTAGTCAAAAAACGTTTACCCCTGATCAAAGTTCTCATGGACGCTCGACAAAATGTATTAACGTTATTGCCCGAAATCGCCACGCGGCAGCCTATTGTTGCAGGCCGCACAATTGCACCGTGGTTCATGTTGATGGACCCTCAAACAATTCGCAGCCTTTTCATCGAAAAATTGGATATTTATCCAAAATCGGATGTCACCAAAAACCTTTTGCGTCCCGCGATTGGCAAGTCGATCTTTATTGTCGAAGGCGAAGAATGGCGTTGGCAACGGCGCGCAGCCGCGCCTGTGTTCAACCTGCGCAACGTTAAAAATCTGTCGCCTTTGATGACGGATGCCGCCCAGCGCTGTGTTGAGCGCATAAAAGAATGCAACACCCGCGCGATCGACATGAACGAAGAAATGGTGCGCACCACATTTGAAATTATTGCCGACGTCACCTTTTCGGATGAAAACGGCTTTGATCGCGCAGCGGTTCACAAGGCGTTGAATGACTATATGGAACATGCGGGCAAGATTTCGCTTTTCGATTTCTTTAATTTGCCCGAATGGGTGCCGCGGCCCAATCGGATCATCAGCCGCTCTGCTATGTTGGCGGTTCATGCGATGGCCGATAATGTGATCACCGCGCGTCAAAAATCGGGGGCTTCTGCTCCGCCTGATTTGCTTGATCTGTTGCTCGACGGCGAAGATCCGGAAACCAAGCGATCCATGAACAAAGTTGAATTGCGTGACAATTTGCTGGCCTTTATTACGGCGGGTCACGAAACAACGGCTCTGGCCTTGTCTTGGGCGCTTTATCTGTTGGCCTTTGATCCCAAGGTCCAAGCCAAAGTCCAAGCTGAAGTGCGCGCAGTCATTGGCACCGGCCCGGCCACACGCGATCATATTGATGAACTTGTCTATACGCGCCAAGTCATTGACGAAACTTTGCGGCTTTATCCGCCTGCCCCGATCGTGTCACGCACCGCACAACAGGACGACGAAATATGCGGCCGCAAAATTAAAAAGGGTCAAACCGTTGTGATCCCTATCTACTGCCTGCATAGGCATAAATTGCTTTGGGACAATCCCGATGCGTTTGATCCTGATCGCTTTAATGGCAAAACCAAGATTGATCGGTTCAGCTATATCCCCTTTATCGACGGTCCACGCATTTGTATCGGTGCGAGCTTTGCGCTTCATGAAGCTGTGATTATCTTGGCGACTTTGGCGAATAATTTCACCTTTCACGCGATCGAAGGCAAAGTACCCCGTCCAGAAATGGTCCTGACCATGCGACCAGCAGGCGGTGTCTGGCTCAAGGCAGAGCCGCGCGACTAAGTAAATATTTATGTCATGCCTGATTTCCGACTGGTCGTGAGGCGAATTCCGATTAAAGTAGGCGCATGTTATTTACCCTACCTGATCACGACACATTATACCAAGCGCTCTGCGCTAAGGATCCCAGCTATGAAGGGCAAGCCTTTGTCGGGGTGTCATCGACGGGGATATTTTGCAAATTCACCTGCCCTGCGCGCAAGCCGTTACAAAAGAATTGTACGTTTTATGACACCATTCACGCCTGCCTAGAAGCCGGCTATCGGCCTTGCAAGCGGTGTGATCCAACGGGCATGGGGCTTGATGAAAATGTAGCCATGAAAACGCTTTATGATGCGATGATGGCCGACCCTCAACGCAAGTGGCAAGAAGGCGACATCGCCGCGATGGGTTTGGATTTATCCACGGTGCGGCGACAATTCAAACGGCATTTTGGCATGACCTTTTTGGAACTGGCCCGCCTGACCCGATTGCGTCATGGCTTTACCCATCTGGCACAGGGGGGCAAAGTGAGCGACGCGCAATACGAAGCCGGCTTTGAAAGCGCATCCGCCTTTCGCGACACATTCGCCAAAGTCACCGGTCTTGCGCCGTCGCAATTGATGCAAAAGGGCGTGATGTCGATTGACTGGATCGACACCCCCCTTGGTCCGATGGTCGCAATTGCCGATGATAGCAATTTGCATTTACTAGAATTCGTTGACCGCAAAGGTTTGGCGCGTGAAGTCGAAAAGCTTTATAAAGGGTGCAAAGGTCAAATCGGCTTTGGTCGCCCCGCTGTGATGGATCGTTTAACCACCCAACTCACTGAATATTTCACAGGAAATCGCGCCCTGTTTGATATTCCGATTGTGATGCATGGCACCGAATTCACCAAATCCGTTTGGCGCCAGCTTCAGCAGATTCCAGCCGGAAAAACCATGTCATACGGCGAGCTTGCCAAAACAATAGGTCAACCCACCGCAAGCCGCGCTGTGGCGCGCGCAAATGGAACAAATCAGATCGCTATCGTGATCCCGTGTCACCGCGTCATTGGCGCCGACGGGACGTTAACGGGCTATGCAGGTGGATTATGGCGCAAACAAAAGTTGATCGAAACAGAGCTGAAATATCGCTGATTAAGCGATAAGCTGATCTGATGACACACGCACACGCGATTTTTGCCCCATGAGGTCCAAAAGCACCCAAACCCGTTGATCCGCATCCATCTTTTCAACAGTGGCAATAAAATTGGCAAAAGGACCCGCGGTTATGGTGACCTGTTCACCCAGCTCAAACGCGTCTAGCGGCTTTAATTCACCAGCTTCGTCGCACCGTGCTTGTAACCCTTGAACCAAATCAAGCGAGGCTTGCACAGGTTTATTGCCGAAACTGACGATCCGAGACACGCCAATGGTGCTGTTGATCGTGCGCCAGGGTTGTTGTGTCGTATCGCATAACACAAACATATAACCCGGAAACAACGGTTTCATGACATTTATAAACTTAGTGGTTTTGCGTTGCGTGGACGTCTGCATCGGCAGGAATGTTTCAAATCCCAAGCGATGCAAATTTCGTTCTGCAATTTTGTGCGAATTGGGTTTAAATTGCACTAGGTACCAATCGTTTTGCACTTGTAACCACCCCGTTCAATAATGAGCAGGTTAAGATGTAACTCAATTCGTCAAAATAAAAAAGCCCCGAAACTGTGTCGGGGCTTTTGGTAATCTTGTCAGACAAGCTTAGCCGATTGCGGCAGCTTTCACATCTTCGTCGATGTAAGGCACATATTGTGCGAAATTGTCCGAGAACATTTGCACCAATTTTTGCGCCTGAGCATCATAGGCCGATGGGTCCGACCACGTGCTGCGTGGGTCCAAAAGCGCGTTATCCACGCCTTCAACCGCAACAGGAACGTCAAAGCCAAAGTTTGGATCTTTGCGGAATTCCACATTAGAGAGATCCCCATTCAAGGCCGCTGTCAGCAAAGCACGCGTTGCTTTGATTGGCATTCTGGACCCTTGACCATAGGCGCCACCGGTCCAACCTGTATTCACCAACCAGCAAGTTGCGCCATGTTTTGCGATCTTGTCACGCAACAGGTTGCCATACACCTCTGGACGACGCGGCATAAACGGCGCGCCAAAGCAGGTTGAAAATGTTGGTTCTGGCTCTGTGACGCCGCGCTCTGTGCCAGCTACCTTAGAGGTGAAGCCAGAGAGGAAGTGATACATAGCCTGTGCAGGTGTCAAACGCGCGATAGGAGGCAGAACGCCAAAGGCATCGCATGTCAACATGATCACATTCTTTGGATGCCCGCCCAGCGCAGTTTCCGACGCATTCGAGATATAATCTAGCGGATAGGCACACCGCATATTCGCCGTCAAACTATCATCGTCGAAATCAAGCTCTAGGGTTTCGGGGTCAAACACCATGTTTTCAATCACAGTGCCAAACTTTGTTGTTGTGGCATAGATTTCTGGCTCTGCCTCTGGGTTCAAGTTGATGGTTTTTGCATAGCAGCCACCTTCAAAGTTGAATGTCCCACGGTCTGACCAACCATGTTCATCATCACCAATCAACGTCCGTGCAGGATCCGCAGAAAGCGTTGTTTTACCAGTGCCAGACAAACCAAAGAACACAGCCGTATCAACAGGATTGCCCACCGCATGGTTCGCAGAACAATGCATTGGCATGATGCCTTTTTCGGGCAGCAGATAGTTCAACAAAGTGAACACTGATTTTTTGTTCTCGCCCGCATATTCCGTGCCACCGATCAAAATCAGCTTTTTGTCAAAGTTCATAGCGATGACGGTTTCACTACGGCATCCGTGTTTTTCGGGGGTCGCTTGGAAGCTTGGGCAGTTGATCACCGTAAAGTCGGCAATAAAGCTGTTCAGCATATCAGCGGCTGGGCGACGTAATAGATGCCGGATGAACAAGCCATGCCATGCCAATTCCGTCACCATGCGCACGTTGACTGATTGCTCTGGGTCCGCGCCTGCAAACAAATCTTGGACATAGTAATCTTTGCCGGTCATATGAGCCAACATATCTTGGTAGAGCGCATCAAATCCCGCTTCGGACATTTCTGCGTTGTTGTCCCACCAAATGCTGTCTGCCACAGAGGCGGTTTTTACAACATGTTTGTCTTTGGGTGAACGACCGGTAAACTTGCCAGTCGTCACAAGGAACGCGCCACCTTTGCCAAGTGTGCCTTCGTTGTTTTTCAGGGCCGCTTCAACGAGGGCCGGTTCAATAAAGTTATAATAGACATTGCCCAGACCGTTGATGCCTTGATCTTCTAGTCGGAATTGCGGGTTTACCCGTCCTAATGTCATTGTCGAACTCCTATTGCCGCGGCCGTTCGCGGATAATAAATTGCAAGGCTCTCACAGCATGCGTCGCCCCGATCCCACCGTTCGTTCGTTGGAACTCCCCTTCTTTAACATGTTGATTTTTAAAGTGGCTAGGGCGCGATGTCACTGTTAGCGCAACCATTTTAAACGATAGCGCAATCATGTACCCGATGGGAAACAACTGGGACCTATTTCCACCTATAGCTGCCCGAATTA
Organism: Paracoccaceae bacterium; assembly: GCA_024639125.1. Classification (GTDB taxonomy): domain Bacteria; phylum Pseudomonadota; class Alphaproteobacteria; order Rhodobacterales; family Rhodobacteraceae; genus JAHEJA01. Next base: position 5,902 of record JAHEJA010000018.1, read on the forward strand.
ACCAAAATTTCCCGCATATTTCGATAAAAAAGAACGAATCAGTAATTGGACGTTGATTCTTGGGCCTTACTAAAGGCATAATCACTAGAAAATGAGCAGTAAAATAGGACAAAATCATGGCACGTATCGCCCTCGTCGACGATGACAGAAACATTCTGACCTCTGTCTCTATGTTACTTGAGGCAGAAGGCTTTGAAGTAGAGACCCACAATGATGGTCAATCCGCATTGGATGCCTTTAATCGGCGGCTTCCTGATTTAGCGGTCCTGGACATTAAAATGCCGCGCATGGATGGCATGGATCTTCTTCAGCGGCTTCGGCAAAAAACAGCAATGCCCGTCATATTTCTGACATCGAAAGACGATGAAATTGATGAAATTCTGGGGCTTCGAATGGGGGCCGACGACTATGTGAAAAAACCGTTTTCACAACGCCTATTGCTGGAACGCATTCGGTCGCTTTTGCGTCGCAAAGATGCAAACGATGGGATCGTTGTCGCCGACAGTGAGGAAACCAAAATTATGGTGCGTGGCGAATTGTCGATGGACCCTTTGCGGCATTCGGTTTCCTGGAAAGGGAACGACGTATCCTTGACCGTCACTGAATTCCTATTGCTTCAGGCCTTGGCCCAACGCCCCGGCTTCGTAAAAAGCCGCGATCAGTTGATGGATGTGGCATATGACGATCAAGTCTATGTGGACGACCGCACAATCGACAGCCACATCAAACGCCTTCGCAAAAAAATGAGAACCGCTGACGACGAATTTTCAGCCATCGAAACGCTGTATGGCATTGGATATCGGTATAACGAAGAATAAAATGGCAAGTATTGACGGGATGCACCTAAAAGACACGCAGCACAGCGATACATCCGGTGTGCTGCTCGGCGAGGATTGGGAAACCAAAGATCCCCTTTCCCAAGAGCTGGAAACATCGCGCGCCAAGCGCAGCCTATTTGCGTTCCGTCGTTCCCCGCTAACGCGCAAGATCGTCACGTTCAACTTGATTGCGCTTTTTGTAATGATTGCGGGGATTTTGTCGCTGAATTCATCGCGAGAAAGCTTGATCCATCAACGCGCCCGTTCGATGCTTATCGAAGCAGACATGGCCGCAAATGCACTATCAGCCCGATTGCCAGCCCAAGTTGAAACGCTGACCGCATCCGCTGAATTGATGTCCGCAATTAACGGCCTCAGCCTTCGGAATGGAACCACGCTCTATGTATTTGACCCCGAGGGGAAAAAAATCGCAGAGATGGTCAGCACAGGCCATTTATTATTTTCCGGCAATTTACAAGAATCCAGACCATTTACCCCCATTACCAATGGCTTGAATTATTTATGGTCGGGTCTGCACAAGCTTATCCCGAACAACGACACGCAACCCACGCCGCAGCTTAGCCGCGAAGAGCGGTTGCAAGCCATTTTGGACCCGTCTTTGGCGGGAAAAACCCATTTCACCAATTTCCGCGATACCTTGGCCGCCAATGAATTCGCCGCCTCAGCGCCGATTATGCAAAATAATATCGTCATAGGTGTTGCGATCATGGTGAGCGCGGCTGGCGAAATTGATTTATTGGTAAAACAGGAACGCGAGCGCGTATTGCAATTGTTGTTGATTGGCGCGTTTGTGTCGATTTCATTATCGCTTGTTTTGGCATCCACCATTTCAAATCCGCTAAGCGATCTGGCAACCGCTGCTGAATTGGGGCGCGAAAAAAATTCGAAAAACGTGGCGCCTTCGCGTATTCGTATTCCCGACCTTACAGCGCGACCTGATGAAATCGGTCGCTTGTCCGCCGCATTGCGTGGCATGGTCGCCGCGCTCTATGATCGCATTGAAAACAATGAACAGTTCGCCGCTGACGTGGCGCATGAAATCAAAAATCCGCTGGCATCACTGCGGTCTGCTGTAGGCACGTTGCGCGTTGCCAAACGCGACGATCAACGCGAAAAGCTTTTGGATGTTATCGACCATGATGTGCGCCGTCTTGACCGGTTGGTCAGCGACATTTCCAATGCTTCGCGCTTGGATAGCGAGCTGGTCAAAGAACAACAAGAACAGTTCAATTTGATTAATCTGATGCGGAACCTGACCCAATATTTGGGCGACGATGCACAAAGCAAAGGCATCGACTTTATTTCGGACCTTCCCGATCATCCAATCGTTATCAACGGTCTCGAAGCGCGGCTTGCGCAGGTATTCGTCAATTTGATCACCAATGCGATCAGCTTTTGCCAAGACGGAGATGCCATCCGTGTTTGGGTTAGAATGCGCGACAATCGTGTTTTGGTTGTCGTCGAAGACACCGGCCCCGGCATTCCCGACCAAGCCTTGCACAAAGTGTTCAATCGGTTTTATTCCGAACGCCCAGAAAGCGATTTTGGCAACAACTCTGGGCTTGGGCTGGCAATTTCCAAGCAAATCGTCGAAGCGCATGATGGTGTGATCTGGGCTGAAAACATTCGCCCAACCTTGGCTGATGCGACCTCTGCGCCGCTAGGCGCGCGCTTTGTTGTTGGGCTTCCGCTGTAGATGTCATCGTCTCCTGCCTTGGACATTATCCACGCCAATTGCGTTGATGTTGCGGGTACTGGCGTCTTGATAATAGGCGCGTCTGGCACTGGGAAATCATCCCTAACGCTAAAACTTTTGGCCTTGGGCGCACAATTGGTCAGCGATGATCGCACCCAGCTGACCACATCAGGACAAGCATTGATCGCCAGCGCACCAAGCACGATTGTCGGCTTGATCGAAGCGCGGGGTGTGGGCATTCTCGCGATGCCCACAATTGCCCATACAGAAATTAAATTTATTATTGATTTAGATTGTTTAACGCGTGAACGGTTGCCATATACTAAGACACAGAACCTACTCGGACTGAATATTGCAGTTATTGAAAAATCGGAAACCCCGGCATTTGCCGAAGCTGTATTTTTAGCTGCAAAATTTGGACTGAGCCCGCATGTATAACAAGGTTGAACAAACAGAAATGGAACAGTTAAAGAGGCTTGTTTTGGTGACTGGACCGTCGGGTGCGGGGCGATCGACAACGATCGGCGCACTCGAAGATTTGGGATATGAAACCATTGATAACCTGCCTTTGTCGCTCGTGGCGCGCGTGGCGGATCCGTCCACGTCTAACCGTCCATTGGCCGTAGGCATTGATACACGAAACCGGGATTTTTCCACGCATGGTGTGATTGATCTGCTGCAAACATTGGCAGCCATCGATGGTTTGAATTATGAGCTGCTTTATATTCATTGCGACGCTGACGTTTTGATGCGCCGTTTTTCCGAAACCCGACGACGTCACCCCTTGGCACCAGCAGAAACACCGCTACAAGGGATCGAGCTGGAATTTGATTTGTTGGCCCCGATAAAAGCGCGCGCGGATGTTCTGATCGACAGTTCCGAGCTTAGCCCGCATCAATTGAAATCCGAAATCCGTCATTGGTTCGCGAATTTTTCGGGCAATGATTTAGCCGTTTCAGTGCAATCTTTTTCGTATAAACGCGGCTTGCCGCGCGGGATCGACATGATGTTTGATTGCCGGTTTCTGAACAACCCTTATTGGGACGAATCGCTGCGCGCGCTGAATGGCAAAGATGCTGGCGTTCAGTCATATGTCAAAAACGATCCGCGCTTTGCGGTTTTCTTTGAAAAAGTCCGCGAAATGTGCATTTTTCTATTGCCAGCCTATGCAGAAGAGGGGAAAACCCACTTCTCGATTGGGTTTGGCTGTACCGGTGGGCAACATCGCTCGGTTACCCTTGCGGAAACTATGGCTTTGTCACTTGCAGAGAACGGCTGGCAAGTGTCAATTAGGCACAGAGAATTGGAACGGACCTAGCCGAATGGGCTATGTTTTTAAAAGTGGGGTCAACGCGTGATAGGGATCGTGATTGTTGCACATGGTGGGTTGGCAAATGAATATCTTGCCGCCGTTGAACATGTTGTTGGCAATCAACAAGGCATTACTGCCGTTCCTGTTGGGGCTGAATGCGACCACGCTGATAAACTCAGTGAAATAAAGAAAGCAATCCAATCCTCTGATGAGGGTGATGGCGTCGTCGTGGTCACGGATATGTTTGGCGGCAGCCCAAGCAATCTGGCCCGTCGTGCCTGTCATCCGAATGAACATTGTCTCTTGTTTGGTGCCAACCTTCCGATGCTAATTCAATTAGCCCGTTCACGAACGTCAACTGTTCCCGAAGCAATTGACGCTGCCTTAACAGCTGGCAGAAAATACATGAACTCTTTAGAAGCACAAAAACAGGGCAAGGTATGAGCATCGACATCGAACGCAGTTTCAAAATCATTAACGAAAAAGGGCTTCATGCGCGCGCCTCGGCCAAATTTGTCGAAGTGGTCGAACAATTTGACGCCTATGCCAACGTATCCAAAGATGGCCTAAGCACCGGTGGTGACAGCATCATGGGGCTCTTGATGTTAGCGGCCTCAAAAGGTACATCAATAGATGTTAAGATCACAGGCGCCCAAGCCAGCGACCTTGCGACTGCACTTGAAACTTTGATCTCCAATCGGTTTGGCGAAGATCAGTAAAACGTTAGGCGGCCAAATTGACCGACACAGATCAAAACGAGGGCACGCAGAAGCCCGCGACAGCCGCATTGGATGAACAACCCTATGATCGTCGTCGTTTGTCCTATGCAAACACGTTTAATAATCCATACAAGAAATTCATCATTCAAGCGATGGAGCTGTTTACCGGCAAGCTGACGTTGATCCGGCTTATTCGCAAATTCGAAGCAATGGGCGTTCCGTTTGGTCAGCCCTTTTGGAAGCAAGCCCTAGGTGTGATGGGCATTGCGGTCACAACACCCCAAGAGCAATCCAACAAAATTCCAAAAACGGGGCCTGTGATTATCACTGCCAACCATCCGCATGGGCTTGTTGATGGGATGGTCTTGGCTGAATTGATTGGACGGGTGCGGACGGATTATAAAATTCTGACACGGTCTTTGTTGACTGGCGTTGCTGAAATAGACGAATTCATGATCCCTGTTCCTTTTCCGCACGAAGAGGATTCTTTGAACAAGAACCTAGAAATGCGCAAAGAAGCGATGACGCATTTGAAAAACGGTGGCGTAATCGTCATTTTTCCGTCTGGCGCAGTGTCCTCGTCGGATACGATGTTTGGCCCTGTGGTCGAAAAAACTTGGAACCCGTTTACTGCAAAAATGATTCAGCGCTCTGGTGCCGAAGTTTTGCCAATCTATTTTCCAGGATCCAATTCGCGCCTATACCAAATGGCCAACCAGATTTCGCCAACGCTTCGCCAAGGTCTTTTGATCCGTGAAATTGTGCACGCGCTGAACAAACCCCAAGGTCCGATTGTGGGCGATTTGGTCCCACGTGAAACCATTCAGAATTGGTCAACAGATCCGCGCGGATTTATGGCCTGGCTTCGGGACGAAACCCTAAAGCTAGACCCCAAAGCCTAGCGTGTTGGGACGGGAACGTCCCCGCGATAATCATAGAACCCACGCTTGGTCTTGCGCCCTAACCACCCTGCTTCTACGTATTTCGTCAGCAATGGACAGGGGCGATATTTCGTGTCAGCCAATCCTTCGTGAAGAACGTTCATAATCGCAAGGCACGTATCCAAACCAATGAAATCCGCCAATTCAAGCGGTCCCATAGGGTGATTGGCACCAAGCTTTAGGGATTGATCAATCGATTCCACGTTACCAACACCTTCGTAAAGTGTATAAACGGCTTCGTTTATCATCGGCATCAGAATGCGGTTTACGATAAACGCGGGAAAATCCTCTGCGCTGGCGGCCGTTTTTCCCAAACGTTCCACCACAGTAAGACAGGAATTGTATGTTTCCTGATCCGTTGCAATCCCACGGATCAATTCCACCAACTGCATCACAGGAACCGGGTTCATAAAGTGAAAACCCATGAATTTTTCGGGGCGATCTGTGCGGCTTGCCAATCGGGTGATGGAAATTGACGACGTGTTCGAGGTCAAAATCGTGCTGTCTTTTATATGAGGCAACAGAGCATCAAAAATCTTTTGCTTGATCGCTTCGTTTTCTGTAGCGGCTTCGATGATCAAATCGCTTTGCCCCAGTTCGACCAAATCCAAAGTGGATTTAATCCGCCCCATGGCATCGGCCTTGTCGCTTGGGGTCACTTTGCCGCCCTGCACTTGGCGTTCCAAATTCTTGTCGATCCGTGCAATCGCCGCGTCAAGCGCGTCTTGGCTGATGTCATTTAACAAGACATCATATCCAGCCAAGGCCATGACATGGGCAATCCCATTCCCCATTTGACCCGCACCAATAATTCCAACCGACTTAATTTCCATAAGGACTGCCCTTGCTTTGTTCAGCGCAACAATACGGTCTTGTCACCCAAAATAGCAAGCCTTTGCCCAAAGTGTTTAGAAGTTTAACTGTTAGGGTATTAGCAAAGTTTTTCACCGATCCTGAGAACGGGAAAAAATGGTGGTGAGTAATGACTTATGCAAGAATGGGCCAAAGGAGCCTTGATTTTTCGTTGTGCCAATATGGGATGTCTCGGAATTTGTTTCGCGGCCCCAAAAAACAACTGAACAAACCTTTTATAGCCTGTATCGGATCGACCGATACATTTGGGCAAACTGTGCCTGCACCCTTTCCGATATTGTTGGAACGACAGCTAAAGCGTCCTGTCGCTAATTTCGGTATAGTGAATGCGGGTGTGGATGCCTTTCTCAAGGATCCGTGCTTGCTTGAGCTATGCAAGAACAGCCAGCAGACCGTGATCCAAATTATGGGGGCGCAGAGCCTGTCTAATGACTATTATGCTGTACATCCCCGACGCAATGACCGCTTTATTCGCGCCCATGACAAGCTACGGGAGCTGTATCCAACAGTGGATTTTACGGAATTTCACTTTACCAGACATTTACTGAGCCATTTGGAAGCAACCGATAAGGATCGGTTTGATATCCTGCGCAAACATCTTCGGCGTACATGGCGGCGGAAAATGAAATTGCTGTGTGATGCCTTGCCGCACAAACCCTATTTTTTGTGGCTCTCATCGCGCGAAATTTCCGAAAAGGAAAATGGATTGCTCGAGGCTGATCCGAATTTCATCACGCGGCGGGATATAGCATCGTTAACCAAGCAAAGCGCAGGGATTATTCAAACGATCCACAAGCACAACCTTAAACAATTGCCGCGTTTTGTTGTGCTACAAGAGCTGGATCAATCGACACATGACATTTGTGCAGACCAGCTCTTTCAAGCGTTGAAATAAAAAAGGCCCGCGAACATGCGGGCCTCTTTCTAAAATGGTTGGGCGATTAGCCTAGCTTTTCTGTCAAATCGGGGACAACGTCGAACAAATCGGCAACCAAACCAAAATCCGCAACTTGGAAAATGGGGGCTTCTTCGTCTTTGTTGATGGCGACGATGATTTTAGAATCCTTCATACCCGCCAAGTGTTGGATCGCACCTGAAATGCCAACAGCAACATAAAGGTCTGGCGCAACAACTTTGCCCGTTTGACCCACTTGCCAATCGTTTGGTGCGTAACCAGAGTCAACAGCCGCACGGGACGCACCAACAGCTGCGCCCAATTTGTCGGCCAACTGTTCGATAATCGCAAAGCTTTCTTCTGATCCAACGCCACGACCACCGGATACAACGATACCCGCCGATGTCAGCTCAGGGCGATCGCTTGCCGCAACCTTGTCTTCTACCCAAGATGACAGACCAGGGTTTGCTGCCGCTGCGATGCTTTGCACCGTAGCAGATCCACCTTCGCCAGCCGCATCAAAGTTCGCAGTCCGGAAAGACACGACTTTCTTGGCATCAGATGACTGAACGGTTTGGATCGCATTGCCCGCATAGATTGGGCGTTCGAATGTATTGCCGTCTACAACAGCTGTCGCATCCGTGATCACCATCGCATCCAACATGGCCGCAACCCGTGGCAAGATGTTCTTGGCAGAGTTCGTTGCCGGCGCAACAATATGTTCATAATCGCCAGCCAAAGACACAACCAAATCCGCAATCGGTTCAGCCAAGCCATTGCCATAGGCCGCATCATCGGCACACAACACTTTGGCCACACCGTCTATTTTGGCTGCCGCATCAGCTGCACCAGAACATCCAGACGATGCACAAAGAACGGTAACGTCCCCCAAAGCTTTGGCAGCTGTCACTGCCTTTGCTGTTGCGTCAACGGCCAAATCTGCGCCGTTCAATTCTGCAAGTAGTAGAACCGCCATTATACTGCTCCTGCTTCTTTAAGTTTCGCGACCAACTCGTCCACGGAACCAACTTTGATCCCTGCGGCACGCGCCTCTGGTTCGGTGGTTTTAACAACGCTCAAACGCGGGGTGACATCGACGCCATAATCCGCCGCTGTTTTCATATCCAAAGGCTTTTTCTTGGCCTTCATGATATTTGGAAGTGACGCATACCGTGGTTCGTTCAACCGAAGATCAACCGTCACAATCGCAGGCATGTTCACTTTGATCGTTTGCAAACCACCGTCCACTTCGCGTGTGACTGTGGCGCTATCACCATCTACAGATAGCTCAGATGCGAATGTCGCCTGGGACCAGCCTAACAAAGCAGACAACATCTGACCCGTTGCGTTCATGTCGTTGTCAATCGCTTGCTTGCCGCACAAAACCAAGCCTGGCTGCTCTTGATCGACAACGCCCTTAAGGATTTTCGCAACCGCCAAAGGTTCAATATCTGAATGCACGTCGTCCGTTGCAACAACCAATATGGCGCGATCTGCACCCATCGCCAAAGCCGTGCGCAGTGTCTCTTGGGCTTTTTCCACGCCAATCGACACAACGATGATTTCTTCTGCTTTGCCTGCTTCTTTCAAACGGATCGCTTCTTCGACTGCAATCTCATCAAAAGGGTTCATCGACATTTTTACATTAGCGAGATCAACTCCGCTTCCGTCCGCTTTTACACGCACTTTCACGTTATAATCGATCACGCGCTTGACAGGCACCAATACCTTCATGAGCGTAAGTCTCCTTAATGTTGTGTCGCAAAAGCGACTCTTTCTCGGTTCTTTAAGCGTTGATATAAGGTTGTCCACCCAAGGAATAGGGCAAAATCGTCACGCTAGCGCTAAAGGACGTCGCGTTTTAAAAAATAATACAAAACAATCTGTGTGCAACCGTCCGACACTTCGGACCGCCGCGCGCGCCCTCGATGGGGGCAAGCGGCGTGCCCGTTTTCAATTAACGATTGGCGCCTGGCACCCAAAGGACATCATCTTTGCCACCATTATTGGCCACACGCGCTGCTACGAAAAACCAATCAGAAAGCCGGTTCAGATATTGCACAGCCGTTGGATTGATGGCTTCCATGGTCGCAAGATCAACGCACAGACGCTCTGCGCGGCGCGACACGGTACGACAGACGTGCAAATGGGCCGCAAGCGCGCTGCCGCCTGGCAAAATAAAGCTCCGCAACGTTTCAAGATTGGCATTCATCGCATCAATCTCTTGCTCTAGACGCGCCACCTGAGAGTCGATCATTCGCAATCTTGGATATTCCGCTTCGGCGTCTTTTTCGTTGTCTGGCGTACATAGATCCGCACCCAGATCGAACAAATCATTCTGAATAAGCGATAGTTTCTGATCCATGTCACCATCAGCCGCCAACCGCGCGACCCCGACAAAGGAATTCAACTCATCCGACGTTCCATAAGCCGTCACGCGCACTGAATGTTTCGCAACACGCGCTCCATTCCCCAAGGCCGTCTCGCCCGCATCCCCAGTTTTTGTATAAATCTTGTTCAAGACTACCATTATATCGCTCCAAATTCAGTGTATCAGCGTGAGAAATAAACAAACACAAGGATCAGGATAACCGCCACAAATTGCGCAGCAATCCGCATCCGCATCACTTTATTTGCGTGTTTGCGATTAAATTCTCCCCCTCGGCCAAAACCACCGATTCCAATCAAAAGAATGATTGCAACTGCCGCCATGGACAAAACGACGAGGATAAAAAGAGGGTCATTAAACATCCGAGTGTCTTTCTGATATGTGTTTTGCTTGAACTTAGGGGCGCATCACAAAAAAGCGAGCGTTAATTCATAGTTGTGACGATCAACCGCGTGCCAAGACCCATTCCAACGCCCGTGTTGGCAAAATCCGTTTCAACCCAGCCATCAAATATGTCGGTGTTGTCACGAAATAGAATGGCTTGGGCGATTTGGCATCTAACGCTTTGATAAGCTTTGCTGTGACCGCGCTTGCGGGCAATTCAAATCTGTCGGGACCACTGCTTTGATACAACCGCTTGGTCAGGGACGTTTCATACTGAGCCCGCCGCGCCGAAGATTTCCAATCGATCCAGCGTTCAAAATGCGGTATCGAATTTTCACGAATGCTCGACGTGATCGGCCCGGGCTGTAGCGTGATGATGTTAATAGGTGTGTCCTTCATTTCGATACGCAGGGTTTGGGTCAACCCTTCGAGTGCGAATTTTGACGCCACATAAGCACCGCGCCATTTCATCGGCACCAATCCCAAAACAGAAGAACAGTTCACAATGCGACCATGCCCTTGGGCGCGCATGATTTTGATCACGCGCAGGATCAATTCATGATAGCCAAAGACATTCGTTTCAAAAACAGATCGCAACGCGTCGGTCGGCAGATCCTCAACCGCCCCGGGGCACGCGAATGCGCCGTTGTTGTAAAGCGCATCCAAGGTTCCACCCGTCTGCGCCAAAACCTCGTCAAGGGCTGTTTCCATGCTTGCAACATCACAGTAATCCAGCTGCACAACATCAAACCCTTGGGTGCGCAAACGATCGCAGTCTGCTTGAGATCGGCACGACGCAAAGACGCGCCATCCCGCAGCCCTCAGCCCATGTGCCGCGTCATATCCGATGCCCGATGAGCATCCCGTAATTAAAATTGATCGTTGTACCATGCGCCCCTCCTGATATTGGGGGCACCATGGCGTAATCGCATAAAAGCTACAAGCGACTAGTTCACCAAAGAGGCCGCCAACCAACCGACGCGATTTGTTTCCAAAACGCGCAGCTTTAACCAGCCGTTACCGGGGTCTTGCAAGATGGCAACTTGTTCACCGCGTGTAAGCTTGGACAGCACGTTATATTCCGTACCCGGACCATTCCGAAGATTGACGCGATTCCCCGTCACTTGACGCACTGTGTCGTCTACTTCGGAAACGGTCACTGGCAGCTCAGCCAAATCCAAAGACACCAATTCAGGCTGCACAGACCCAAGGGCGATAGAATCACCTTCCAACCCAGAAACATCCCAAAGTGTACGCGCAACGACGTCTTCGGACTGTTCGATCGCAACTGGAAATTGCTTGGGAACAACGGCTTTGTCGAGCAACGCAAATTGGTTCGATGTTTGATCCGCAGCCCTAAATGGATCAATAACGTCTTGTTCTGATTGTGATTTCAGTTTGGTTTGTGCGGTTAATTCCACAGGTTCAAAATCGGAACCGCCACTTAACTGGTAAAAAGCAAATCCCAACCCGAGAAAAGAAACAAAAATCAATCGCCACATAGTACACCCCATACTCCACAAAGATATAAACCCACCCTTATGGGTATATCGAAATATTCGGAAGTGGAAAACTTTCATTATTTTCCCCGCTGCATGCTTTACCAAGCAATTCGCAACCGCTATCACACTATGTATGAATGATTTGATCGATGACCCCAACATGGGCGAAATTTCCGCTGAACCCCTTCGACGTGCCATTGGTGAACGTTACCTCACCTATGCGCTTTCGACGATTATGCACCGCGCGCTTCCTGATGCGCGGGATGGGTTGAAACCTGTTCACCGCCGTATCTTGTATGCGATGCGCGAATTGCGCCTTGCGTCAAACGGAGGGTTTCGCAAATCTGCCAAGATCAGCGGCGACGTTATGGGGAACTATCACCCCCACGGGGATGCGGCGATCTATGATGCGATGGCGCGTTTGGCGCAGGATTTCAACGTACGTTATCCGCTGGTTGATGGTCAGGGTAACTTTGGCAACATCGACGGCGACAACCCCGCAGCCAGCCGATATACCGAAGCGCGGATGACGGCGGTTGCCGAAGCCCTCTTAGAGGGTTTGAACGAAAACGCTGTTGATTTTCGCGACAACTATGATGGTACGCTCAGCGAACCCGTCGTATTGCCGGCGACCTTTCCCAATCTATTGGCGAACGGGTCCAGTGGGATTGCGGTTGGGATGGCCACAAACATTCCGCCCCACAATATTGCTGAACTCTGCGATGCCTGTGTGCATTTGATCAAAACACCGGACGCCCGCGACGATACTTTGTTGAATTTCGTACCTGGCCCCGATTTTCCAACCGGTGGTGTGATTGTCGAAAGCCCCGAAAGCATTGCACAATCCTATCGCACAGGTCGGGGATCCTTCCGACTTCGCTGTAAATGGGAGGTCGAAGATTTGGGGCGTGGTCAATGGCAGATTGTCATCACTGAAATTCCCTATCAGGTGCAAAAATCCAAACTGATCGAAAAAATTGCCGAACTTATTCACACCAAAAAGATACCGGTTCTTGGGGATGTGCGTGACGAAAGCGCCGAAGATATTCGGCTTATTCTAGAGCCGCGGTCAAAGAATGTTGAACCTGACTTATTGATGGGCATGATGTTCAAACATAGCGATCTTGAGATCCGCTTTTCTTTGAACATGAACGTCTTGATTGACGGATTAACGCCCAAAGTGTGCAGCATGAAAGAAGTGCTGCGTGCCTTTTTGGATCACCGCCGCGAGGTATTACAACGGCGCAGTGAACACCGCGTTGAAAAAATTGATCATCGTCTAGAAGTCTTGGAAGGCTTCATAATTGCCTTTCTTAATTTGGATCGTGTGATTGACATCATCCGGTATGACGACGATCCCAAGGCGGCTTTGATGCGCGAAAACTGGTCCAAAGACCATGTCCGCGCCATGGACGAAAAATCCTATGTCAGCCCGGCGGCTGGTGACGGGGAATTAAGCGAAGTACAAGCCGAAGCTATTTTGAATATGCGCTTGCGATCCTTGCGCAGATTAGAAGAAATGGAATTGGTCCGCGAACGCGATGCGTTGATGGAAGAACGCGCAGGGCTTGCTGATTTGCTCACAAGCGAAGACCTTCAATGGGCCGCTATTGCAGCACAAATCAAAGAAACCAAAAAGAAATTCGGCAAAGACTATGTTGGCGGCGCGCGGCGCACCCAATTTGCCGAAGCCGGCGATTTCGAAGAGGTCCCGCTTGAGGCGATGATCGACAAAGAACCGATCACTGTTGTGTGCAGCCAAATGGGTTGGATACGTGCAATGACCGGTCACATCGATCTTGGCCGCGAATTGAAATTCAAAGACGGCGATGGCCCAAGGTTTGTTTTTCATGCTGAAACCACCGACCGTTTGTTGGTCTTTGGCAGCAACGGGCGGTTCTATACCCTGTCTGCGTCAAACCTGCCTGGTGGACGCGGCATGGGGGAACCATTGCGATTGATGGTGGATTTGCCAAATGATGCGGAAATCGTGGATATTTTGATCCACAACCCCCAAGGTAAATTGCTTGTGGCATCAACAGCGGGCGATGGCTTTATTGTTCCAGAAGCAGATGTCTTGGCGCAAACCCGTACTGGGAAACAGGTATTGAATGTCCGTGACACAGTGAAAGCATTGGTGTGTAAACCTGTGAACGGCACGCATGTGGCTGTGGTGGGCGAAAACCGCAAGGTTCTGGTGTTTGATATCGAAGAACTGCCTGAAATGGGACGCGGCAAAGGTGTGCGGCTTCAGAAATACAAAGACGGCGGCATGTCAGATGCAACCACCTTTACTATGACCGACGGGCTAAGCTGGCTTGACCCAGCAGGACGCACACGCACCGAATCCGATTTAACCGAATGGACTGCAAAACGGGCAAGCGCGGGCCGCATGGCACCACGGGGGTTCCCACGGGATAATAAATTTACATAAAACATTAGGGATGATTTCAATTGAGTGAACGCATTACACCTGCCTTTGAAGAAGACACAAACGGTATCTTTAAGCTTGTTTTTAAGACCAGCATTTTATCATTTCTCACATTAGGGATTTATCGGTTCTGGGCGACGACGCGGATCCGCCAATATCTTTGGGGATCGGTCACGATTGACGACGATCCGCTGGAATATACCGGAACTGGCATGGAAAAGCTGTTGGGCTTTTTGATGGCGATTATCATCCTTACAATTTATCTGGGCCTGGTTCAGTTTCTTTTAACCTTTGTCGGCCTAAATTTTACGATCAGCGATGATCCCGAAGATGCGCTGAACCAAGTCGTTAGCATCTATATTTCGCTTTTTGCGGTCTTTCCGTTGCTCGCTTTTGCGACGTATCGCGCGCGGCGCTATAAAATGTCACGCACATTGTGGCGCGGCATACGCTTTGGCATGGATCGGGCCGCTTGGGGGTTTGTGGGGCGCTGGATTCTTTGTTCCATTGTCCAGCTCATTACGCTTGGCATATTAACCCCTTACAAAACGTTCACCCTGGAAAAATATATGGCGGATCGCTCGTATTTCGGATCCGCCAAATTGCACCAAGGCGGCACATGGACCGCGCTATTTCCAGCGATGAAACATGTCTTTATCGGCATGGCGATTTCCTTGGTTGGCGGTCTTTTGATATATATGGAAGTCTTTGTTGTCGGTCTTATTGTTACGACCGTGGGCTATCTTTGGTTTACCATTGGAACGGTTGATTATGGTGTGAAATCATTCGCCTATCTCACAAGCCATAAGACAATCGAGGGTGGGCTATCGCTTGCTTCTGCACCAAGCACAGGGTTCATCATCAAAAAAGTCGTCTTGATGTCCCTTGCTTTGATGCTTGTTACATCTGTCATCTTTGGACTTGTTGCTGGGGTAAGCTACGGCTTGGCGAACCTAAGCCCAATAGTTTCAATAGTTATCGTGGCATTGTCATATATCATTGGGATCGCTTTTACAGAAGCACTTGCCATGGCGTGGATCACTATGCCTATTTTGGCGCATTATATCACAACCAGCCAAATCGCCGGCTTTGAAAACATCGGAGCCATTCAGCAACGCGAAGCAGATGCAGGCGCCGATGCCGAAGGCTTTGCCGATGCCTTGGATATTGGTGGCGCCTTCTGATGGAAATTGGACAAGCCAGTTATTATGATGGCAAATCAGCCAAGCGGATATCGGTGACGCTTGGCCTTTCGAATGATCGGTTGTCGCTTGAAATTTCAGCCGTGGAATTCGATCGCCCCCTGTCATGGCGCTTGTCCGAAATTCGCGGGGCAGGCAATCGTCCGACCGATACGAATTTGCAGCTTTATTTCGGGCAGCACGATGCGCGGGATCGCGACAAAACGCCTGCGCGGTTGGTGATCAAAGACCCCAAAGTTATTGCCTATTTTGAACGCACACGGCCCAGCTTATTCAAGCGCGACATCACATCATCGGACAAGCGCAGCTTTATGAAGCGCACCGTGATTGCAGTCGCGGCTGTTGCACTTATGATCCTTGTGATTTTACCCGGATTGGCAGGTGTATTTGCACAGTTTTTGCCAGTCGAAAAAGAAACAGCCTTGGGGCGTGGCGCGCTAAAGAATTTGGAACGCGTCTATGGTAAAGTCACCGAAAAAGATGCGGTTTATTGTTCAACGCCGGATGGCGATGCGGCATTGCAAAAACTAACGGCGCATGTCGTGGGTAATACCAAAATGGACTATGATCTGGATATTCGCGTTCTAAACGATGACATGATCAACGCCTTTACCCTACCGGGTGGGATAATCATTTTGATGGATGGCTTGCTGCAATCCAGTGCATCCCCAGAAGGCGTCACAGGCGTTTTAGCCCACGAATTGGGTCATGTTGTCGAACGTCATACGGTCAAAAACGTGCTTTATACCTCAAGCATGGCTGGGATATTGTCGATGATTTTCGGGGATATGTCGGGGGGCGCGGCGCTTGCTATTTTCGGCGAACAATTGATTGGGTCGTCTTATTCACGGAACGCCGAAAATGAAGCCGATTCCTTTGCGATTGCGAGCCTAACCAACGCAGAGGTTGACCTGAATGGATTTGCGGAATTCTTTGATCTAATTTCCGAAAATGAGCCATCTGTTTTGGACAAGCTTAGCTATTTATCCTCGCACCCCATAAGCGCGGGCCGCGCCACCAAAGTCCGAGACGCAGCCACCTTTCAAAAAACGATCAAGGCACCATTAAACCAAGAGGAATGGTACGCGCTGCAACATATTTGCGACTAACGGATCAAAATAGCGCGAAAATCGTTTACGTTTGTTCCAGTTGGGCCTGGGGCAAACAAATCCCCCAAGGCATCAAACGCGCTATAGGCATCATTCTGTGCCAAATACCCAAGGGCATCTTTCCCCATATCACGCAGTCTCGATGCGGTGGTTCCATCGGCAAAGGCACCGGCGTTATCTTCGCTGCCGTCGATCCCATCCGTATCCGCAGCCAAGGCCGTGACACCCTGTTGCCCATCCAAAGAGGCGGCCAGCGATAATAGAAATTCGCTATTGCGTCCGCCACGCCCTTTGCCCCGTAAAGTGACCGTGGTTTCCCCCCCAGACAATAGCACAACCGGTTTGGAAAACGGTTGATCTTGGGTTGCGATTTCAATGGCGAGTGCTGCGTGCATTTTTGCAATTTCGCGCGCTTCGCCTTCGATCGCATCCGAAAGCACTATAGCCGAAATTCCGTTGTCGCGGGCCACGGCTTGGGCCGCGTTTAGGGATTTACGCGCTGATGCGATCACATGTGTTGTGCAGGTCGCGAACACTGTGTCAGTTGGGCTTGGCGCTGTGCCTTTGGCGATATGATCCATCATTGGCTGCGGCAGGGGGATTTGATAATGCGCAATCGCATCCAAAGCGGTCTGCGCAGATTTCATATCCGGCACCGTCGGTCCGGACGCCACTTCGGACGGGGCATCCCCCGGCACATCTGACACGATCAACGACACAACACGGGCAGGATGAGCCATTGCCGCCAAGCGCCCCCCCTTGAGGGTGCTGAACTGTTTGCGGATGGCGTTCATCGCAGAAATCGGCGCACCCGATGCCAAAAGCAATCTATTCAGCTCTTGCTCATCAGAAAGGGAAAACCCGTCGGGCGGTGCAGGCAACAAGGATGACCCACCTCCGCAGATCAACGCAACCACCAAATCATCAGGCCCCAACCCTGTGACCGCATTGCGCAAGGCGCGACTGGCGATCACCCCATTGTCATCTGGTACAGGATGCGCTGCTTCAAGGATTTGAATCTGCGTGGTTGGACAAGAATAGCCATAGCGCGTCACCACGACCCCAGACAACGGAGCATCCCAATGCCGTTCAAAGGCAGCTGCCATTTGTGCGGCCCCTTTGCCAGCCCCAATAACAACTGTGCGCCCTTTGGGACGCTCTGGAATAAATGGCGCCATAGCAGAAAAAGGATCGGCGGCCAAAACAGCCGCCGAAAACATATCTTGCAAGAGAGTTTTGTCTTGAATGTTCATAGCGCACCACATGATGTTTTTGGCACGCTATGACAATTCGTTTCGGGTTACTAGCCCCGCCCTTTCCAAGGAACAAGGACGCGTTCGGCCCAGCGCATCAACATATCTATGCCAAAGCCGATGATCCCGATCAAGATAATCCCAAGGATAACAATTTGTGTTTGCTGGAACTTGGATGCGACCATAATCATCATGCCGGCCCCCTTTTCAGCAGCGACCAATTCAGCCGCAACCACTGTTCCCCAACAGACACCCATAGCAACCCGCGCACCTGTAAAGATTTCAGGTAGGCTATTTGGAATGATCACATAACGCATGATCTGCCATTTGCTTGCCCCCAAGGAATAGGCCGCATGGACTTTGGAAATTTTGACGCCAGACACACCCGAACGGGCTGCAATCGCCATAATCCATAGGGCTGCCAAGAAGAGCAGAATGATTTTACCCTGTTCACCGATACCGGCCCAGATAATCACCAAGGGGATCAACGCCAAAGGCGGTACAGGACGCATGAATTCAACAATAGGATCGAACCATCCGCGGAACCAATCGGACAAGCCCATGGCATAGCCCAACGGAATACCCACAACAGCACCCAACAAAAAGCCGATAACAACGCGGAATAATGAAAATCCAAGGTGTTCGGCAAGTGTGAAATTCTTGAACCCGTCAGTTGAAATATCAACAAGGCTGGCCCACACGTCTTCTGGGGATGGCAGCCAAATTGGCTCCATTTGTACACCTTGATTTGGTTCGATGTTCAACGTGCCTTTGTTGGTCAATGCCAACCGCGTTTGCGCAATGTTCATGTCCTGACCATCTGCGATCGCTTGACCGTTGATGGCAATGATTTTAGCGCCATCTTTGCGCATGATTGCATCGTTCGCATCCCATGGCAGCAATTTGCTACGGTATGCTTGAATGACAATCACGTCGTTTTTGGCAAAGCCGTCACCCGGTTCAATGGTTGGTACCACAGGTTGTTCACCCACACCATGCACCAAAACAGTGACCGTTGCGTCATCAACAGTTCCGTCCGCTGCTTCTGCTGTATAGGTGAAATCAAACTGTCCCTCATAGGCGCCAGGCATATGTAGGAAGCTTGGCAAAAGCTTTGTTCCAGTGAATGTTCCCCAAAGTATGAAAATCAACACAATGGAAACAACAGAGGCGGCAAAGTTTGACGAAACCGCGCTTTCATCCCCAAAGGTAACCGTTTTTAGGGATCCATAATCCTTTTTCGGCGTCATAAGCTTGCGGATAAACTTCCATACGACCAAACACGATAGGATCAGCAGGACATAGCCGACAATGAATGGCACTGCCCCCAGAATTGCAGTTAAGATTGCAATCAATTCGGCGAATAAATTAGAAAGAACTGACATTAGGATGCGACCTCCGTACGGCCCATGATTTCTTCTTCCATGTCCCAGATCATCGCCAAGATTTCTTCGCGATTTTTAGCAAACTCTGGATGCTTTTTGACCTCACGCAGGTCTTGACCGACGCCCATTTCCGCGAATGGCAAACGGTATTCTTTGTGAATACGACCAGGACGTGGCGCCATGACCAACAAACGCTCGCCCAGAAGCAATGCTTCTTCGACAGAGTGCGTGATCAAGATAATTGTTTTACCGGTTTCTTTCCAAAGCTTCAAAACCAGTGACTGCATTTTTTCACGCGTTAGAGCATCTAGTGCCCCAAGCGGTTCATCCATCAAGATAACGTCAGGATCATTTGCCAAACACCGCGCCAGCGCCACACGTTGCTGCATCCCGCCAGACAATTCGTAAACCGCTTTTTCTTTGAAGTCGTGCAAACCGACAACATCCAAAAGGTGATCTACTGTTTCACGTGCGATTTTTGGGTTTTGTCCCTTCATTTTGGGGCCAAAGCCAACATTTTCGCGCACGCTCATCCATTCGAACAAAGCGCCCTGTTGAAACACCATGCCGCGCTCGGCACTTGGTCCGGTGACCAACGACCCGTTCAGCCGGATTTCCCCAGAGGTCGGGGCCAAAAAGCCCGCCACGATATTTAGAAGCGTGGTCTTGCCACACCCCGATGGGCCCAAAACAGACAATAACTCGCCTGCTTTCAGATCAAGGGAAACATCTTTTAGTGCTTGGACTGATGCCCCATTGGGCAAGTCAAAGCGCATAGATAGTTTGTCTATAGACAGTCCAGACATGGCCGCCTTTCCTAACGTAAAATTTTCAGATTTAGTCGATGCAAGGGTGGGGCTGCACATCAATGCAGCCCCGATTTGCAATTACATGCCGTTGGCTGCTGCCAATGGGGCTGTGTTTACAGTGCCGGCATAGCTGTCCAAAGCAGACGGAATAGCGCCTGCGTTCACGAAGACATCCGCAACACCCTTCATGAAGTCCTGTGCGCCGCCACCAAGCCATTTGGCGGAGAGCTGGTCTTCTGATGATGGGAAGATGAATGTCGCCATTGTTGACGCTGTGTCTTCTACGCTCATACCCGCATCTTTTGCGATGGTTTCAAGCATGCCTTCTGCGTCTGCGCCGCCAGCATTCCACATAGCGTTCGCATCTGATGTGACTTTCAAGAATTTCGCTACAACATCGCTGTTTTCAGCAACAAATCCTGCGGGTGCAGATGTTACGTCAAACACAAGAATGCCAAGCTCTTCTTTTTCGGCACCGGTCAACAAGACATTGCCGTGTTCTTTCATGCGGCGAAGTGCGCCACCCCAACCACAAGCCATATCAACAGAGCCTTGCGCAAGCGCTGCTGCGCCGTCTGCTGGCGCCATATCAACGACTTCTAGGCCGCCAACATCAACACCAAAGTGACCCATTTGCTTTAGGAAACCATAGTGCGCCGCTGTTCCCAAAGGTACCGCAACTTTTTTGCCGGCCAATTCGCCAGCGCTGTTTTTGTCGATTTCAAGAGCAGATGACACAACGCAGTTGTCGTTGTCTGAATAAGAAACGGCTACGTCAATAATCTGAAGATCTTGGCCCGCGCTTGCTGCCACAACGAATGGAGGAACACCTTGGCTGACGGAAATCTGAACGTCGCCAGACGCCATTGCCGCGCTCATGGCTGTGCCTGTGTCAAAGCTGACCCAGTTTACTTTCATGCCAAGTGCTTCGTCATATGTGCCCATTTGTTTTGCGTATTCAAATGGCATTGGCCATTCTAGAAAGTAGCCAACTGTTAGCTCACCGTGACCACCGGCCATTGCTGCCGTGGCTGATACGGATACCGCTGTTGCAGCGACTGCATTCATCAATTTAGATTTAAGCTTCATAATAACTCCCATGTGTTATGCCCCAGTTGTCGGGGCTTTTTCCGCCTTCTCGACGGTAAAGTGTCCTACGAAAGAGTCAAACCCTATTCGCGGCTATGTCAATCGGACCCTATAACCTGATTCCGATCAATGTTTTTCTTGAGGTCCCGTTCACCCCGCCACGAATTTCAACATTTCACAATTTAGGTTTTTATTTTAAAACTGTTTAATAACAATGATTTAAAAATAATCACAAACGAATACCCCCAATATCCATCCCATTTTGGACTTAAGTTTAGATATCAACTGGACCTATCAAGACTCGTTAAAAATGGGGTCATGTTATCACAAATCAAACCTGTAGGGCGTATTCCGTCCTTTTGAAACAAGGACATCGAAAATGGACGGCACATATAGAGACAACGACATTTCACATGTGGTCGAAGCAGATCGCGTAAATGTATGGCACCACTTGCTACAGCATAAGCCTTTTGAGACTGGCGAGCCGCGGATTATTGTCGAAGGCAAAGGTATGCGCGTTTGGGATCAGAACGGCAAAGAGCATCTAGATGCCGTCTCTGGTGGCGTATGGACTGTGAACGTTGGCTATGGCCGCGAAAGCATTGCAAACGCAGTGCGCGACCAGTTGATCAAGATCAACTATTTTGCCGGAACCGCTGGTTCTATTCCCGGGGCGTTGTTTGCCGAACGTCTTTTGAAAAAGATGCCCGGTTTGGACCGCCTTTATTATTGCAACTCTGGATCTGAAGCCAACGAAAAGGCATTCAAGATGATCCGCCAAATCGCGCACAAACGCTACGGCGGCAAAAAGCACAAAATCCTATACCGCGAGCGTGATTATCACGGCACGACAATCAGCTGTCTCTCTGCTGGTGGCCAAGACGAGCGCAACGCGCAATACGGCCCTTACACACCTGGTTTTGTTCGTGTTCCACATTGCTTGGAATACCGCGCACAATGGGACGTAACAGGCGAAGAATACGGCAAAATGGCTGCGGATGCGATTGAACAAGTCATCCTAGCCGAAGGCCCAGACACGGTTGGCGGACTTTGCCTAGAGCCTGTGACTGCAGGTGGTGGTGTTATCACCCCCCCTCTTGGATACTGGGACCGCGTGCAGGAAATTTGTAAAAAATACGATATCCTTCTGCACATCGACGAAGTTGTCTGTGGCTTGGGTCGTACCGGAACTTGGTTTGGCTATCAGCACTACGGTATCAAACCGGACATGGTCACAATGGCAAAAGGCGTGGCATCTGGCTATGCGGCGATTGCCTGTCTTGCAACATCAGAAGAAGTCTTTGCAATGTTCAAGGATGATGCAAGCGATCCAATGAACTATTTCCGTGACATTTCCACCTTTGGCGGCTGCACAGCCGGTCCAGCTGCGGCGTTGGAAAACATGCGCATTATCGAAGACGAAGGGTTGCTAGACAATACCGTCGCTATGGGTGCGCGCATGGTGGAAAACCTAAATGCATTGGCGGAAAAACACGCAGTGATCGGCGATGTACGCGGCAAAGGCTTGTTCTGTGGTGCAGAATTGGTCAGCGATCGCACAACCAAAGACCCAATGGACGAGAAAAAAGTACAAGCCGTTGTTGCAGACTGTATGCAACAAGGCGTTGTCATCGGTGCAACCAACCGCTCGATCCCGGGCTTTAACAACACGCTTTGCTTTAGCCCAGCATTGATTGCAACGGCTGACGACATCGACGCAATTACGGATGCAGTCGATCAAGCTTTGGGTCGTGTCTTTGGCTAAACCCTAGGGTTTGCTGCGCCCCTCAAGGTACGAAAGATATCTTGAGGGGACCTCAGAGCGGGCAAAATATCCAGTTTTACGCGCGGCATCCAAGATGTGGTGCGTTGTTTGTTGGATCGGTTGCAAAATAATCGGCAAATGATACCGCCCCGATGCGGACCCGTCATACATCACCAACGTATACCCCGTCAAAAATCCATGCCCCACCAAAGAGTGCGTGCTGAAAAAATCGACACCCATAATCGGAATGGGTAATCGTGACGAATACAAAATCCCAAACCCTGAGTTGGATTTAATTAATACGCCACGGTGTTCGCGACTTGCCAATGGCCCGACGTCCCGACGTCGGCTTGGGCTACTGGGCGGATCATATCCTCTGATGACGCGCCGCCCGCCCATTTCACCAAAGCGCACGAGCAGCGAAATGAATTTGGCAGGATTGGTAAATGACGGGCGCCAAATAACATGAATGCCATCGGGAATACGGTACCCGCTTATTGGGGCATCCTCGTCATGAGAAATGGTTAAATCCATCCCATAAAACGCATATTCCAGCGATAGACGGGTGGAAAAAACCCCCGTTTCCATCTTTTCTTTTTCGCGCTCAAGGTCCTCAAGCGGCTGCAAAACAATCCGCGCGTCAACATCGAACAGCTCGCATATCCGCCTTAGCATGCCGGGTTTTGGAAAGCTTTCGCCATTCAAAATGCGATTCATTTGAACCCGATTGATTTCCAATCTGTCCGCAACTTCGGCAATTGTCCCGACTCGGGCACATAATAACCGAAGGTTTTTGCCAAATATTAAATGCGTTGATATAGACGATGTTTCAGCCACAAAAATTCTCATTTTCTGTCATCATGCGTAAATCAATAAATTTTTAAATCCCTAAAACAACGGTCTAACAAATCAGATTCACACTATGACAAATCTGATAAATGCCAATTTATTCGTCGACTTACCCCGATTTAAAACCGATTGATGTCCTTATAATTAAATGTACCACGTGTACGATACATTTGCAAAATGCTTCAAAAATCTTTAACCAAACTAATGACTTGCATACCCCAAAACTCCAACACCTTAAAGTGATACTTCATGAAACTACCTGTGGATTCCTTTTTCCTAAATCATAGTTCGCAAGGCACGTTGCAATCGCGAATCCAGGAAATGATCACGACAGGGATCTTGAATGGTCGCTTGCCCAAAGGGGCCAAGCTGCCGTCAACGCGTAAACTCGCAACGCATTTAGGGATCAGCCGGATTACGGTGACATTGGCCTATACCGAACTGTTGGCGAATGATTACCTCACATCCAAAGGGCGATCTGGGTATTATGTGTCCGACACGGCACCCGAACCGCCGCAGTTTTCGGCCCAACCCCCAAGAGAAGAGCGCGTAGACTGGACACGCGCCATCGGCCAAAAATTCACAGGGTCTTTGCAAAACGAAAAACCGCTGGATTGGGCGCGCTACGAATTTCCGTTTATTTACGGGCAAACCGACCCGACCCTGTTTGATCATGCCAATTGGCGGCAATGTGCGCTTCAGGCTTTGGGCACCAAAGATTTTGGATCGCTCACCTCTGATTATTATGATCGCGATGATCCACGGTTGATCGAATTTATTGCCCGTCACACGTTGCCACGGCGTGGAATATCGGCAAATCCAGATGAAATTCTGGTGACGTTAGGGGCGCAGAATGCGCTTTGGTTGACCGCACAGGTTTTACTGACGCAAAGACGCACAGCAACAATTGAAAACCCATGCTATCCTGCGTTACGGGATATTTTGAACCAATCACGCTGCCATGTGCAAACCATTGATGTCGACCAAAACGGTTTGCAGCCTGACCTTATTCCGGATGACACCACCGTTATCTTTACGACGCCAAGCCACCATTGCCCCACCGCCGCGACGTTGCCAATTGAACGGCGCCACGCGTTGTTGAAACGGGCACGTGACTTGGACGCTTTGATCGTCGAGGACGATTATGAATTTGAACTTTCTTTCCTAAAGCCCCCGTCACCGTCGCTCAAGTCTTTGGACCAAGACGGACGCGTGATCTATGTTGGAAGCTTTTCAAAATCGCTGTTCCCGGGGCTTAGGTTGGGGTATCTGGTCGGGTCAGAACCCTTTATCCGCGAAGCCCGCGCGCTTCGGGCCAGCGTATTCCGGCACCCCCCCGGACACATCCAACGCACAGCCGCCTATTTCCTAAGCCTTGGACATTACGATTCGCTTATCCGCAAAATGGGCAGCACGTTTCAAAAGCGGCGCAAAATTATGGAAGAAAGCATTCAAAAAACCGGACTTGATATCGCAGGTCGCGGCGTTTTTGGCGGCTCGTCATTTTGGATGCGGGCGCCGTCGGGCGTCAATGTCACCGAATTATCAACAAGATTGCGGGCTCGTGGTGTGCTGATTGAATCAGGCGATGCATTTTTCGCAGAAAATCAACGCAGCGGCACATTTTACCGATTGGCCTATTCTTCGATAGCCGAAACTAAAATCCCACGCGGGATCGAAATTATTGGTGAAGAAATTGCAAAAACTGGCCCTAAGTCAGGATAAAAACTGGCCCTATTTATAGCCCTCTCCAAGGCTTAGGGTGATCTGCAAAGTCGGGGCTTTAGCCTTGTCATAATTTTTGCCTTTCAGGAGACTCTCAGCAATGAAAATGACCACAGAAGAAGCCTTTGTAAAAACGCTTCAAATGCACGGAATTCAACATGCCTTTGGCATCATTGGATCTGCTATGATGCCGATTTCAGACATTTTCCCAAAAGCAGGGATCAAATTCTGGGACTGCGCCCACGAAGGAAGCGCCGGCATGATGGCTGACGGGTACACACGTGCGACCGGCGATATGTCCATGATGATCGCCCAGAACGGTCCGGGCATCACGAACTTTGTGACGGCTGTGAAAACCGCCTATTGGAACCACACACCGTTGTTGTTGGTCACACCGCAAGCTGCGAACAAAACGATTGGTCAAGGTGGCTTCCAAGAAGTTGAACAAATGAAATTGTTCGAAGACATGGTCGCCTACCAAGAAGAAGTGCGCGACCCATCACGCATGGCCGAAGTTCTAAACCGCGTTATCATGCAAGCAAAACGCGCAAGCGCGCCTGCTCAGATCAACATTCCACGTGATTTCTGGACACAAGTCATCGACATTGACCTACCTGTGATCGTTGATTTTGAATTGCCACAGGGCGGCGAAGATGCGGTAAGCAAAGCGGCTGATCTTTTGTCTTCTGCGAAATTCCCCGTTATCCTAAACGGCGCGGGCGCTGTATTGTCCGCTGGCGGTATCGACGCATCGCGCGTATTGGCAGAGCGCCTAGACGCCCCAGTTTGTGTTGGATACCAGCACAATGACGCATTCCCTGGCAACCACCCATTGTTTGCAGGCCCGTTGGGATACAACGGATCCAAAGCAGGCATGGAACTGATTTCCAAAGCCGACGTTGTGCTTTGCTTGGGGACACGGTTGAACCCGTTCTCAACATTGCCGGGGTATGGCATTGATTACTGGCCAACCGATGCGCAAATCATTCAGGTTGACATTAACCCAGATCGTATTGGCCTAACCAAAAAGGTTACAGTCGGTATCGTTGGTGACGCCGCTAAGGTTGCGAAATCAATCACCGCAAAATTGTCTGATCACGCAGGTGATGCAGGTCGCTCTGATCGCAAAAACCTTATTGCGACAACCAAATCTGCTTGGGCCCAAGAATTGACATCTATGACAGATGAACAAGACGATCCAGGTACCGATTGGAACGTGCGTGCGCGTGCGGCTAAACCTGATTGGATGTCTCCTCGTATGGCATGGCGCGCGATTCAGGCGGCATTGCCTGTCGAAGCGATCATTTCTTCGGACATCGGAAACAACTGCGCGATCGGCAACGCCTATCCGTCATTCAACGAAAGCCGCAAATATTTGGCGCCAGGCTTGTTTGGTCCATGTGGCTATGGCTTGCCAGCGATCGTTGGTGCGAAAATCGGTCAACCAGACGTTCCGGTTGTTGGCTTTGCGGGCGACGGTGCATTCGGGATCGCAGTGAACGAACTCACGGCCATTGGGCGCGGCGACTGGCCTGCGATCACACAGATTGTGTTCCGTAACTACCAGTGGGGTGCGGAAAAGCGTAACTCGACACTTTGGTTTGATGATAACTTTGTTGGCACAGAGCTGGACGAACAAGTATCTTATGCAGGTATCGCAACCGCATGTGGGCTCAAAGGTGTTGTTGCACGCACACAAGACGAGTTGACAGCTGCGCTTGCACAGGCGATCAAAGATCAAATGGAAAACGGTGTCACAACATTGATCGAAGCGATGATTAACCAAGAATTGGGTGATCCGTTCCGTCGTGATGCGATGAAGCAGCCAGTACAGGTTGCAGGTATCGACGCCGCAGACATGCGAGCAACTCAAGTATAACTCACAAAGGGTCAAAAAAATGTCATCAACCTTGCCGCTTGAATTGGCGGCGCAAAGTTCGACACTCAAACGACCCGTTATAGTTTTGGGCGAAGGTCACGATCCCCGTATTATTATGGGGGCCGTGCAAGCCGTAACCAAAGGTGTCGCCAATATCATTTTGGTTGGCGACACCACCCAAGTTCAGGCGGCATTAACCGCCACAGACACTGCCTTGTCAGAACACCTGACTCATGCGGATCCTATAACCTTTCCCAATCGGCACCATTTCATCGACACATTAGTCGACTTGCGTGGTCACAAAGGGATGACAGCCGAGAAAGCATCGCAAGCCATCAACGATCCCCTCGTTTTTGCGGCGCTCATGGTCAAAACAGGGCTTGCGGATGGAACCGTGAACGGCGCCGTTGCAACGACATCTGATGTTGTGCGTGCAGCCTTGCAAGTGATTGGAAAGGCTGCTGGTATCAAAACAGTCTCTAGCTGTTTTTTGATGTACCCCCCGAACGCACGGGCGATGGTGTATTCCGATTGCGGATTGGTGATCGACCCCGACGAAGAGGAATTGGCCGATATCGCACTAAGTGCGGCCCAATCATGCAAAGCATTGCTCAGACAAGAGCCTAAAATCGCCATGCTGTCGTTTTCCACAATGGGCAGTGCGCGCCACGCAAAGGTAAGCAAAGTTGTGCGCGCAACCGAAATTGTCAAAGAACGCGATCCTAGCCTAGACATTGATGGTGAATTGCAATTCGACGCAGCCTTTGTGCCCAGCGTAGGCGCAAGCAAAGCGCCAAATTCGACTATCGCAGGTCAAGCCAATGTCATGGTTTTTCCAAACTTGGACGCAGGGAACATCGGATACAAGATAACCCAGCGTTTGGGCGGGGCGATTGCCTTGGGGCCGATTTTACAGGGCCTATCAAAGCCCGCAAATGATTTGTCACGGGGATGCGATGCAAATGACGTGGCACAAATGATCGCGGTTACTGTCTTACAAGCACGACAAAATAACGAAATGCACTAAATTTCAGGAGCGCCTTTTAAAGCCATAAACGGCGCACAGACAATCAGGGAGGTGACGATGAAAGATCAACCAATAATTGACACATCGCCAAAAGTATCCGACGAAATCCGCCAAACCACATGTTACATGTGTGCGTGTCGATGCGGGATCAACGTCCATCTAAAAGACGGCCAAGTCGCCTATATAGAAGGCAACCGAGATCACCCTGTCAACAAAGGCGTCCTCTGCGCCAAAGGCTCCGCCGGCATCATGCAGGTCAACGCCCCGTCGCGCCTTCGCGCACCACTCAAGCGCGTCGGCCCACGTGGGTCAGGCGAATTTGAAGAAATTTCCTGGGACGAAGCGCTCGAGCTTGCCGTTAGCTGGCTCAAGCCGATCCGCGACACCAATCCGGAAAAACTTGCGTTCTTTACGGGCCGTGATCAATCCCAATCCTTTACCAGCCTTTGGGCGCAAAACTATGGGACGCCCAACTATGCGGCCCATGGCGGATTTTGCTCTGTGAATATGGCTGCTGCTGGAATTTACACAATGGGCGGCGCGTTTTGGGAATTTGGTCAGCCCGATTGGGATCACACCAAACTGTTCATGATCTTTGGCGTTGCAGAAGACCACGACAGTAATCCAATCAAAATGGGCATTGGCAAACTAAAAGCACGCGGCGCGAAAATCATTGGCGTCAACCCTATTCGATCTGGCTATAATGCGGTTGCGGATGATTGGGTCGGCATTACACCGGGCACCGATGGCTTGTTCATCCTTGCTTTGGTGCATGAATTGTTGAAAGCCGGTAAAATAGACCTGACCTATCTTGCCCAATACACGAATGCGCCAGTGTTAATTGATCCAGAAACTGGCCTCTTGATGCGGGATGAGCGGGGCAAAGAGCTGGTGATTGACCGTGCCACAGGCAGCTTGACTGCATTCGATCAAAAGGGCGTAAAGCCGGATCTTAACGGATCACATGGATCGGCCCATACTGTGTTTCACACGATGATCCAACGCTATCTGGATCCATCCTATGCCCCCGAAGCCGTGGCTGATCGCGTCGGAATATCCGCAGGTAAAATCCGTGCAATTGCCAATGAAATTGCGCGTGTTGCCTTTGATGAGGCGATCGAACTGGATCAACCATGGACAGATTTCCGCGGAGAAACCCATGCAAAAATGACCGGACGTCCGGTTAGCTTTCACGCCATGCGCGGTATTTCCGCCCATTCCAATGGCTTTCAAACCTGCCGCGCATTGCATATGCTGCAAATCATCCTTGGCACCGTTGAAACCCCCGGCGGCTTCCGCTTTAAACCCCCATATCCAAAGCCATCTCACATCCATCCAAAACCCCATTGCAAAGTCACGCCCGGCGCCCCACTTGATGGGCCCCACCTTGGATTTGTGCATGGTCCAGAAGACCTTGCTCTGAAACCGGATGGCAGCCCGGCGCGCATCGACAAAGCCTTTACATGGGATAATCCCATGTCTGCACATGGGTTGATGCATATGGTAATTTCCAATGCTCACGCGGGTGATCCATATAAAATTGACACCTTGTTCATGTATATGGCGAACATGAGCTGGAACAGTTCGATGAACACCAAAGGTGTGATCGATATGCTGACAGACCAAGATGACAATGGCGACTATGTCATCCCAAGGATCATCTACTCGGATGCCTATAGCTCCGAAATGGTCGCCTATGCCGATCTTATTTTGCCAGATACGACGTATTTAGAGCGTCACGATTGCATCAGCCTACTTGATCGCCCGATCTGCGAAGCCGATGCCGCCGCCGATGCCATCCGCTGGCCCGTTATCGAACCCGACCGTGATGTCCGTGGGTTCCAATCCGTTCTCTGCGACCTTGGCGCACGGTTGAACTTGCCGGCCTTTACCAATGAGGATGGCACCGCAAAATACCAAGACTACGCAGATTACATAACCAACCACCTGCGCAAACCCGGCATCGGACCGCTCGCAGGATTTCGCGGCGATGGCACCGCCTCGGGCCGTGGGGATGTAAACCCGAACCAATTGGAGGCCTACATTGCAAACGGAGGGTTCTTTGTAGAACATATTCCGGATGCAGCCCTCTATTACAAACCATGGAATTCCGCCTACCAAGACTGGGCCGTTGGCATGGGCATTATCGACAAACCAGAACCCTACCTGTTCCAACTCTACGTCGAACCGATGCGCAAATTCCAACGCGCCGCCGAAGGCATTGGCGAAAGACAACCACCAGAACATCTGCGCGAGCGTATAAAATCAACCCTTGATCCACTGCCAATCTGGTACCCACCCGTCGAAGACGGCCATATCGATACAAATGAATATCCCATCCACGCCCTGACACAACGCCCCATGGCCATGTATCATTCATGGGGAAGCCAGAACGCTTGGCTGCGTCAACTGCATGGCATGAACCCTCTGTATTTGCCAACCCGTCTGATGCGTGAACATAACCTCATTGACGGGGAATGGGCCAAAGTCACATCAGCCCATGGCACCATCACAGTGCCCGTGGCTGAAATGGCTGCCCTCAATGAAAATACAGTCTGGACATGGAACGCGATTGGAAAACGAAAAGGCGCATGGGCCCTTGACCCCAAAGCCCCAGAAGCCACCAAAGGGTTCCTTTTGAACCACCTCATCCACGAACTCCTCCCCCCCAAAGGCGACGGACTTCGTTGGGCAAACTCTGATCCAATCACCGGCCAAGCGGCCTGGTTTGATCTTCGGGTGAAAATCGAAAAATCCGATCCCCCCTCAGAAAGCAAACCAACTCTGGCACCCCTTAAATCGCCGGTGCCCTCTGCCCCGAAAAACCTCGCGTGGAAGACAAACAAATGACCTATGCTTCAGCTTTGTCCAAATACTCATATAGCCACAGCACACCCCTAATCCCCCTCTCTCAGGAGGCCCGACATGACTGACCTTCCTAAATCCACAGACCGCAAACTTGGCCTCGTCATTGACCTTGATACCTGCGTTGGCTGCCATGCCTGCGTCATATCCTGCAAAGGCTGGAACACCGAAAACTATGGCGCGCCCCTCAGCGACCAGGATGCTTATGGGGCATCCCCGTCTGGGACATTCCTCAATCGTGTGCATTCCTACGAAGTCACGCCAGACGTCGGCGCGCCTCAGCTCGTTCACTTTCCCAAATCCTGCCTTCACTGCGAAGACGCCCCCTGCGTTCCGGTCTGCCCCACGGGTGCATCATACAAACGCGTAGAAGACGGTATTGTCTTGGTGAACGAAGACGCCTGTATCGGCTGTGGGCTCTGTGCTTGGGCCTGCCCGTATGGCGCGCGTGAACTCGATGCCGAAGAAAAAGTAATGAAAAAATGTACGCTCTGTGTCGATCGTATCTACAATGAAAATCTTCCCAAAGAAGACCAAATTCCGTCCTGTGTGCGCACATGCCCATCTGGGGCCCGTCACTTTGGGGATTTCAACGATCCAAATAGTAACGTCAGCCAGCTCACCAAGGACCGTGGCGGTATGGATTTGATGCCGGAATTGGGCACCAAACCTGTCAACAAATACCTTCCGCCCCGTCCCAAAGACACAATCCAAGATATTGATGTGCTTGCGCCCTATCTGGCCCCAATCGCCCAAGAACCCCAAGGGTTCATGGCTTGGCTCGACAAACAACTGGAGAAACTCTAATGCATCCGGCTCCCTCCGTTATCCTTTTCACCACCTTTTCCGGACTTGGCTTTGGGCTTTTGATGTTCCTCGGGCTTGGGGTTCCTGACGTCTCTGGACTAATGGCCTTTGGCTTTTACCTCATTGCCTTTGGGTTTGCCGTCGGTGGCCTATTGTCATCGACATTTCACCTAGGTCACCCCGAACGCGCCCTCAAAGCGTTTTCCCAATGGCGTAGCAGCTGGCTCAGCCGCGAAGCATGGTGCGCCGTTGCAGCATTGGTCTGCATGGGCATCTATGCCATTGGTCAAATCTTTTTTGATCTCAGGCTACCAGCACTTGGCATTATCGGCGCCTTCCTGTCACTCGCAACGGTGATCTCTACCGCGATGATTTATGCCCAGTTAAAAACAATACCGCGCTGGAACACAGAACTGACACCAGTGTTGTTTATCCTCCTCTCCGTTACGGGCGGGGCTTTGCTGTCTGGTCGCATAACGCTCACACTGATCCTGCTGGCAATAACCGGCATCATCCAACTTCTCTATTGGGTCTCCGGCGACAAGGCCTTTGCAAAATCCGGAACATCGCTTGGCTCGGCAACCGGACTTGGGTCCATAGGTACAGTACGCGCCTTTGAACCACCCCACACTGGGACAAATTACCTTCTCAAAGAATTTGTTTATGTTGTTGGGCGGAAACATGTCGCAAAACTGCGCATCATTTCATTGATCCTCATGGTGGGCACACCGCTTATCTTGCTGTCGCTGCCCTTTAATCATTGGTTTGCGCTCTTTGCGGTTCTATCCCATATCTTAGGTGTTCTGACCGCCCGCTGGCTCTTTTTCGCTCAGGCGGAACATGTGGTCGGTCT
>JAHEJA010000020.1 GCA_024639125.1 Paracoccaceae bacterium
GATTGGCCGTATTTGTATGATGGGTCATTGGCCTATGAACGGGATTATTTGCGGACCTATATAGACAGCCCGAATGCAATCCTTGTGGGGGCATTTGATGGGGATCGTTTGGTTGGCGCCTCAACGGGAACACCAATGCGCGATCATGCGGATGATTTTTCGGCGGCTTTCGTCAATCACGGCATGGATCTTGGGGATATCTTTTATTGCGCCGAATCTGTTTTATTGCCCGAATACCGTGGTCAGGGGCTAGGCCACAGGTTCTTTGATCTCAGAGAAAGCCATGCCCGGGCATTGGGATTTTCCCATAGTGCCTTTTGTGCTGTGCAGCGTCCCAACGATCATCCGCACAAACCCCCAGAGTATCGCCCTTTGGATGCGTTTTGGCGGGGGCGGGGGTATCGCCCGCTGCCCGATGTGATCGCGCGTTTTTCATGGAAAGACGTGGATCAAACGGACAGCAGTCTCAAGCCATTGATGTTTTGGATAAAACCGTTAGCGGCTTAGCTGTCGGCTATTTTGGCAAGGGCAGACAGCAAGCTGCGGACTTCGTTGATTGAATTATAGTGGCATAGTGAAATCCGAATGCAATCGCTCCAACCCAAAGGTGTTAGGATATTGCCGGAATAATGATCCGCTTTGCGCGTATGGGTGCGAATGCCCATGTCATTCAGCGCAGTGACAACCTCGGAAGAGGGGCGCCCACTCAGCCGCAAAGACACCAAACCTTCGCGGCGTGGATTGTCTAAGCCGCCGATAATTTCAATGCCGTCAATTTCGCTAACGCCCTTTAGGTTGTCCGTTCCATAAAGAATGGCATTCGTTAGGCTTTGTTCGTGATCATGGATCGCTTTGGCGGCGGCTTCGATTTTTGCGCGGCGGTCTGTTTCGGTGCTGACTTGTTCCCCAAGCCATTCCATGTACCCCACAACATCGCTGATGGTTGCATAGGCGCCGGTGTCCCGTGTGCCAAATTCCCATGCCAATTCTGGTCCATCAATCAACCGCTCATGCGGCATTGCCGCCAAACGATCAGACACCCAAGCAAAGCCATACCCATGGCGCGAAAACATTTTATAGGGCGATACGGCATAGCCATCGATCCCGTAGCTTTGAATATCAATATGACCATGGGCGGCGTGTTGAATGCCATCCACAATGATCACACAATCGGGGGCAACGGCACGAATAGCCTTGGCTATTGCCGAAATATCCGCTGACATGCCCGTCACGGGCGAGGTGTGCAAAATTGTAGCAACGCGGGTATCTGGGCGCACTGATGCAGCATAAGCCAAAGCATCGACCGTTCCAGTGGTGTCATTATGCGCAACAGAGATATAGTCCAACCCTGCATGCTGCGCCCAATGTTGTGCAGCCGAGCGCGACGCGGGATGTTCAAAGCTTGATCCAATAACGGATCCGGTTTTTGGGCTGGCCATGACTGCGCTTCGGATCAAGCGGAACAATAATTCTGTGCCCGACTCGCCGACGAAAAATTGACCTGTTGGCGCATTGAATAAAATCGCCGCATCTGCTTTGGCCTTGTTGATAATCGACACCAAAGCATGGCTTGCCACGTTGTCGCGCCCTTGGTTGTCTGGAATGGCGGCAAATTTGGCCGATGTGTCCACAACGGATTTCAAGGTCAACGCGCCGCCTGCGTTTTCAAAAAAGATACGCTCGCCCTGAAAGGGGCAGGCATCCACATGCGCAAAGCGATCTCGGATCGCGGACATTAGACCAGGTGTGTTATCGAACATTTTCATCGCCTTTTGTTGAGTGTGAAATCATTGGCCTGAAATTTAGCGCTCGGCAATGAGATTTTTCAAAATGCCACGACGTTACATTTGCCCTAGGGCGGGTGCTTGGGGTTATGTAAGCAAAAAGAGGGGATAAAATGAACCAGCAGGTCACAATCTTTGAAATGGGTCCTCGGGATGGATTGCAAAATGAAAAGATGCAGATTGCCACTGCGGACAAAGTGTCGTTGGTCAATCAACTTTCGGATTGTGGGTTTCGTAAGATCGAAGTGACCAGTTTCGTGAGCCCCAAGTGGGTGCCGCAAATGGCAGATGCCGCCGAGGTCATGGCGCAGATTGATCGCAAACCAGATATTTCCTACGCCGCTTTAACACCGAACCAAAAAGGCTTGGACGCCGCATTAAGTGCTTGTGCAAGCGAAGTGGCCATTTTTGGGTCAGCCTCCGAAGGGTTTTCGCAGGCCAATATCAATTGCTCGATCCAAGAGAGCCTAACAAGATTTGAACCTGTGCTACAAGCAGCGAAAGCCGCCGGTATTCCGGTGCGTGGGTATGTGTCATGTGTGATTTCCTGTCCCTATGACGGTGCTGTGTCCCCTCGGGCGGTGGCTGACGTTGCCGCTAAGCTCTTCGATATGGGGTGTTATGAAATTAGCTTGGGCGATACAATTGGGGCAGGTACGCCCGACACAATTAAAGCGATGCTCAGCGCCGTCATAGGGCGTGTGCCTGTGGATCATATTGCCGGGCATTTTCATGATACAAATGGCCGTGCATTGGATAATATCCGCGCGTCGTTAGATATGGGCGTGCGGGTTTTTGATGCCGCCGTTGGTGGGCTAGGGGGATGCCCCTATGCCCCAGGCGCCAAAGGAAACGTCGCAACCGAAGCGGTGGTCTCTATGTTAGATGATTTGGGGTTTGAAACAGGAATAAATGCGACAGCACTTGCCCAAGTCGCAGAATTTGCAAAAGGATTGCGTTCACATGAGCTATGAAACCCTTGATGTTCGTGTCGATGAACGCGGTGTCGTAAATTTGATTTTGGCGCGACCAGACAAGAAAAATGCCTTGAATGCGCATATGATTGCGGACCTTACGGATTTCGCTGGTACGGTTGGAAACGATCCGCGCACGCGGGTTGTTGTGCTATCTGCTGCTGGGGATGTGTTTTGTGCCGGTGGGGATCTGGTCTGGATGCGTGACCAAATCAACGCGGACCGTCCCACGCGCATGAAAGAAGCGCGCAAACTTGCCGATATGTTGCGGGCATTGAATGAAATGAATGCGCCATTGATTGGGAAAATTCACGGGGGTGCCTTTGGAGGCGGCGTTGGTATCGCGTCGATCTGTGATGTTGTCATTGCAAGTGATCGCGCCAAGTTCGCGTTGACGGAAACGCGGCTTGGTTTGATTCCGGCGACGATTAGCCCCTATGTGATTGCACGCATGGGCGAAGGTAACGCGCGACGCGTCTTTATGTCGGCTCGTGTGTTTGATGCCGCGGAAGCTGCACGTTTAAATTTGGTTGCCGCGGTTGTTGCGCCAGACGCGCTTGATTCACGGATCGAACAAGAGGTGGCGCCCTATCTGACTGTGTCGCCCCAAGCGGTGGGGGCAAGCAAACGATTGGCGCGTGCATTGGGGTCGCGTATCGATGATGCTGTGATTGAAGACACGATTAACCGGCTGGCTGACACGTGGGAAACAGCAGATGCAAAAGAAGGGATCGACGCGTTTTTAAACAAACGTCCCGCGCGGTGGATGGCGCCTAAGACATAACCTTATGAGAGCTAAGCATATCTTGTAATTCCGTTTCAGCCTGTGCCACAAGCGACAGCTTTTCTTCGAGTTCGATTTCCGAATTGTCGGATTTATCAATCTTCGACTGCAAGTCATCTGCCATTTTTGACGTTGCCTGAAGTGCAATTTTTAGCGTGGTATGCGTAATACACATAATTCTATCCCGATACATATATACTTAATAACTAAACTGAACATATCTAATGCGTGTACGAACAGAGTTCACTTTTCAATAAGACTCAGTTTAACGTTACCTTGGTCTGTGTCAAATAGTCTTGCATATCCAAGGGTGAAAGTAGCCTGAGGAATTCCATACTTCTGCCTGCATAGCAGGTCTCATGGAATATTGATGCGCGCAAGCTTGCCTACTAGATCTAGTCAGTACACACAGGTGTGTTTCGCAGCATGACACACCAATACCGTGTATGTCTGACTGAATTGTGTTAATTTCGCCGCGGTTTTTAGGGGGAAAACCAAGGTCACCTTGCCACAAACTGCTATGCGTCATCCACGCTTGGATCTGCGACAAAATCCCAAAAATCGAAATATCTAATTGAAATTGTTGGAAAATTCAAAGCTTCGACAAATTCCAACGCTAAGGTAGTGTCATGTATTTCGTCAAAAATATGTCCTAAAGAGTATATTTTTTAAAAAAATGGACTAGCGAGTTTGACGAAAACTGGGTAATTATACCCCTAATAATAAAAAATTTCGGTCCAACGAGGCCGTATTGAGGTAGAGTGGTATAGGTTATGCAAGCGATTGATTTCGTAGTGCGCGGACGCGCGGGTACAGTTCAGCGGTCTACTGTGACCGGTGAAGCAGGCAATTCAGAAATTTATCTAGGGTCTGACCAACAAGTGTCTTTGAACCTTAGTCAACATCAGGTCGCAAGCTATCAGCGTGCGGGTTCTGATCTTCAAATCATATTAGCCGATGGTCGCACGATCACTCTGGTTGATTACTTTGGCGACGCTGGCAACAGACTATTCATCAGTGCCGACGGAGCTATCAACGAAGTGACCCTTGTTGATGGTGGCAACGGTGTTTTGTTTGCGGATTATGGCGCAGGGGAAACATGGGGCAAATGGAGTCCTTCTCAGGATTTGGTGTTCTACGAAGAAGCCAACCCGATTGGTATCGCCCAAGCGCCTGTCGCAGCGACCTATGGCGAAGAAACCGTTTCTATGTTGGGGGCTGGTATGTTGTTGGCTCCGAGCCTTCTTGGAACAGGTGTCGCAACAGCGGGTGCCGTTATCGGTGGTGCAGCCTTGATTGGCGCAGTTGCAGGTGGCGGCGGTAACGGTGAAGGTGGCGGTGGTGCAGCCGTGGTTGCCCCAGCCAAAGTTCCCCCGACTGTCGTGGACAAAGATGTGACATTGGGTGGTGATAACCTTCAAGTCGAACAAGAAGTGGTAACCATCACTGGAACAGGCGAACCTGGCGCAAACGTCGAAGTCGAGATTGATGGAAATAAAGAAACCACAACAGTTGATCCTGATGGCAACTGGACTGTTGATTTCAAAGACGAGACGTTCCCAACAGATGGCAATCATGGCGTTGTGGTGACTGTAACGGATCCAGATGGCGAGAAAACTGTTCTGCCTGGTCCGGATGTTGTCATCGACACGACACCACCAACGATCACAGTCACCGAAGGCACAGAATCGGTGAACGATATGTTCAATGCGGCAAGCCATGGAAATGGTGTCACTATTTCCGGATCTGGCGAGCCGGGTGCAACGGTTGCAGTCACTGTTGAAGGTATCACACACACAACAACGGTATCCCCAGAGGGGAATTGGAGTGTTGATTATACAACGTCTGAAATTGGCGGTGGCGAATACTCGACAACGGCGACAATCGTCACCACAGACGGGTTTGGCAACTCTAGCGCGCCGTACACCGAAACCGTTATTATCGACACTGTCACAACAGCTGGTATCGATGGCGGATTGTCCCAAGGCGACAATGTGGTCAACAACAGCGAAGCAACAAGCGCAGGCGGCGTTGCTGTGACAGGCACCGCAGAGCCGGGTGCAAGCCTTGTGGTTTCTGTTGGTGGGCAAAACTATTCAACCACTGCAAAACCAGATGGCACATGGTCGATCACGATCCCACAAGGGAACCTTGCAGGCGGCACATATGACATTCCTATGACTGTGACATCGACTGATGGTGCTGGAAACACAGCCACAGCTACGGGATCATTGCATGTGGATACAGAAGGTTCTGTTGCGGTTGTGACAGACAAAGTCGGTGTTGATGGAACGCTGAACGATGTGGAACGCGATGCGACGACCTTCCAATTGACCGGTACAACAGAACCCGGATCAACTGTTATGGTGACTGTCGGCGGTGTTACCGTTCAAGCCGTCGTCGCCACGGATGGAACATGGACAGCAACAGTTCCAACAGCAGCTTTGCCAAGCATCGAAAACATGGAAACAGACATTCCCGTGATTGCAACTGCCACGGATGCTTATGGCAACGTGTCCCAGTCTTCTGGTCTAATTGACGTTGATACATATGTGAACCAATTGTCAGGCAACGATATGGTCGCTGGTGCGGATCATGTGGCGAATTCATCAGAGCTTGCCAATGGTTTGGTTCTGGGTGGGCAAGTCGAAGCTGGCTCTAAGGTGAACGTTTTCTTCAATGGCGAATCCTACGCGGCAACAGTTGCAACAGACGGCAGTTGGACAGTTACAATTCCGACATCAGATTTCCCGAGCGACGAATTTACCGCAAACTACACGGTTCAAGCGATTGACGAAGCCGGCAACCAACGCCAGGTCAACAACTCTGTTGTGATTGATATGTTGGCCCCAGAAGGTCCAACCATCTTTGAAGAGGGTACACGTATCCTGGAAAATTCAAATGGCGAAGATGGCACAATCCTGACGCGTTTGTTTGTGCGCGATACTGGTGACGAAGTTGATCTGGTTTCGATCGATGCAGATGGTACGGTCTATGAGCCGGTCCAAATGGATGTATCAATCGACGCGGGGTTCTCGGCCTCTGGTCAAGATGAAATCGAAATCCGTATCGGCAGCTCTGAGCGCATACTTGATGGGTCAATGTTGGTTGTGAATGCAGAGGACACTTCTGGAAATACCTCTGGTACCTTATTGGCATGGGATCAATCTGCAAGCCTTGAAATTGACATGGATGCCGTGAATGCTGCCAATTTGAATATCGAAAAAATCGATCTTCGCTTGGCAAAAGAAGCTGACATTACGTTGACAGAAGAACAGGTTCTGGATCTGTCTGATACCCAAAATAGCGTCACCATTTTCGGCGGTTCAGACGATAGTGTGACAATTCTGGGAGCTCAAAAAGTCGGGAATACGACTGATTCAGACGGGAACAATTTTGATGTCTATAGCATGGGCAATGAAGCCGTTCTTTATATTGACGAACATATCGACAACGTAACAATTTAATAGTTTAGAAGGCGGTCTTTCAGGCAAGAGATCGCCTTCCAATAAAACCTGACAAAAACCGGCAAACGGAAGCAGGACATGAGGCAGAGTAGGTTATTAGGGGCGTTGTTAGTATGCGTACCCATGGTGTCTGGATGTATGGACACCGGAAATTCGAACGGATCATTTTTGAGTCGTTTCGCGTCCAAAGGGGATGTGGAAACGTCTGCAACCCCAGCGAAATCATCCGATATTCAGGGGGAGCCTTCAAAGGTCATATCGACGCTGCAAGCGCGGCGATCTGCATTGCCGGGGTCTGGGCCTTATGCGACAATTGCGGCACATGTGTTGGCAGCTAATTCCCGTGTCGCCGAAGCTGAGCTGCGTTCCGCACGGTTGCGCGCCGAGGCACAATCAAAAAATTGGCTGCCCTCTATCGGCCCATCCATTAGCCTTACGTCCTTGGGTGACTTTGTCGCCAATCTGATCTTGGAACAGGTCATCTTTGATAATGGTCGCAAGAAAGCAGAGCGCGATTTTGCCAAGGCCGATGTCGAAGTTGCCGCCGTTTCCTTGTCATCTGATACCAACCAACGGGTTTATGATGCTCTATCGCTTTATTTGACTGCCGAAGAGGGGCGTCAAATATCGCGCCACTCTGAGCAGGCGCTCGCGGATATGAACCAATTCAAATGGATCATGACCCAACGCGTCCAAGGTGGCGTATCGGATATGTCTGATCTGAATATTTTGAACCAGAAACTTGCTGAAATTCAATCTGATTTCAACCGCGGTTCCGAAAAATCGGCGACTGCGATGACCGAATTGAATGCGATGTCCGTGATGCCTTTGGGCGATTTGCGTGGCATTGATCATGTCAGCGTATCCACCAAGTCCGCAGAACCGCTTACCGTTTTAAAAGCATTGGCTGAACAAGACCGTGCAATTGCCGAAGCAACCATAGAACGCGCGGGCAATTTGCCAGGTTTGGTTGCCACAGCCAGCGGCGGAACGTCCCCGACAGGGGCGGCTCTTGCTGTTAAAACCGACAGTTTGTTCAACTTGGGAACAGGGGCGAAATTGAAAGCGATTGAAGCAACGAAAGACGCCGCATCGCGCAAAGTGTCCCAAGCCCAAGAAGAAGCCAACCGCAAGCTGCGTTCGCTCGAACAACAGTTGATAGCCGCCAACCGCGCGGCGGATGAATCCAAACAACTCACATCCCAAGCGAAAAAGAATCTGGACCTGTTCCAAGCACAATACGAAGCAGGCCAGCGCCAAGTCATGGATGTGGTCGGGGTTTATGAAACCTTTTCCCGCCAACAGCGCGCACGCATCGAACATACCTATTCCGCGGCCCGCCTAGAATTGGCGATTGCGCGTGAATTGGGACTATTGGCAGATGGAGAAGACATTTGAGCAAGACAGTTCCTCTGCGTATTAATGGGGTGAAGCCAACGGAATTGGCTAAAATCACACCCAAAAAGATCGAAGCGCCTG
The DNA here is from genome assembly GCA_024639125.1 of Paracoccaceae bacterium. Lineage (GTDB taxonomy): Bacteria > Pseudomonadota > Alphaproteobacteria > Rhodobacterales > Rhodobacteraceae > JAHEJA01. The sequence goes on from JAHEJA010000020.1 coordinate 8,489, forward strand.
CGCCAGCAGTCATTGATGAAAAGATCCAAAACCGTGCTGAATTGGCGCGTGTTTATGCGGGGCTTTTGGGGGCGAATGCCTCTATGAATGACTTGATCGAAGCCATGACTTTGGCGCGTGGCGACCAAGATACCATCGAGGCCAAGGTGATTTCTGACGCCTTAGAGGCAATTGGTTTGCGTTCAAACGTGGGTCACGTAGCACAAATGACAGAAGACCTCTGGCCGGCTATCGTGCAGATGACAAGCGGACAGTATATCCTTGTTATTGGGCAAGAGGATAACGAACTTAGCCTTTATGACACCAGCTGCACCGACAATCGCGCCTTTGTAACGGTTCAGGAATTTGAACCCTATTTCACAGGAATTTTGCTAAAAGCCGAAGCAAGCCTGACAACAGTCGCCGAACGCCACAAAACACAAACACGCGGTGATCATTGGTTTTGGGGCGCGTTTCGTCCCTATTACCGACAGTTTAGCGAAGTGATCCTTGGATCCTTTGTTGGCAACCTTTTGGCTGTGGCTGTGGCGTTGTTTTCGCTTCAGGTTTATGACCGCGTTATTCCGCATCAATCCGAAGCCACGCTTTGGGTCTTGGCAACAGGCGCGTTCATTGCACTTTTGCTCGAAGCATCGCTAAAAATTGCGCGGGCGCGATTGGTCGATGGCGCTGGGCGTCAGATTGAAATCGGCGTTCAGAAAATGCTGTTGGACAAACTGCTGGGCATGCGCTCTGATCTTAAGGGGCGCTCTCCGAGCAAACTGTTTTCGGCTATGCGTGAATTCGGGTCTGTGCGCGAATTCTTTACCGCAACTTCCGTTGGGACTTTGGCGGATATTCCGTTTGTTTTCATCTTCTTGCTCTTGGTTGCCTCTATTGCGGGCAACGTCGTGTATGTGTTGATCCTTGGCGGTATTTTGATGGTGCTTCCGGGTTTCTTTATGCAAAAGAAAATGATGCGCCTGACCGAAGAAATGCAAGGCGCAAGCGCGAAAACCAACCGCTTGCTCCAAGAGGTATTGACCGAGTTGGATACTGTGAAAACCCAACGCGCAGAAGATCGCTATCGCCGCATGTGGACAGAGCTATCGACGCTAAGTTCGATGAAGTCCTCAGATCAGCGCAAGCTGTCTTCTATCATGACGTTCTGGAGCCAAGGCATTCAGCAAGCGACCTATATTTCTGCTGTGATTACATGTACCTATATGGTATTCGCTGGGAACCTGAGCGTCGGGTCCATCATCGCTGTGGGTATTCTAACGGGGCGGACGTTGTCGCCACTGACCCAATTGGCAGGCACGATGTCACGTTGGGGAAATGTGAAATCTGCTTTGGATGGGTTGGACAATTTGGTGACCTCGCCCCAGGATGTCGAAGCCGAACGCACCTATTTGCGCCGTGATGCGATCAAGGGATCGTTCGAATTACGCGAAGTTCAATTCCGCTATGATGACGATAGTGCCTCAATCGTGGATATCCCTGCCGCTATCTTGCAACCCGGTCAAAAGATCGCGGTTCTGGGATCAAACGGGGCGGGCAAATCCACGCTATTGAAAATGTTGGCAGGTTTGTACGCGCCGACCCGTGGTACCATTTTGTTGGATGGCACGGATATGGCGCAGATCGCTGCCAAAGACTTGCGTCGTTTGATCGGCTATCTGGGCCAAGATGTGCGTCTCTTTAGTGGAACTCTGCGCGATAACCTTAACCTTAATCTTTTGGAAAAAGACGATGCGCGTCTTTTCGAAGCGCTTGATTTCGCGGGCCTAGGCCAGTTTGTCAAAGCGCACCCCAAAGGGTTGGATTTAGAAATTCAAGACGGTGGTTTGGGCCTGTCTATCGGACAGCGTCAATCTATCGGTTGGGCGCGGCTTTGGCTGCAAGACCCGGCTGTATGTCTTCTTGACGAACCGACCGCCGCCTTGGATCAGACGCTAGAAGCGACCCTGATCAGCCGCCTTGAAACGTGGCTTGCCCATCGAACCGCAATTATTGCCACGCACCGCGTTCCCATTTTGGCGCTGACCAACCGTACATTCATTATGCAAAACGGGCGGATGGCGATGGATGGTCCACGCGATGCGGTGCTGGCCCATCTTCGGTCCCCAAAAGGAGGAGCAGTCGGATGACAATGGTATCCCCTGCGCTGTCGCAGCAATTGAAACATCAGATGCGTGGCCCAAGCATAACAGTCTGGCTGTGCGCTTTGACGGTTTGGGCCTTTATCCTTTGGGCCGCTTTCGCTTGGGTCGATGAAATCGTGCGTGCTGATGGGGAAATCATTTCGTCGTCGCGTCCACAAATTATCCAGAACCTCGAAGGCGGTATCTTGGCGGAACTAACTGTTCTCGAAGGGGATGTTGTCAACAAAGGGGATGTATTGGCGCGGTTGCAATCGACCATTTTCCAATCTTCGGTCGACGAACTTTTGGGCCAAATTGCAGGTTTGGAAATACGCCGCTTGCGGTTAGAGGCCGAAATGGCCGGTCAATTTGAATTCTATGTTCCAGAAGAATTTGCAAATCGAAACCCTGATATTGTTTCCTCTGAAATGGCGCTGTTGCGCGCCCGGCAGATGGATTTTGTAAGCCGTCGCGACGGGGCGCAAAAGGTTTTGGATCAATCCACTCAGGAAACAGACTTGCTTGAGAACATGCTCAAGAAAAAGGTTGTTGCGCTGATCGAAGTGACACGTGCGCGTAAAACATTGGCGGATGCGCAGATCAAATTAGACGAAATTGTCACCAGTACGGAACTGGATCGCGCCAAAGAATATTCAGACGTTCTAAAAGAGCTTGCTGTTTTGAAACAGAACCTCAAGGCGTCAATGGACCAGCTTAACCGGACGGTTTTGTTTAGCCCGATGCGCGGTGTGGTGAACAATCTTTCTGTGACCACAATCGGTGGGGTCGTGCGCCCGGGCGAAGAAATTCTTCAGATTATTCCACTAGACGAAGAATTGTTTATCGAAGCGCGGGTAAAGCCCGAAGACATCGCAAACATTCGTTCCGGTCAAGAAGCCACAATCAAGCTAAGCGCCTATGATTACACGATATTCGGAACGCTAAAGGGTCGCGTTGATGTGATTTCTGCGGATACGTTCAAAGACGAACGTTCCCGCCAAGCCGACGGCGATCCCCACTATAAAGTGCGCATTCGTGTTGACAAAAAGGGCATGACAGATCGCCAAGCGCGGATCGAAATTCGCCCAGGAATGCAGGCGCAGGCGGAATTGCACACGGGTGAAAAAACCATTCTGCAATATCTGCTCAAGCCGCTCTATAAATCACGAGAAGCCTTTCACGAACGTTAAACCAGTTTAACCCGAGGCAAGAGGTTCAGTCGCCCATCGGCACTGGACCTTTTGTTTTTTGGGGCGTAGGGCATGGAAAAGGGAACGAAAAGGATATGGTGATGACCTGTGCATTTTGCAGCTCTGATAGTGGTTTGGCCGAAGTCATTGCGACACCCCGTGACGATGTCGTGATTTTGTGCGCCCAATGTCAGGACGGAGTTTCAGGAACGCCAGCCGTTGGTCCACATTGGCAATGCCTAAATGACGCAATCTGGAGCGAGGACAACGCGGTCAAGGTTTTGGCTTATCGCACATTGCACAAGCTCACTGACGCAGCATGGGTACGTGATTTATTGGATATCGCCTATTTGGAACCTGATGTCGAAGACTGGGCCAAAGCGGGCATTGTCGAAGTTTCTGACCTTGTTCACAAGGACACAAACGGCACGGTCCTAACATCAGGGGACACCGTGGTGTTGATCAAGGATCTTCCTGTCAAAGGGGCAGGGTTCACCGCAAAGCGGGGCACTGCTGTGCGGGGGATATCCTTGGTTCCTGATAACGCCGGCCACATCGAAGGCCGCGTTAACGGGCAACGCATTGTGATTTTGACCGAGTTCGTCAAGAAATCCTAAGGGTGCATGACAATCTGATTGAGGCTGGCACGCACGCTGTCGGATAGCGGCTCTGGGCGACCTGTGTCGCTTTGGACTTGGACTTGGGCAAAAAAACCTTGGGCAAATGCGGATTCTTCGTCATTGCGAAATAGCCCGATTTCATACTTCCATGATGAATTCCCGATATGGGCGACGCGCAAACCGGCGTGGATGGTGTCGGGAAACCCTGCTTCGGCAAAATACCGGCAGCCGCTTTCGACCACCATTAGCATCATTTCTGTACCGGTTAGGTCAAAAACAGACTGCGCCATTTGCCAGCGTGTGACAGCGGTATCAATTAACGAATAGTGAATGACATTGTTCATATGCCCATATTGGTCATTGTCCTGCCATCGTGTTTCAAGCGTGATAAACGTGGCAAATGCCGTGCGATGTTCGGGGGGAAGTTTTGCCATCGGTGTCCCTTTGCAAAGGTTAAGGTGCCTATCAATTTTATACGCAAGGTTATTTTACATAACGAATTGACGCTAGAGGGTATGACGTGAAACATGACCCCAATCTAGGAGGAAGCTATGCAGATTTCAAATTCTACTGTCGCAATCGTAACGGGGGGTGCATCTGGTCTGGGTGCAGCAACGGCACAGGCGCTTGCTGACAAAGGCGCCAAAGTCGTTTTGTTTGACATGAACCAAGACTTGGGTACGGCGCATGCAGCGGCTATTGGCGGCGCGTTTGAACACGTGGATGTGTCGAATGCCACCGACGTCAACGCAGCCATGGCCAAGGTGCGCCGCGATCTGGGGGCTATTCACATCTTGGTCAACTGCGCCGGTGTTGGTTGGGCCGCCAAAACTGTGTCCAAGGGCGAACCCCATGATCCCGATATGTTTGCCAAACTCATTGGGATCAATCTTGTCGGGTCGTTTAACTGTGCCAGCCAAGCTGCGGCGCATATGGTTCAGAACGATCCTATCAACGATGACGGCGAGCGTGGCATTATCATCAATACGGCGTCCGTAGCGGCCTACGAAGGCCAAGTGGGTCAAGTGGCATATGCGGCCTCCAAGGGAGGGATCGTTGGAATGACCTTGCCTATGGCGCGGGATCTGGCGCCCAATGGTGTGCGTGTTTGTACGATTGCACCGGGATTATTCCTGACACCACTTTTGGAAAGCCTTCCCCAAGAGGTGCAAGCGTCATTGGGTCAACAGGTTCCGTTCCCGTCACGTTTGGGGAAGCCTGCAGAATACGGTAAATTGGTTTGTCACATGGTCGAAAATAGCATGCTGAACGGCGAAGTTGTGCGTTTAGACGGCGCGATCCGAATGGCGCCGCGGTAACTAGCGCGACCTTATAGCAGTAAAGATCGCCGAGGCAGCCCACCCCATGACCCCGGCGATCACAAGTGACATAAGCGCATAGGCCAAAGGCATGTCGCGGGACATATTGAATAAGAAACGTTCAAGTCCGACCTTTTTCACATCTAGTTTTGTGTTGTATTGACTAACAACCGATTGATTGCGCGTTAGGAATACGCGGGCTTCGTAATTGCCTTCGACCAAATTCGCAGGCAGATCGATCGCCGTGTGAAACAAGGTGTTTTCCTGAATGTTCACGCTTGAGGGCAATATCGAATAAAGCTCGTTTGCGGTGTTGATGCGGATCAGCGCTTCGGTAAAGCTTTGGGAATCTTGCACTGTTGATGGCGCACCAACTGAGCGAATGGCCAAGGGAATAGATATTTTATACCGCAGGTCTTCTGTTGCGCTCAGCACGTCGTCCCAAGGGGCCGATGTTGCAACGGCATAAAAACTGGGCGCTTCGTCGACTTCTACAATATCTGTATTGATCCAAATCCCGAATTTGCGTGATTTGCGGCGCACTTGGATCGCCTCTTTGGGGCCGGATATGGTGACAATCACATTAAGCGGATCTTTGGGGATTTCCGTTTCGCGTTTGACCGCGCCGAAAATGATGATCTGTGATCCTTCGAAACCCGCTGTAATCGCCACTTGATCATGGCTCATGTTCATCAGGATTTCTTCCTCAGCCTGCGCCAAAACGCTGGTGAGCATCACGATCAATGTGGTGAGTAGGGCGCGCCACATCACTCGATCATCCCAAGGGAAAATAGTTCGCTCGGCATGATCAAAAGATCAAGCGCGATGCGGAAACAGACAACAAGCACCATCAGCGACAAAAGAATACGAAGCTGTTCGGATTTCATCTTTACAGCGATTTGCGTGCCAAATTGGGCGCCAATCACGCCCCCTATGAGCAACAAGAGCGCAAGCGCGATATCCACGGTGTAATTGGTTGTCGCATGTAAAATTGTTGAAAACCCAGCGACAAAAATGATTTGAAACAAAGAGGTACCAACCACGACTTTGGTTGGCATTCCCAGAATGTAAATCATGGCAGGCACCATGATGAACCCACCGCCAACCCCCATAATCGAGGACAATATCCCAACAACGGTGCCGACCACGACGACAGGAATGGCCGAAATATATAGCCCAGATGTCCGGAACCGCATTTTTAGCGGCATTGAATGGACCCATCCGCGTTGCTTGCGCGGTGCGGGTTTATAGGATTTTGATTTGCTACGACGCCAAGCGCGGACGCTTTCAAAAAACATCAAACCGCCAATGACGCCTAGAAATAGCACGTAACACAGACGCACAAATAGATCGACTTGGCCCAGACTTTTTAAATAGTTAAAGATCAACACCCCAAGGGCTGCGCCGACCAAACCACCAATCAGCAGCACGCCGCCCATTTTGAAATCAACTGTGCGCCGTTGTACATGCGCCAGCACACCCGAAATCGACGATGCCACAATTTGGGCCGATTGTGTGGCAACTGCGACGGCTGGGGGAATGCCAATAAAAAACAACAAAGGCGTCAGCAAAAAGCCACCGCCAACGCCAAACATCCCCGACAAAATGCCCACAATTCCGCCAGCGCCTAGCAACAGATAGGCGTTCACAGACACTTCGGCGATGGGAAGATAAATGGTCATGTATTTTCCTAGCGCGACTTGACCTTTAATTGCAAGCACAGCCGCCAGTTTTGCCGGCTGTGCCTATCTTTTCCCCGCAACTGGACTTATCGCTCTTTGACATAGGGCTCACCACCGGCGCGCGGTGGGATCGCTTTGCCAACGAACCCTGCTAGGATAATCACCGTCAAAATATAAGGAAGCGCATCCAAGAGGTGCACTTGAACTTTGAAGCCCAGATATTTTTCGATCAAATCCGCGCGCAGGGCGATTGCCTGAAGAAAGCCAAACAGCAGGCACGAACTGAGTGCATACCAAGGACGCCATTTGGCAAAAATCAAGGCCGCCAAAGCGATGTATCCACGCCCAGCTGTCATGTCTTTGACAAAGCCAGCCTGAAGCCCTGTTGCCATATAGGCCCCTGCGATACCACAGAGAACACCACAAATCAGCACGGCACTATAGCGTAAACCAATCACGCTCACGCCTGCGGTATCCACCGCTTCGGGTGCTTCGCCAACCGCGCGCAGACGCAGGCCAAAGCGCGTGCGATACAGCACCCACCATGTCAGCGGCACAGTTGCCAGAGCCACATAAACAAGGATGGAATGCCCCGAAATCAAATCGGCATAAAGTGGTCCCAAAATCGGCACAGACGCCAGTGTATCCGCAAAGGGAAGGGTAATTTCCTTGAACCGCCCACCCGCAAAAAGCGACGGGGTGCGCCCGCCCTGTTTGAACCAACTTTGGGCAATCAACACGGTCATACCAGCGGCAAGAAAGTTGATGGCAACCCCAGAAATCAGCTGGTTGCCCCGAAATGTGATCGAGGCCACCCCATGAAGCAGGGCCAAAGCCAATGATGCCGAGATCCCTGCCAAAAGACCCAGCCAAACCGATCCGCTCACGGCGGCAATTGCAGCGGAAAAGAAAGCGGCGGCTAACATTTTCCCTTCGAGGCCGATATCGAAAATACCGGCGCGTTCGGAAAATAACCCAGCGAGGCAAGCCAATAGCAACGGCGTGGACAAACGCAAGGTCGAGTCGGACACAGTGATGAAGTCTTGGAAAAACTCTAACATCTTAGGTCTCCTTTCGCAGCGCAACAAACAGCTTTTCAAGCGGCATGCGCACCATATTGTCCAAAGCCCCCGTGAACATAATCACCAAGGCTTGGATGACCACGATCAATTCACGCGGAATATTGGTCCAAAGCGCCAATTCAGCGCCGCCTTGATAGAGAAACCCAAATAGGATTGACGCCAAGATCACACCAAAAGGATGCGAACGCCCCATCAGCGCAACTGCAATGCCGATGAAACCCGCGCCTTCGGTCGAGTTCAAGATCAAACGTTCGCTTTCGCCCAAGGTGACATTGATCGCCATCATGCCCGCCAAGCCCCCGGAAATCAGCATCGCGATAACGGTAATTTTGACAGGATTGATGCCGGCATATTTCGCGGCACTTTCCGAATGGCCAAAGGCGCGGATTTCATAGCCAAGCTTGGTGCGCCAGATCAAAATCCAAACGGCAAAAGCCGCCAAAAGCGCGACAATCAAGCTTACGTTTGCAGGGGCTGCTTTGGAAAATTTAATGCCAAAAGGCGCCAAAAGATCATGCAGCGTTGGCAAATGCGTGGCTTCTGGAAAATTCGCTGTGGCAGGATCCATGGATCCTTCTGGGATTAAAATGTTGACGAGCAAATAGTTTAACAAGGCTGCCGCGATAAAGTTGAACATGATTGTGGTGATAACAATATGGCTACCACGCTTTGCTTGCAAAACCGCTGGAATATAGGCCCAAGCAGCCCCGAAAATTGCGGCCCCAATGGTACAAAAGACCAAGGCCAATGACCAATGCGGCCAAGGGATGTATAGCGCGACCAGCGCCACGCCAAGCCCACCAATCATGGCTTGGCCTTCGCCACCGATGTTGAACATGCGCGCATGAAACGCAACCGCGACTGCCAAACCAGTGAACATAAAGTTCGTCGCATAATACAGCGTGTAGCCCCAGCCATAGGTGGACGCTAGGGACCCCTTGATCATCATGTTCACAGCGGCAATAGGGTCTTCGCCGATGCCAAGGATCACCAATGCGGACAAGGTCGCGGCGAGGATAAGTGAAATCAAAGGAATTAGGACGACATCCGCCCATTGCGGCATTTTTTGCATCAGTTTGCCCCGTCGTTCACGCCAGCCATAAGCAGGCCAAGTTCGGTTTCATTTGTCTCGCTGGGGATGCGTTCGCCCATGATTTGACCATCAAACATCACAGCGATGCGATCCGAAAGCGACATGATTTCATCCAGCTCGACGGAGACCAGCAAAATGGCTTTGCCTTGGTCACGCAGGGCGACAATTTGTTTGTGAATGAATTCAATCGCCCCAATATCGACACCACGTGTGGGCTGACCAATCAAAAGCACATCCGGATTGCGTTCAATTTCACGGGCCAGCACGATTTTTTGTTGGTTGCCGCCGGAAAAATTCTTGGCTGATAGTTTTGGGTTCGGGGGGCGGACGTCAAAACGTTGCATTTTACCTTCGGCATCTTGGCGGACGGCCTTGTTGTTCATCAACAGACCGGATTGATAGGCCCCGTCGTGATGATAGCCAAAGGCAACGTTTTCCCAAGCGGCAAAATCCATAATCAAGCCTTCGTGTTGGCGATCTTCTGGAACATGGGCAATGCCACGGGCGCGGCGCGATTTGCCATCGGAAAACCGCCCCGTTAGATCAAGTTCCTGACCATTCACACGGATTGATCCCGTTGCGGTGCTATAGCCACCAAGCACTTCTAAAAGTTCGGATTGACCATTACCAGCGACCCCCGCGATTCCCAAAATCTCACCGGCGCGGACGGTCAAAGACACCCCTTTGAGACGCTGAACACCGGCGTCATCAGTGACCTTGAGGCCATTTACCTCTAGGATCGGCGCACCGGGGGTTGCGGGGGTTTTGTCCACACGCAAAAGCACTTTGCGACCAACCATCAATTCCGCCAACTGTTCTGGGCTTGTGTCCGAGGTCTGCACAGTTGCAGTCATTTCACCGCGTCGCATAACCGACACGGAATTGGTGATGTCCATAATTTCACGCAGCTTGTGCGTGATAAGGATAATGGTTTTGCCTTCTTCACGCAGCCGCCCCAAAATGCGGAATAACTGATCCGCTTCTGACGGGGTCAAGACACCTGTTGGTTCATCAAGGATAAGGATATCGGCCTGACGATATAGCGCTTTGAGGATTTCGACACGTTGTTGATGCCCAACGGACAGGTCTTCGACCAAGGCATCCGGATCAACGTTCAATTCATATTCTGACGCAAGGTCGGTCAAAATTTTGCGCGCTTTGGCCAGAGAGGGGCGCAACAAGCGACCGTCTTCGGCCCCGAGAATTATGTTTTCTAAAACTGTAAAGTTTTGCACCAGCTTGAAATGCTGGAACACCATCCCGATACCGGCTGCAATCGCAGCTTGGCTATCCGGGATTTGGGTTGGCTTTCCGCTGATAAAAATTTCGCCTTTGTCGGCTTTGTAAAAGCCATACAAAATTGACATCAATGTGGATTTTCCAGCACCGTTTTCCCCGATAATCCCATGGATCGTTCCGGGCATAACGCGGATTGAAATGTCCTTGTTTGCTTGAACAGGACCAAATGCTTTGGAAATTCCAACCAATTCAATGGCTGGGGCGGCAGTCTCCTGCCGCCCCGAAGTTTCAACCGTTCCCATCTGTCTTATTCAACAGGGCAAGCGTTGTCTGACATATAGTCGTGCACAACCAATTCGCCTGTGCCGATTTTTGCAGCTGCGGCATCGACCGCGGCTTGCATGTCTGCGGACACGAGGGACGCGTTGTTATCGTCCATTGCGTAACCTACGCCACCGTTCGCAAGACCCATGACGTTAAAGCCAGTTTCAAGATCAGCACCGGCTGCCATTGCGTCATACACGGCATTGTCGACGCGCTTCATCATGGATGTAAGCACTTTGCCTGGGTGCATGTAGTTTTGGTTGCTATCCACACCAATAGACAAGATGCCTTCGTCAGCTGCTGTTTGTAGGATACCAACGCCTGTACCACCAGCCGCAGCATAAACAATGTCAGCGCCCTGTGCGATTTGCGCTTTGGTTAGCTCAGACCCTTTGACCGGGTCGTTCCATGCCGCAGGTGTCGTGCCTGTCATGTTCTGGATCACAGTCGCGTCTGCATTCACGGCTTTGACGCCTTGAACGTAACCACAGGCGAATTTACGGATCAATGGAATGTCCATGCCGCCGATAAAGCCAACTGTGCCGGATTTCGACGCTTGCGCCGCCATCATGCCCACAAGGTATGACCCTTCGTGTTCGTTAAAAACAACAGAGCGCACGTTTGGCGCATCGACAACCATATCAATGATTGCAAATTTTGTGTCAGGGTAATCTTTTGCAACGCCTTCAAGAGCGGAGGCAAAGGCAAAACCTGCCATAATGATTGGGTTGGAACCGGCTTCTGCAAAACGGCGCAGGGCTTGTTCACGCTGTGCTTCTGATTGCAATTCGATTTCGCGGAATGTTCCGCCTGTTTCATCCGCCCAACGTTGTGCGCCAGTAAACGCCATTTCGTTAAAAGATTTATCAAATTTTCCGCCCAAGTCGAAAATTAGAGCAGGCTCGGCAAGTGCGGCGCCAGCTGTCATTGCAACGGCGGCTGTCGCGCTTAGGAATTTCTGCATCAAAGTCATGGAATTCTCCTAGTTGTAGTGTCGGGCCGCATGCGGCAGCAAGGCCCAGTCTCGATCCATATATGATCATCGCACAATTAGGCGCAGAGTTGTGACAATGGTCAACTGCTTTTTAACTATTCACAAAGTCAGAATGACGATTTTATGAACTATTCAGAAAATATTTTTTTCAAAATCAATGCGTTTTCGGCTTTTCCGTCTGTGCGCTTGTAGTAATTCGCACGATTACCGATCTCTTGATACCCACTGCCTAGGTAAAGCGCACGCGCCGCTTGGTTCGATTCGCCAACTTCTAAAAATATCGAGGTCACACCTTTGGCTTGTGCCATGGCTTCGAACTGATTTAGAATAATTCGCCCTCGTCCGCGTCCTCTTTGGTCAGGGGCGATCACGATCATGCGCAACTCGGCTTCGTCCAAGACAAAATGACCAATAGCAAAGCCATGCTCATCCCCGGAAATAATGACCGCAGGGTCCCCCAAGAGGGCATCGTATTCTGTGCTGCTCCAACTGCGAAGCGCAAGCCCGCTTTGTGCGTGCAAATTGGCCAGGTGCGCGGCCTTCATAGGTGGACTACGGGCGCATCCCGCGATGGCGCCGCATCCGCGGGTTTGACATACATGGGGACAGGTGCGTTTGTGTTCTGACTGCTGCGGGCGATCTGTGCCATATTCTCGATCAGGGTGTCGATCGGGGCCAAGCCAAGATCCGTATTTTGGGGGGCAGGGGCCATGATGGGGTTGGATGTTGTCCCATCGGCATACAGGGTTTGAACATAGGCCATATCGCGCGGCGCTGGGATTTGAACGCTCACGGGGCGATCCTGTCCCCAAGCTGTGGCCTCAAAGTTATTCACCCCAACCGCAGGAATTCCCAATGACAGGGCAAGTCCGCGTGCCGCAGACACAGAGATACGAATGCCAGTGAAATTGCCGGGACCAATACCAACCCCAATCCGCGCAAGATTGGCAAAGTCTATGCCGTTTTGCGCCAAGAGGTCTTGGATAATTGGGAAAAGAGATTCTGCCTGACCCTTGGCCATGGGAACAACGGTTTTAGCAACCAGCCTGTCGCCAGATAGCAAAGCGGCCGCACAATGCGCGGCCGATGTATCAAATGCCAATGTCCAGTCTTTAGACAGCAACAGGGCGAACCTCTGTAACTTCTGGGATGTAATGGCGCAACAGGTTTTCAATGCCCATTTTCAATGTCATTGTCGATGACGGACAGCCAGCGCAAGCGCCCTTCATTTGAAGGTACACAACACCGCGTTCAAAGCCATGAAATGTGATGTCACCGCCATCTTGGGCAACGGCAGGGCGCACACGGCTGTCTAGCAATTCTTTGATTTGGCCCACGATTTCAGCATCTTCGCCACTGTGGTTTGCTTGATGCTCTGCTGCACTATCGCCGACCATGACCGGTTGACCGGATTGGAAGTGTTCCATAATCGCACCCAAAAGTGAAGGTTTGATATGGTCCCACTCGGCGCTATCGTCCTTGGTGATTGTCACGAAATCACGCCCCAAAAATACGGCGTTTACACCAGAGACCGCAAAGATACGCTGCGCCAATGGCGAGCTTTCGCTACCTTCTGCGGATGGGAAATCGGCGGTTCCGGTTTCCATAACGGTTTGACCCGGCAGAAACTTGAGCGTTGCGGGATTCGGAGTGGATTCGGTTTGAATAAACATATGTGACACCTCTGCTTGCTTATCGATATGCTATTGTTGAGCAAATAAGTCAAGATGTTAGAATGATTCTAAGTGTGGCGGCGATTTAAGTAATCGCTTCCAAACGTTCTTTGGATAGGTCGCCAGGCACCACAGTGATTGGAATGGGCAAGCTACCAGCGTTCTTGGACAATTGGGTCACCAACGGGCCTGGACCCTTTTTGTCGGTTCCCGCACCCAGCACCAAAATACCGATTTCCGGGTCTTCTTGGATTTGGGCTAATATTTCGGGAACCGGTTCGCCTTCGCGGATGATGAGGGTCGGTTCCACGCCTTGGCGATCCCGCATCCATTTGGCGAATACTTCGAAATGGGCGACAATTCTTTCGCGCGCTTCTTCGCGCATAATGTCGCCAACACCGATCCAGTGATTGAATTCTTCGGGGGGAATAACCGCCAGTATTTCAACGCCACCACCGCTTTTGGCGGCGCGCATTGCTGCAAAGCGGATTGCATTTAGGCACTCTCGGCTGTCGTCCAAAACCACCATAAACTTGCGCATTTTTGTTTCCCCCTGTCGTGTCACGACTTTAGACTGTCCTACTTGAATGCACTAAGGGGGGTCTGTCAAGCGTTCGTGTGTATCACGTCAGGGCTTGGCAAATTCATCCAATAAAGCCCCAAGATCAAAGGGGGCATTGTTCATTTCCAAGCTGCCATCGGCGGCAATGGGCCAGTCGGATTGGGGGCGGTCACAATATAATTCAACACCATTTCCATCTGGATCAGAAATGTAAATCGCCTCGCTGACACCATGGTCCGCGGCCCCGTCCAATGGGATATCCGCCGCCAGAACACGCCGCAATGCATCCGCAAGTGCGCGGCGATCAGGATACAGAAAAGCCGTGTGATATAGGCCGGGATAATTTTTTGGCGCAGGGCCAGAGCCTTGGCTATGCCAGGTGTTTAAACCGATATGGTGATGATACCCACCCGCAGATAAAAACGCAGCCTGTGTGCCATAGCGTTGGGTCACTTCAAAGCCCAAAACGCCGCTATAAAAAGCGATTGATCGATCAAGATCAGAAACCTTGAGGTGAACATGTCCGATTTTTGTGTCTGGATGTACGGGGGGCATGATTGGCTCTTTTGGTGTGGATTAAGCCAAGTATATGTCCGTTACTTAAGAAACAAAAGGCACGCAAGCGCACGCCTTTTGTTCATTTTTGCACATTAGCTTTGCAGCATGCCAACGATGTCATAGGTCTTTTTCAAGATTGGCGCTGCAATAGCGCGCGCCCGTTGTGAGCCGTCTTTTAGGACACGATCAAGTTCGGTTGTGTCTTGCATCAAACGCGCCATTTCTGTGGAAATTGGGGCGAGCTTTTCGACGGCACGGTCCACGAGCATCGGCTTGAATTCGGAAAATTGCTTGCCACCGACATCTGCCAAAACTTGGTCAACTGTTTCATCGCCAAGCGCTGCGTATATCCCGACAAGGTTGCGCGCCTCTGGACGGCCTTCTAATCCATCTGCTTCTGACGGAAGCGCGTCTGGGTCAGTTTTCGCCTTGCGGAATTTTTGCGCAATCGTGTCGGTATCGTCGCTCATGTTGATGCGGCTTAGATCCGATGGATCAGATTTTGACATCTTTTTGGATCCATCCCGAAGGCTCATGACCCGCGCAGCAGGGCCGCCAATCACAGGTTCCGTAATCGGAAAGAAATCCACCCCAAAGTCATGATTGAATTTGATTGCGATATCGCGTGTCAGTTCAAGATGCTGTTTTTGGTCATCGCCGACGGGGACATGCGTTGCATGATAAAGCAAAATATCAGCCGCCATAAGAGCAGGGTAGCCAAACAATCCCAAAGACGCGTTTTGTGCGTTCTTGCCGGCCTTGTCTTTGAATTGGGTCATGCGCTGCATCCAGCCCATGCGCGCCACACAATTGAAAATCCACCCCAATTGCGCATGTTCTGGAACAGCGGATTGGTTGAACAGAATGGATTTCGCAGGGTCTAGGCCGCTTGCTATGAAAAAGGCTGCCAATTCGCGCGTCCGAAACCGTAATGTTTCAGGGTCTTGCCAGACGGTAATCGCATGAAGATCGACCATGCAATACAGCGTCTCATAGTCTGCTTGTTGCATTTCAACGAAGCGTTTGACCGCACCGAGGTAATTCCCAAGTGTCAATCCACCCGAGGGCTGAATCCCCGAAAAGACGCGTTTCGTAAACTGTGATTGGGATGGCGTTTGGACCGCATCCGACATGTGCATTCTCCGTCTGGAAGTTTCGATGTAAACGGCTTACCCATAGGGGAGGAACTCGTCAAGCAAGGGAACAGAAATGTCTCAGCCATCCAATACGCCCATCGTCAACCCAATGCCCAAAGTTATCGTAATGTTGTTTATGATCAGTGCGGCTGTCGAGATCACATTTATTCTGGCGCAAGCACAATTCATCGGGGGCACAAACGGTATTGGCTGGCGGCAATATGCGGTGACAACCTATGGCGTGAACAGCTCTTTGTTGCCGTGGATGATCGACAATAGCTATTTTCCGATGGAGCATCTGATACGATTTGTAACCTATCCTTTTATCCACGGTGGCACAATGCAGGCGGCGATTGCTTCGGCATTGTTTTTAGCAATCGGGCGCATGGTGGGACATGTATTTTCATGGTGGGCGGTTTTGATTATTTATTTTGGCTCCGCGTTAGTGGGGGCTGCGGCCTATTCCATGTTCGGTCCCGAAGGTAATTGGCTTTTTGGGTCATTTCCCGCGGTTTATGGTTTGATCGGCGCTTATACGTTTATGATGTGGGTCGCATTGCGCGCCCAGAACGGCAACCAAAACCAAGCGTTTTATTTGATTGCCATGCTCATGGCGATCCAGCTTTTGTTTGAATTTATCTTTAGTGGAAAATCGGAATGGATCCCTGATCTAAGCGGCTTTGTGTTTGGCTTTTTGGTGTGCTTTATGCTTGCCCCTGGGGGATTGCAGCGCGTGATTGGTTTGATACGTCGGGATTAACCCCGACGTATTGTTGATTTCAGTTCGGAAATTTTGATCGCTCCGACCAATTGACCGAACACCCCAAAACAGACAGAGCCGACACCAACCAAGCCAAGCCCAAAGGCCACGCGCAAAAATGTTGTGGTGACATAGCTAGCGAACATCCATTGAAGGGCCCAAAGACAAGCGCCCATCATCAAAGACGCAATAATGACCCGCACAAGGCGTGATTTCATGCGATTGTCAAAGCGTGCAACATCCCCGAATTTGCGCGCGCCAATCGCCAAAAGAAGTATCATCGCCCAGGCAGATACAGTTGTTGCAATGGCAGGGGCATACCAGCCAAAGACCGGCATCAATCCAATTGCAAAAACCGCGTTGATGACCATTGAAACGACGGCAAACCGGAACGGGGATCTTGTGTCTTCGCGCGCAAAATAAAGCGGTTGAAGCAATTTTTGCAAAACAAAGGCCGGCAGGCCCAATCCATAAATGGCCGTCGCTAGGGCCATTGCTTCGGCATCGGATCGCCCCGTTGATCCGTGTTCATAAAGTGCAGAAACCAAGGGCAACGGAATAACACAGAGCGCAACCGCAGAGGGGATGGTCAATGCAAATGTTATTTCTCCAGCACGGCTAAAGGCGGCTTTTGCTCCAACGTCATCACGTGCCTGCAATCGGCGAGACAAGTCCGGCAATAACACAATGCCCACCGCAATCCCAACCACCCCCAGTGGAAGTTGATACAACCGATCCGCCCCATAGAGCCAGCTGACCGCATTGGGAAATTGGCTTGATACCTGTTGTCCAACCAATAGGTTGATTTGCATCACCCCATTTGCCAAGGCAGCAGGCAGCGCGACAACAACCAAATTGCGCATGTCCGCATTCCATCTTGGTCGTGCCAAGGTGATATTCAGCCCTGCTTTATGGGCCGCATACCACACCAAACCAAGCTGTACGGCACCTGCAAGCGGCACGGTCCAAACAAGAAACCATATCGCATCATAGTTCAGCACATAAGCCGCAATCAGCGCGAGGATAATCAAAATATTCAAAAAGACAGGGGCGGCTGCGGCCATTGCAAATCGACCAGATGCATTCAACGCACCTGACAAAAGCGCGGCCATAGAGATGAGCAAGATATAGGGAAACATCACGCGCCCATAATCAACGCTTAGATCAAAGCGTTCGTTGCCCACAAAGCCTTCGGCGGTGGCCCAGACCAAAGCGGGCATGAATATCATTGCCACGCCAGTGAGGATCAACAAAACAGTTGCCAAGCCCCCCATCGCCTGGGACGCAAATTCACCCGGGCGGTCGTCGGCTTCGAGCCGTTTGGAAAACATGGGCACAAAGGCGGCATTGAATGCGCCCTCGGCGAAAAAGCGGCGAAACATATTGGGCAAACGAAAGGCTGCAATAAAGGCATCCAACACCGGACCCGCACCAATCAGCGCAAAAATAAGCACTTCGCGTGCCATTCCCAACACGCGGCTCAATAGGGTCCAAAAGCCAACTGTCATGATCCCTTTAAGTATTTTAGGTTGGCTCATGAGCTTGCCCTTTCGGCGCCTAGGGTGATCGCTTCGCGCAGCTTGCGTTCCAATCCGCGTTGCTTGCTTTCGGAATAGAATTTCAGCCCGAACATGTCTTTGACATAAAAGCTATCGACAACCTGTTCGCCGTAGGTTGCACAAACGGCCGAGGCAATATAGATATTTTCGTTCGCCAAAGTACGGGTCAAATCATATAACAAACCGGGGCGGTCGCGGGTGTCGACTTCGATGATTGTGTATATTTCTGAGCCATCATTATCAAAGGTGATCGATGTTGGAACTTTGAAGGCACGTTCGCGTTTTTTGATTTTGTCTTTGTCTTTCATCGCGTCGCGGGCAATCACTTCGCCCTTGAGCGTTTTTTCGATCATTTGCCGCAATCGAGGAAGACGCGAGGCTTCGTATGGGTGGCCTTCGCTGTCTTGGACCCAAAACGCAGCGGTCGCATAGCCATCTTTGGATGTATAGGTTCTGGCATCCACGACGTTCGCCCCAACCAAGGCCAATGCCCCTGCAAGCCGCGAGAAAATACCGGGATGGTCCACCAAAGCAAAGCACACGCGGGTTGCATCACGGTCAATATCGGGATGTAGATCAATGCGGATTTCGTCCTCTGCCAAACCAAGCAACAGATTGGCAAACACCACATGGGCAGTCACATGGAGGCCCTGCCAATAGGGGGGGTAATGACGGGCGGTTTCGACTTTGATTTCTTTGCTGTCCCAATCCGCAAGGGCATCGCGCAACAGGCTTTTGGCTTCTGTTCCACGGTGTTCACGGTTCACATCCTCTAGCCCCGTTTCCAAGGCTTTGCGCGTCTGACGATAAAGAGCGCGAATAAGCGTGGCTTTCCAGTTGTTCCACGTTGTCGGACCAACACCGCGAATATCGCAAACGGTCAAGACAGTGAGCAAATCCAACCTTTTGACATTTTGTACGGCTTTGGCAAAATCACGCACGGTGCGTGGATCGGCAATATCGCGTTTTTGGGCCATATCCGACATCAACAAATGATAGCGGATCAACCATTCAACGGTTTCGACCTCCTGTTTGTTCAGCCCCAAGCGCGGCGCGACTTTGCGTGCAATTTTGGCCCCAAGGATCGAATGGTCTTCGTCGCGCCCTTTGCCAATGTCATGCAGCAAAAGCGCGACATAGATTACTTTGCGATTGAGCCCATCCTCAAGGATTGAACTCGCTATAGGAAGCTCTTCGACCAATTCGCCGCGCTCGATCTGGGCGAGGTGACTAATCGTTTGGATGATGTGTTCGTCAACCGTGTATGAATGATACATATTGAATTGCATCATCGCCACGATGGGTTCGAATTCGGGAATAAAGGCCGCCAAGACGCCCAATTCATTCATCCGCCGCAAGGCCCGTTCCGGATTGCCATGCTTTAACAATAGGTCCAAGAAAATGCGGCTTGCCACTTTGTCGGATCGCATGCCTGTGTCGATCAAATGAAGGTTGGACGAAATAAGTCGCATGGCATCGGGGTGAATTAATAATCCCGTTCGCAAGGCTTCTTCGTAGATGCGTAGAATATTCAGCTTGTCTGCAAAAAAATCGGTTGGGTTTTTAATGACAATGCGATTGTGGACCACTTCAAAGTCGGATTTTATTTTCGGATTTCTGCGGAAAATCCGTTCGATCAATGGTGCTTCTTTGGCGTGATCGGCTTCGAGAGAGGTCAAAAAAATGCGCGTCAAATCCCCGACGCGCGTGGCCTGACGGAAATAGGCTTGCATAAAGTGTTCTACGCCGCGCCGCCCGCTTTTGTCTTTGTATCCCATGCGCTCTGCGACTTCGACCTGAAGATCAAAGGTCAGCTGATCCGCCGCGCGGTTGGTGACCAGATGCAGATGACACCGCACAGCCCACAAAAAATCACGCGCGCGCACAAAAGTTTCATATTCATCTTTGCGAAAGACGCCAAGTTGGACCAAATCTTTGGGATCGCTGGTATGATGCACATATTGTGCAATCCAAAACAAAGATTGCAAATCGCGCAGCCCGCCTTTGCCTTCTTTGACATTGGGTTCAACCATATAGCGTTGCCCACCCTGCTTTTCGTGACGCAAATCGCGCTCTGCAAGCTTGGCGGTAATGAATTCGCGTTCGTTCCCTTTGAAAAGCTCTTTCCAGATTGTTTTGCGAAATTTTTGCGCCAAGTCTGCATCGCCACAAATATAGCGATGTTCAAGCATGGCGGTTTGAACGGTGAAATCTTCGACCCCGATCCGCAAGCAATCTTTGATGGTGCGCGAGGCATGACCAACCTTGAGCCGCAAATCCCATAGGATATAGAGCATGCTTTCGATCACACTTTCGGCCCAAGGCGTGATTTTATAGGGTATCAAAAACAACAGGTCCACATCCGACATCGGCGCCATTTCACCGCGTCCACACCCACCAACGGCAATCAAGCTTAGCTTTTCGCCTTCGGTTGGATTAGGCAGAGGGTGCAGATGCGTGTTGGCAATGGTCCAAACTGTCGTAATTAAACAGTCATTCAACCAAGAATAAGAGGCTGTTGCTTGGGCCGCTGCAAATGGTTTTTCCCCAAAGGCGGCTGCAATGGCAGCCATTCCCGATTTGCGGCGCTGACGTAAATCTTGGACAACTAAATCGCGAAACGCGTTAATGTCTTCGCTCGTTGAAGCAGCTTCGGCGATATACGCCGCCGAAGCTGAAAGGTCAAAAATGGATGTTTCTTCGGTGATTAAATCAATCTGCTTAGAAACCTGAGAAAGTGAAGCTGCGGGGAGCTGCATCTATGATATGTACCTGTTGCTCTTTGACTTCTGCGATTGCGAGGCCACGTTCGTTTGTACCGTTCTTGTTCAGACGGAAGATGCCGTCAACCCCTTCGAAGCCGGCAGGTTGCGTTAATTCCTCAGCGCTCAAAGCATTTGCTTTTCCCGCGGCAACCAATGCACCAATCGCGGCGATCCCATCATAGGCAAGGCTTGCCAATTGATGAGGCTTGGCCCCGTATGCGACTTCGTAACGCTCGGCAAAGTTTTTGGTACGCCCATAATCAGGCATCGCAAACCACCCGTTTTGCAATCCTGGCAAGGCCAGTGTCTGGGGGGGGATGTCCCAGCGTGCTAAGCCCGCATATTGGACAGTCGCTGGGTTGATGCCTGCTTCTGGAAGCAATTGCGCCAACATTGGCAATGCGCCTGCACTGGTTGATGTTAAAATCATCAGATCGGCATTCCCATTTAAAACTGCGGTTTTAATGGGTTTTACGGCGTCAACGACACCCTGTGGCGTAAATGTGAACCCCTGAGCCGAAATGATTTCAATGCCAACTTCGCTGGCTGCACGCTGAAGTGCAACACGGCCAAATTCGCCTTCGACGTTTTGCGGATAGACAATAACCGCGCGCGATTTGCCTTGGGTTTTGGCGTAGCTCATCAAACGACGTGCTGTGTTTTCAAATGTTTTGCCTAGAATAAAGACATTTCCGCCTGTGATGGTAGGATTGTTCGAAAAGCTTAGAACATTCACGCCCTCATCGCGGACAGCGACAGCAGCGGCATTTGCGGCTTCGGCAAAAAGAGGGCCGATGATGATCTTGGATCCTTCATCTACCGCGCGCTGGGCTTGCTGGGCCGCGATATCCGATGAGCCAGCTGTGTCATAAACGCGAAGGTCAATTTTCACATCACCAAGATCCGCAACGGCCATACGCGCCGCATTTTCAAGGCTTTCGGCCACTGGCGCTGCGCCTTGGGATGTTTTTGGCACAAGCAAGGCCACCGGAACCGGTTTTGAAACATCAATTTTTGGACCCGTGCCCGGTAACGTGGTGGTTGGTGTTTCCAATGTACAGGCCGCAATCAATAGCGCAGCCGATGCCAGAGTTAATCTTTTCAAATTCTTATGCGTGTGATCTAAAGCACGAAACATTAATTTCTCCCTTACAGTGCTGTTTACAGCCCTTTTATGTTGGCGAAATCATAGTCCCCAGAAAGCAAGGGTCCAGTCATGAATCACAAGAATGTAAAATTAGCGGCAGGTTTGTATTTTGTTGCAACACCTATTGGAACCGCGCGTGACATTACTTTGCGGGGATTGGATATATTGGCAAACGCTGATGTCATTGCCGCAGAAGACACACGCAGTATGCGTAAGTTGCTGGATATACATGGTATTTCATTGGGTGATCGACCCTTGATTGCGTATCACGATCACAGTGGCGCGACTGTGCGGCAGAAACTTTCAAGCCTTATTGAGGGGGGCAAGGCGGTGGCCTATGCCTCTGAGGCAGGAACGCCATTGATCGCAGACCCGGGCTATCATCTTGCCAAAGAGATTGCTGATTCCGGTCATTTGGTGACCTCGGCACCGGGCCCCTCGGCAATTTTGGCGGCGCTGACTTTGGCTGGATTGCCCACGGACCGTTTTTTGTTCGAGGGGTTTTTGCCAAATTCAAAATCCCAACGGATCACCCAAATGCAAGAGCTCGCGGCGATTCCAGCCACTTTGGTGTTTTATGAAAGCCCAAAGCGTTTGATTGCCATGTTACAAGACGCTGTTGCCGTGTTTGGTGCGGACCGACCCGCCGCCTATTGTCGTGAGCTTACCAAAAAATTCGAAGACATTCAGCGCGGGTCTTTGGCAGATTTGGTGGAACGGGCCAAAGCGTCAACTATCAAAGGTGAAATTGTTGTCTTAATCGATCGGCCAAATAAAGAGGCTGTTAACGAAAATGATCTAGATGATGAATTGCGCGCTGCGCTGGCGACATTGTCGATCCGCGATGCATCCGAAGCCGTTGCGCGTGCGTTTGGGGTTCCCAAGCGCAAAGTTTATCAAAGGGCATTGGAGCTTGGCAAAGACAAGCACTAAGGGAACAGTTGCATATTATTGTGGCATCGGGGCCGAGAGCCTTGTTGCGCGCCATTATCAGGCGCTGGGCTATGTCATATGCGATGTTCGCTGGCGCACGCGCGGCTGCGAAATCGATTTGATCCTTAGGCATGCTGACACATTCGTTTTTGTCGAGGTGAAGGCAGCGAAAACTTGGGATGCGGCTAACTTGCGCTATTCGCTTGCTCAACAGCATCGACAAATGGAAGCGGCGTCTGAGTATTTGGGCAAAGATGAAGCGCGTATGCGGTGTGATGCAAGGTTTGATTTGGCGCTTGTTGATGGCAGCGGTCGTATCGAGGTGTTGGAAAACGTTTTGGTTTGACCCATTGTAAAACCTAGTGCAGTCGGCCATGTATTGGAAAATGGTTTCGACAAAGAGGCGCGCCCTATGAAAATTGCTTTCCAGATGGATCCAATTGGTCCGATTAATATCAATGCTGACAGCACGTTTCGGATAGCGGAAGAAGCGCAAAAGCGTGGACACGAGTTGTTTTACTACACGCCCGATCATCTTGCTTATCAAGAGGGTCGATTGACGGCGCGGGGCTATCCGTTGACTGTACAACGCGTCAAAGGGGACCATGCGATATTGGGCGAATTCCAAGAGGTGGATTTGGCTGATTTCGATGTGATTTGGCTACGCCAAGACCCGCCATTTGATATGCATTACATCACAACAACCCATTTGCTGGATATGGTGCATCCAAGCACTTTGGTGGTTAATGATCCGTTTTGGGTACGAAATTATCCCGAAAAATTGCTGGTTCTAAACTTTCCCGATTTGACGCCACCGACAGCGATTGCACGCGATTTGGACACGATCAAGGCGTTCAAAGCCAAGCACAAAGACGTGATCCTTAAGCCGCTATATGGCAACGGTGGTGCAGGTGTGTTCCGCTTGGGGCCGGATGATCGCAATTTGGCGTCACTGCATGAATTGTTCACAGGCTTTAGCCGCGAGCCATTGATCGTGCAGAAATTTTTGCCCGATGTGTCAAATGGCGACAAACGTGTGATTTTGATCAACGGTGACCCAGTTGGGGCGATCAACCGTGTGCCAGCGGCGGGGGAAACCCGGTCCAATATGCATGTTGGCGGGCGTCCTGAAAAGGTTGGCTTAACGGAACGTGACCTTGAAATTTGCGCCAAGATTGGCCCGCTTTTGCGTGAAAAAGGCCAGGTCTTTGTTGGGATTGATGTCATCGGCGATTATTTGACCGAAATAAATGTGACGTCGCCCACAGGTATTCAAGAGCTTGAGCGCTTTGACGGAATAAATGTTGCGGAAAAAATCTGGCAAGTGATCGAAGCCAAGCGCGCCTAATTCACGGCCAATACACGATAAGACAGCGCCTCTGCGATATGGGCGCTGTTGATTATATCTGCGTTGTCCAAATCGGCGATTGTGCGCGCGACACGAATGACACGGTGATATGCGCGGGCTGAAAGTTTGAATTTTTCTGCGGCAGATGTCAAAAGCGATTTCGCGGTGGTTTCCATTTGGCATGTTTGGTCGATGAGATCGCCGAATGTATCCGCATTTGTGTGAATGTTTTCAAATTCTTGATAGCGCTGGGTTTGAATATCGCGCGCGCGGCGTACACGGGCCGCAATGATATTAGAACTGTCGCCATCGGCTGGCGCATCAAGATCCGTAAAGGACACAGCGGGCACTTCGATGCGGATATCAAACCGATCCAAAAGCGGACCTGAAACGCGGGCCATGTAATCTTGGCCGCAATTGGGCGCGCGCGAACAGGCGCGTTCCGGATCAGGAAGATACCCACATTTGCACGGATTGGCAGCGGCGACCAACATAAAGCGGCAGGGATATTTCACATGTGCATTGGCACGGGCAATCATCACTTCGCCATTTTCGACAGGTTGCCGCAGCGTTTCCAAGACATTGCTGGGAAATTCAGGAAGTTCATCCAAAAACAGAACGCCGTTGTGGGCCAATGACATTTCCCCCGGTTTTGCGTGACGCCCGCCCCCAGCGATCGCGGCAACCGAGGCTGTGTGATGGGGTTCCCGAAACGGTCGGGTCGTGTTTATGCCGCCTTCATCGAGCAAGCCGGCAACGGAATGGACCATCGACGTTTCAAGTGCTTCGACGGGGCTTAGCGGGGGTAAGATGCCGGGCAATCGGGCGGCCAGCATGGATTTTCCCGACCCCGGCGTGCCGATCATCAAAATGTGGTGACGCCCAGCGGCGGCGATTTCCAAGGCACGTTTTGCGCGTTCTTGGCCTTTGACGTCGCGCATATCTTTGGTGTTTACTGGGGGGGCTAGGCACCCGGCTTTGGCTGGGTCGATTGGTGCGTTGCCGTTGATATGTTCGATCAAAGCAAGCAAATTCGGCGCCGCGATCACAGTTGCATCCCCAACCCATGCGGCTTCTGCCCCAGAGGGTGCAGGGCAGAACAGTGATTTATTCTGTTCTGCAGCAAGCAAGGCCGCAGGAAGGCATCCTGTAACGCTATTGATCCGCCCATCAAGCGAAAGTTCCCCCATCGCGATGGCTGCATCTATTGCGTCATTCGGGATGATTCCCATTGCGCCGAGCAACGCCAAAGCAAGGGCCAAGTCAAAATGCGACCCTTCTTTGGGGATATCTGCTGGGGTCAGGTTGATTGTGATGCGTTTGGCTGGCAGCGCTATCGCCATCGAAGAAAAGGCGGACCGAATGCGGTCTTTTGCTTCTGAAACGGCTTTGTCGGGCAACCCAACAATGGAAAACGCAGGAATGCCCGGTGCCAAAGCACATTCCACTTCGATCATGCGTGGATCGATGCCTTCAAATGTGACAGTGTGCGCGCGGGTTATCATGGGTGGCCGTTTTCCCTTAGGCATACCAAGGGAAAACTTGCCAAATGGTTAATACTTAAGCGCGGGTGTTGAAAATGGTCATAAATTGCGGCCATGCGGCTGCGTCGTATAGGGTTTTGTCGCGGCAAAAGGCATTGCAAAAGCCAAAGATCCGCCCATCCAATTCCATAAAATGCGTAACAGGATCGCCAGAATAAGGACAGGTTGCGTTTTCAGAAGGACCAGACGCCACGGCCTTGGCGTTCATTATGGTCGGGCCGGGCCAAGGTTTGGTTGGATGGTCGCGAACATAGAATCCTTGGGGCTCTTGGGTTAATCCCATGGCGCGGAATTGGCGGAATTCAGCGTGCTGCAAATGTTGTTCGACATAGTCCAAAGAGGACGGGGATACAGGCAATGCATATGCGGCAATTCGGGCCGCAACGGGGGCATAAAACGCATCAGCCATGGAATAATCGCCGCATAGCCAAGGCCCTTGGCGATCTGACCACAGCATATCCAAGCGTGCAAGTTCGGCCATCAGCATATCCGAGACAGGTGTTTCACGATAGGCCGTGCGCGTGTTCATCGGACAATCAGAGCGCAGCGTGCCAAACCCCGCATGCATTTCTGCGATCAAAGACCGTGCTTTGGCGCGATGCACAGGGTTGCTCGGCAAGAGCCCTGCCTCTGGGTGGCGGCTATGCAATTCTTCGTAAATGGCAACGGAATCGGTCCAAATTGATCCGTCAGAACATTTCACCACAGGAACGGTTTTGGCCGGATAATAGGGGCGCAAGTCATCTTGGAAGCCGTCTTGGTAAAAGCGGGTTGTGTGGATATTAACGGGAATTCCAAAGGCACGAAATGCCAACCATCCCCGCAAGGACCAACTGGAATAGGAACGATCGCCAATCAATAAATCATAGGTGTTCATGGGTCTCTCTTTCAAAATGTAATATTGGTTCTAACTAGGGTCCATTGCGTGGCATTGATGTGTATTTCTGTCAACGATAGATTGTGTACGGGATACGAAAATGCTGTGTAAGCGGGAATATTCAATGCATGCTCGAGGGCGGCGATCACGACACCGTAATGTGCCACGACGACCAAGGCATCAGTTTGCGTAGCGGCAATCTGACGATCTAACGCATGATGAACGCGGTTGGAAAAGGCCGCCCAGCTTTCCCCATTCGGCGGCGCAATATCGCCAGGCGTTTCATAGAACGCGCGAATGCGATCGGGATCATGTGCTGTGACGTCTTGAAATGTCTTAAGCTCCCAATCGCCAAAATTCATTTCACGCAGATTGGCGTCATGGGGCAACCGTGTTTGTTGGGTTTGAATGGCATCGGCGGTTTTCATAGCGCGACCAAGATCAGAGGACACAAGGGTGGCATTCTGGGGTACCGCCGCGGCTAGTCGTGCCAGCTGTGCGTGATCGGACAAATCAACGTCAACATCGCTCCAGCCGACCATGGATTTTAAATGTGTTGGTCCATGTCGAATAATAAAAAGTTTCACAGGGCGTTCCCCTTAAGGGTCATGGGCAGACCGGCTGCAACAAGGGTCACGTTATCACATATCGCGGCAAGCCGTTGATTGGTTTGACCTTGGATCGTGCGAAATTTTCGTCCCAGAGGCGTATCTGGCACAATGCCATAGCCCACTTCGTTGCTCACCAACGTCAGCGGTCGCGCAGAGGCTGTGCAGGTCTTAATCAATTCTGTGACATGGGTGTCGATATCATGATCCCCAAGCAATAGATTCGACAGCCAAAGGGTCACACAATCCACTAATATAGCTTTGTCCGAAATGGATGTGATGACCTGTGGCAGGTCAAGTGGCGCTTCGTGCGTGACCCAATTTGGCCCGCGCGCGATTTGATGTGCTTTGATTTTATCGGTCATTTCTTGGTCAAACGCCTGAGCCGTCGCAATATAATGGGGGCGATCACATTGGGATTTCACCCAAGCTTCTGCAACTTTGGATTTCCCCGAAGAGGCCCCACCAAGAATTAATGTTAAATTGGTTGTCATTTTTTCGCACTCATTGTGATCCAGTTTGCTTTGTGCCCCGTAACAATCCTGAAAACAACATAAGACCAAGTCACTCACTTCGTTTCTTAAGGAGAAGACAAATGGCACTTGATCAGGGAACGAACCAAGATTTACCACGTCGCGCCATGAAGGCCGAGATGTTGGATGCCGATACCGAACGCGCGCTTGCCTATGCTTGGCGTGACCAACGCGATGAACAAGCATTGCACCGCTTGATAACCGCATACATGCGGTTGGCCGTGTCAATGGCAAGCAAATTCCGTCGCTATGGCGCGCCCATGAATGATCTGATCCAAGAGGCTGGATTGGGGCTCATGAAAGCCGCGGATAAATTTGACCCCGATCGGGGCGTGCGGTTTTCGACCTATGCCGTGTGGTGGATCAAAGCCAGCATCCAAGACTACGTTATGCGCAATTGGTCGTTGGTGCGGACCGGTTCGACCAGTTCGCAAAAATCGCTTTTCTTTAACATGCGCCGCGTGCAGGCCCAGATCGAACGCGAAGCAGCCCAAGCCGGCGAGACGCTGGATCGAGACCAGTTGATGCAAAAAATCGCGATGGAAATCGGGGTCAGCATCAATGACGTTGAGATGATGGATGGTCGCTTATCCGGGTCAGATTTTTCGCTAAATGCGCCGCAGTCAAGCGACGAAGAAGGACGCGAATGGATTGACATCCTAGAAGATGACGACAGCCAATCGCAATTGACCGTTGACGACAATCACGACCGCGAAATGCTGCGTGATTGGTTGATGACTGCGATGAAAGGTTTGAATGAACGGGAACGCTTCATCATTCGGGAACGGAAATTGATCGACGAGCCGCGGACCTTGGAAAGCCTTGGACAAGAGCTTTCTTTGTCCAAAGAGCGTGTGCGCCAAATCGAAGCCGCCGCCTATACCAAGTTGCGCCGTCATTTAGAACAGAACGTCCAAGAGGTTCACAACTTTTTGTAAGCCTGACGTGACTTGTCAGCCCTCAAGAATAGCCCTAGGTTGCCATAAACGATCTGGGGGAACAAAATGCTGACATCAAAGCGAATTTTGTTGATTATTAGCGGCGGTATTGCGGCCTACAAGTCGCTTGACCTGATCCGTCGGTTGCGCGAACGCGGGGCGGCTGTGACCCCTGTTATGACGGCGTCTGCGGCGCAATTCGTCACGCCAATGTCGGTGTCTGCCTTGGCCGGAGAAGCCGTTCACCAAGACTTGTTTGACCTGACAGGTGAAGCAGAGATTGGTCATATTCAATTATCACGCTCTGCTGATTTGGTTGTCGTTGCCCCTGCGACTGCGAATTTGATGGCGAAAATGGCAACAGGTCAAGCCGATGATTTGGCCAGTACTTTGTTGCTAGCAACAGATACGCCCGTGTTGATTTCCCCTGCGATGAATGTGCGCATGTGGGATCATCCCGCAACTCAGCGCAACCTTGCCACACTTCGCGCGGATGGCGCGATGTTTGTGGGTCCAAACGACGGGGATATGGCCTGTGGTGAATTTGGCCCAGGGCGGTTTGCCGAACCGTTGGAAATCGTTTCCGCCATTGAAAAACATTTTGCAACCGGTCCCCTGAGCGGGCGGCATGTTTTGGTGACATCTGGTCCAACGCATGAACCCATTGATCCTGTGCGGTATATCGCTAATCGATCCTCGGGCGCACAAGGCAGCGCGATTGCAACGGCTTTGCGCGCGCTGGGGGCACAAGTGACATTTATAACTGGCCCAGCAGAGGCGCCACGCCCAATAGGGGTCGAGATTGTCGAAGTGCAATCTGCGAATGATATGTTGGCGGCGGTCCAGAATGCTTTGCCTGCCGATGTCGCTGTGTTTGCGGCGGCTGTGGCCGATTGGCGCGTTGCATCGGCCAGCGGATCAAAGATCAAAAAGAAAGACGGCGCTTTGCCGGTTTTGGAATTTGCCGAAAACCCAGATATCCTTGCCACCGTCGCCAAGATGTCCACAGGTCGGCCCAAACTGGTTATTGGATTTGCTGCGGAAACGAATGACGTGCTGGCCAATGCAACAGCAAAGCGTGCCCGCAAAGGGTGCGATTGGATTGTTGCAAACGATGTGTCCCCGTCAACAGGCATAATGGGTGGATCCGAAAATTTGGTCACCTTGATTTCTGATCAAGGGGCGGAAACATGGGACCGTATGCCAAAACAACAAGTAGCCAATGAATTGGCGCGACGCATTGC
>JAHEJA010000055.1 GCA_024639125.1 Paracoccaceae bacterium
GGCTCTGATACGCCAGACACAACCAAAGAGCCATCGCCAAAATGGTCTGCCCCAATCGCGTCTGCTATTTGCTTTACTGTGTATGCCATATCAGTTTCCGATCTTTGGAAACTCAATTACCCTTGAACACCCGCAATGACTACCCCTGCTTTTTGCAGAGCTGAGAAAATCTTAGCGTCACGACCATAGATGTCGCGACGGAACTCAACGCCGCCCCCAACTTTGGTCACTGCAGTGCGATAAATCAAATGCACTGGTACTTTTTGTTTAAGCGGAATCACTGTTTCCTGTTTGCTATCCAAAGCGGCATGAAAGGTCCCTTTGGGATCGGAGCTTTGTTTGGCCAAAAGCGCATAGGCAAAATCAAAGGGTTGTTGCAATCGAATACAGCCATGGCTAAAGGCGCGCACTTCTCTATTGAACAAACTTTTGGACGGTGTGTCGTGCAAATAAATGTTATATTTGTTTGGGAACATGAACTTCACCAAGCCAAGCGCGTTTCGATCAGAGGGCGGTTGGCGCATCGCAAAAGGAAAGGTTCGTTCTGTATACTGCGTGAAATCCACAGCATCACGGCTCATGACTTGACCGTTGCTGTTCAAAATATCCAAAAAGCCCACGGCATTAGGATTCTTTTGAAGCATCGGCAGATATTCATCTACAACGATTGAACGGGGCACATTCCACGTTGGATTAACCACCATATGATCCATGATATCAGAAAATTCGGGGCTGCGTTGTTTGTCGATGTCTGATCCAATAACAGACCGCGTTTGAAACGTGACGCGACCGTCATCAATGATCTTTGCAGAGAAATCTGCAAGGTTTACCAAAATATGACGTTTTCCTTTGGGGCGGTTGTTCCAGCGTTCACGCTCCATTGCGACGACGACTGATGCCAAACGTTGTTCTACAGATACGTTCAGTTCCCCCAAAGTGCCCGGCCCAGCGATACCATCCGTGCTTAGACCATGATCCATTTGAAAGGCTTGAACCGCTTTTTGGATATCCGCATCATAGGTTTGTGTATTTGTACGCTTTAAATACCCTTGAGCAATCAACCGATTGCGCAAAGCGACAACGGCATTCCCTTGGGTTCCGGGTGTCAATTTGTTGGTAGACAAATTGCCCCCCCAGCCACCACGTGCATAGGCTTGCAGCAGATCCTCTTTGACTTTTAAGAGACGGATGTATTCATCAGACTTAGGGACAAGAGCTTTGAAAAAACCTTTGGGCGAACTTTTGACCAATGCGGTCAGATAGCTTTGACGATCACGATACGGGACTTTTCGCACAATATCGCTGTCCACACGGGACGGAATTAACACACCCGTTTGCATATCAGTGGCATATTTCAAAAAGGTGCGCGTCATTGCCCCTTCGAAGGCGCCACGGGCTTGATCGCTTTTGGCTGAACGCAAGGCAGACTTTAATTCAGAGGCGCGGTATGTTTCGCGTGGCAACGCATGGATCGCCGATTGGTCAAGCGCATCAAAAAATGCATTTCGACGATCGCTATTTCCAAAACCATTTCCGGTCCAAATTGGTTCAAACTTGTTGGCTTGGTAAAATGCAATTGCGGCATCGTCGTTTTTCAACTGCTCAATCAAGGCCACCTGAAATCCGACAGATTGCGCTTGTGCTATACGAGCACCAACTGGCAGCGAAAGAATAAGTGCCATGCCAATTAAAACTAAATTCCCAAGTGATTTTCGTGCAAGATCGACAATGAATCGCATAATGTGAACTCGTCCTAGTAAATAAATGTCTAGAACTGTCTAATTTTTTGGGCAATTCTTGTCCAATAACAAGATCGCTATCGGACCTGCATTCTTGAAATGTGCGGCTTCTATGCCCCAATGTTGCCATATTTCTCCAGATACTAAAATTTGAGGCAGAATTCTGCCGAAAAACATTGAAATCCGAAACCGATCAAAAAATTGACTTGGTAGACGATTCGATTTGTGGCATAGGGATTGCACCTAGGGGAAAAGGTAAACCAAAGTGCGCTGCTGCTGCGTGCATATCAAGATGGGACTTATGAATTGGGACAAACGAATTTTACACGGCGCGCATTGCTAGGTGCTTTTGCTGCGACAGCTGTAACTGCGGCCCCTACATTTTCTAGCGCAGCTGGATTCCTTCGTGGATCGGGTGACATCCGTAGGATCAAACTTTATTCCCGTCGCTCTGGTGAAAGCCTCGATACAATTTATTGGATCGAAGGGGATTACATCAAAGAAGCTCTTGCAGAGATTAATTATCTCATGCGTGATTGGCGTCAGAACGAAGTAAAGGCGATCGACATTCGTACGATCGACATCATGGCGGCTGCGCATAACCTTATGAACACAACCGAACCCTATCAGCTGTTGTCCGGCTACCGCAGCCCATCGACGAACAACAAATTGCGCCGCAGTTCAGGTGGTGTCGCAAAGAATTCGCTTCACATGAAAGCACAAGCTGCGGATCTTAGATTGGGGTCACGTTCTGTGACACAAATGGCCCGTGCTGCTGCAAGCTGCAAAGCAGGCGGCGTTGGGCGATATGGTGGATCAAATTTTGTGCATATGGATTGCGGTCCCGTCCGCACATGGCGCGGCTAACCACACTGATTGATTTTGTTTAGGATAGCCTTTTACGGGGTTATCCAATCAAACCACCATCTATTTTATCCATTTCTTGATAGTGCAAACGTAACCGTTGCAGTGCAATTCTTAGCACAATTTTACCAGAGCGTGCCGACCACCCCATTTTCTGTTCAGCCGTTTCCAAACCTTGACAAAAGCAACAACACCGCAGAGCGATTTCACTTAGCCCTGGCCCTAATGCTGCAATCGCGGATTTGCTGCGCTTGAGGGCCTTTTTTTGTGATCCATCCAAACCTTTTGGCGTTATTTTACCCAATGAAAGCTTTTCAATATCTTCGATAGAACATGTGCCCAGGGATGCGATTTCAAAGTCTTCCCTAAGGCGCTGACCTGCCGCGCTTAGGTCGCGCGATAAAAAGGGTTTGCCAAACTTATCAGCACGCCGTGCGAGCATCATCAAAGGTGTTTCGGTTTGCGGACGATAGCTGGCCTCTTCTTGATCCATAACTGCGGTGGCTTTGGCCTCTGGTACAGGCGCTGACAGAAGGTGATATTTGGTTAGCTTGCCCTTGGTCTTTGCATGTAGGACCCCACGCATCGCCATCGCAACAATGACTTCACTCTCGACGACCATCAAGGTTTCAGGCGCTGTGCCATCTTGTTCTAGGACGACAACGGATTTGGCCATATTTTCAGAACACACAACGACTGCGCCTGAACGTTTCAGACAATCAATAATGGCGCTCTCTTGTTCATTTTCCGCACCGATTGCGATCAAACCTTTGGTGTTTTGATGCTTACGCTTTATGTCGGCAATCATTTGATCGACTTCAGGATCACTTCTAAGCGCTTTTATCCTATTGACTTGGCGCGATACGGTTGAAGGGTTGCAACCTTGGGATCGCGCCAATGAACGAATAGGTTCCCCCCGCATATGATTTACATAGTTAACAGTCGCTGACTGCAACCAATCTGCGTTAAACTTGCGATGTGTTTGCTCAGTAGCGTAATTCATTATTTCCCCCATCAGCATCACCCAAAAACAACCTATGATTGTATTTATTACTGTTGCGTTAATATTCCAAGATTTAGCCAAGATTGTTTCCGTTGCGTAAACAGTGAATAAACGCAACGCACGGTGCACTAAGGATCACACAACGCTTCTGACGTCTTTTGGATGATAACAGCCAAGAGGAGACTAAAAATGTCAGATATTGTTGCACAATTGGAAACAGTAAAACGCCCCCGCCTATTGCTCAGAACGGCACGTTTGGGGGCCGAGACCTATAATCGCAAACGCCACCTTCCCAAACTTTTGGGCTATGACTGTCGTGAACCTGCGGCCTTTATCATCAAAGAATTGATGCAGCTTGAGCAAGAAGCAAACGAAAAAAGACGCACCAATGATGCGTCTTATTCTATGCACTTTCATATAGAAGTGCTCATAGCGTTAATGTGTGAAGCGCGCGATTTACGCGCCTCACTGGATCAGGCTGCTTAGATAAAGCTGTCTGGCATGGATGCCTTTTTGTTCGCAACATAGGCATTCAAAGCTTCTTCGATTGCTGGATCAAGTGCTGGCTTTTGATAATCACCCAACATCTTTTTCACACGTTCAGACGCAAGCGTCATCGTATCGCGCGCGCCCTCTTCGTCCCATGTTTCAAAGGGTTTGTAATCCAATAGCTCTGTTCGCCAGAACGCGTTCTTAAAGTTCGCTTGCGTATGCGCACATCCAAGATAGTGACCCCCTGGGCCGACTTCGCGGATTGCATCCATCGCTTGGGCGTTTTCATCAACTTCAATGCCACGCGCCAACTGGTGCAAAACACCAAGTTGATCTGCATCCATAACGAACTTTTCAAACGACGACACAAGACCGCCTTCGAGCCAACCACACGCATGCAACATAAAGTTAACGCCACCCAAAAGGGCTGCGTTCAATGTGTGGGATGTTTCATATGCCGCTTGCGCGTCTGGCAATTTAGACCCGCACAACCCGCCACCAGAACGGAAAGGTAGGTTCATGCGGCGCGCCAATTGACCCGCGCCATATAGAATATGGCTGGCTTCCGGCGTCCCAAAGGTCGGCGCACCAGAGTTCATATCAATCGATGTTACAAACGCACCAAAGATCACAGGAGCGCCAGGGCGCAACAATTGTGAATAGGCAATGCCTGCCAACACTTCGGCCAAGACTTGTGTCAACGTTCCCGCGACTGACACAGGCGCCATCGCACCGCCCACGATAAAGGGCGAAATAATGCACGCTTGGTTGTTCTTGGCATAGACCTCTAACGCGCCCATCATAACGTCATCAAACGTCATAGGAGAGTTCACGTTGATCAAGGACGTCATCACGGTGTTTTCTTGGATGAATTCTTTACCGAACAAGATTTCACACATCTCGACACTGTCTTGTGCGCGGCTTGGTTCGGTCACAGAGCCCATGAACGGTTTGTCAGATAGCGTCATGTGTGCGAGCAACATATCCAAGTGACGCTTGTTCACTGGCACATCTGTTGGTTCACATACAGTTCCACCAGAATGGTGCAACCACTTGGACATATACCCTAGCTTCACGAATTTTTGGAAATCATCCATAGTTGCATAACGGCGACCACCTTCAAGATCGCGCACAAAAGGAGGACCATACACAGGCGCCAAAACCAGATTTTTGCCGCCAATTTCCACATTACGTGCTGGGTTACGGGCGTGTTGAATGAAAGAGCTTGGTGCAGTTTCACACAGCTTGCGCGCAAGGCCGCGTGGAATACGAACACGCTCGCCATCAATCATAGCACCCGCTTCGCGCCATAATTCCAAAGCCGCAGGGTTATTAACAAAGTTGACGCCAACTTCTTCTAGGATCGTTTCAGCATTTGCTTCGATGATCTCTAGCGCTTCTTCCGTTAATATTTCAAAATTTGGAATATTGCGTTCGATATACTTGGCGGTTTCAAAACTTACCGCGCTCCGTTCTGCACGGCGCGCCGCACCACCACCACCGCCACGGGACCGTCTACGTGTTTCTGTCTCAGCCATGTGATACCCTTTCGTAAAAGCGTTTATGCCACTGTTTTCGCTAGCACATAGACCATGCCCTTGCTTACTCGGGTGAAATTTGCGGCTATTTGCGTTAGAAAGCGACATGTCGATTTTTTTTCGTCGTAATCAGTCAAAAATGTAAGCTCAACAGCGCAAGGGACTTGCAAGAAATCATCACTGCATATACGACGCCATGCATGGAACAAAACATACATGACCGCCTTCTTATCATAGACTTTGGCAGCCAAGTGACGCAGCTTATTGCGCGTCGTTTGCGCGAACTCAGCGTTTATTGCGAAATTCACCCGTATCAAAACGTAACCGATGCCTTTTTGACCGAGTTTGCACCTAAAGCGGTCATATTTTCCGGTGGGCCAGATAGTGTCACACGCGACGGTAGCCCGCGCGCACCTGAATCTGTTTTTTCAATGGGTGTTCCGATCCTCGGGATTTGTTATGGCCAACAAGTCATGATGCATCAACTGGGTGGCAAAGTTGAAAGCGGTCATGGAACCGCTGAATTTGGTCGTGCTTTTGTTACGCCAAAAAATGCGCTGGATATGCTAGATGGCTGGTTCACTGATGGAAACGAACAAGTCTGGATGAGCCATGGCGATCACGTCAGCCAGATTGCACCCGGCTTTGATGTTTACGGAACTTCACCCAATGCGCCTTTTGCGATTACGGCGGATGTCGCGCGGAATTTCTATGCGGTTCAGTTTCACCCGGAAGTGCACCACACACCCAATGGTGCCCGCTTTTATGAGAATTTTGTCAAATTAGCCGGATTCAAAGGCGATTGGACGATGGGGGCTTATCGTGAACAAGCCATTGCCAAAATCCGCGAACAAGTCGGTGACAAAAAAGTCATCTGCGGCCTATCCGGCGGTGTAGATAGCTCGGTTGCGGCGGTTCTTATCCATGAAGCCATCGGAGATCAGCTAACCTGTGTGTTTGTTGATCACGGATTGCTGCGCCAAGGCGAAGCAGACGAAGTTGTGACAATGTTCCGCGACAATTACAACATCCCGTTAATCCATGCAGATGAATCCGACTTGTTTCTTGGCGAACTTGATGGGCAATCCGATCCCGAAACCAAACGTAAAATCATTGGTCGCCTTTTCATCGACGTATTCCAAAAATATGCCAATGAAATCGAAGGTGCGGAATTCCTTGCACAGGGGACTTTGTATCCTGATGTAATTGAATCCGTTAGCTTTTCTGGCGGCCCCTCTGTGACAATCAAATCGCACCATAATGTTGGTGGGCTTCCTGAAAAAATGGGGCTTAAACTGGTTGAGCCACTTCGGGAATTGTTCAAAGACGAAGTGCGCGCTTTGGGACGTGAATTAGGTCTGCCAGATAGCTTTATTGGTCGTCATCCGTTTCCTGGGCCTGGTTTGGCCATTCGTTGTCCAGGCGAAATCACCCGCGAAAAATTGGACATCCTGCGCAAGGCAGATGCGGTTTACATCGATCAAATCCGCAAACACGGGTTGTATGATGACATCTGGCAAGCCTTTGTTGCGATCCTTCCCGTACGCACAGTCGGCGTCATGGGCGACGGTCGGACTTATGATTTTGCCTGTGCATTGCGGGCTGTCACATCTGTTGATGGCATGACAGCTGACTATTACCCATTCAGCCATGAATTTCTGGGTGAAACGGCAACGCGCATCATTAACGAAGTCAAAGGCATCAACCGCGTCACCTATGACATCACATCAAAACCTCCTGGTAC
>JAHEJA010000061.1 GCA_024639125.1 Paracoccaceae bacterium
GATCGGCCCATTTCTTTTACAAACTTGGCTTGGTTCAACAGACACAAGCTCCAAACGTCAAGGGGACATAATGGTTTTTTTGCCAAAGGAACATAGGAAACCCATATATATTTTTGCAAGGCCCCCAAGTTTTGCGTCTTTCCTGCGTGGTTTTGCCAAAAGCTCCTAGGTGAAATGCCAATGCAAAGCCTGTAAATATGGGGATCGCGTGTCGCATTGCTTGAATTTTTAAGCATAGGGGCGGCGCAAATCCGCTTTGGTCTTGTGATGGTTTTGATCCTATGCGAGTCTTATCAAGATTGATTGACCGTAAAACTCAGTAAGCGATATTTTGGACGATACTCTATGATACAGCCCACTTTAATCACTCCAACCCGTCATGGGGATCACCGTGGATATTTTGGGGAAACCTATAGCCGTCGTCGGTATGCCGAGATGGGGATTGATGTTGAATTTGTTCAGGACAATCATTCGTTGTCGCGTGCAGTTGGCACATTGCGCGGATTGCATTTTCAGGCGGCCCCCCATGCACAGGGGAAATTGGTACGCTGTGGGCGCGGGGCGATTTTTGATGTGGCGGTGGATATTCGGCGGGGCAGCCCGACCTATGGGCAATGGGAAGGCTATGAATTGACGGCAGAAAACGGTCATCAATTATATGTTCCTGTCGGGTTTGCACATGGGTTTGTGACTTTGGAACCTGACAGCGAGATTGTGTATAAATGCACCGATTATTACGCACCCGAGACAGAGGGCGCTGTGCGCTGGGACAGCTGTGGCATTAAGTGGCCGCTCTCTGTTGAACCGATCCTGAGCGATAAGGACGCGATTGCCCCCGAATTAGGCGACTTTGAAACCCCCTTTGTTTATGGTGAGAATTCATGAAGATTTTGATCACAGGCGGAGCAGGATTTATCGGCTCTGCGGTGGTGCGCTTGGCGATTGCGCGGGGGCATAGCGTTGTGAACGTTGATGCGCTGACCTATGCGGCCTGTTTGGAAAATGTGGCACGTGTGGCGGATCATCCAAACTATGTCTTTGAACAGGTGGATATTCGGGACCGCGCGGCTTTGGATGCTGTGTTCGCCAAACATTCCCCTGATACTGTCATGCATTTGGCGGCTGAATCTCATGTGGATCGGTCGATTGATGGGCCTGCGGATTTCGTTGAGACCAATATCAACGGCACGTTTAACATGCTCGAAGCCGCGCGGCATTATTGGCAGGCACAAGGCCGACCGCATGGTTTCCGTTTCCACCATATCAGCACGGATGAAGTGTTCGGATCGCTGGGTCCAACGGGGCTGTTTACCGAAGACACCCCCTATGATCCGCGCAGCCCCTATTCCGCGTCCAAAGCCAGCTCGGACCATTTGGTGCGTGCGTGGCATGAAACCTACGGCTTGCCTGTGGTCTTGACGAATTGTTCCAACAACTATGGCCCCTATCATTTTCCAGAAAAGCTTATCCCGGTTGTGATTTTGAATGCTTTGGCGGGCAAACCCCTGCCGATTTATGGGGACGGGGGCAATATCCGCGATTGGCTATTTGTCGAAGACCACGCCGATGCGCTGTTGCTGGTTCTTGAACAGGGCGCATTGGGGCGTAGCTATAACATCGGGGGCGAAAACGAACGGACCAATCTGGAGCTGGTGAAAACGCTCTGTGAAATTTTGGATCGTCTACGGCCACGCGATAACGGCAGCTATGCTGATCTGATCACATTTGTAACGGATCGCCCCGGTCATGATGCGCGTTATGCCATCGATCCAAGTCGTATCCGCGATGAATTGGGCTGGCGCCCATCGGTGACCGTTGAGGAAGGGTTGGAAAAGACCGTTCAATGGTATTTGGATAATGAAAACTGGTGGCAGCCTTTGTTGAACCGATCTGGCGTGGGCAAGCGTCTGGGCACCAAATCATGATCTTAGTTTTTGGCAAAACGGGTCAGGTTGCGACCGAATTACAGCGGTTGGGCGATATCACCGCATTGGGGCGAAAGGATGTGGATTTATCTGATCCGCAGGCCTGTGTAGGGGCTATTATCCACCATGCGCCCAAAGCCGTTATAAATGCCGCCGCCTATACAGCGGTTGATAAGGCCGAGGAAGAAGAAGCCAATGCCACCGTCATCAATGGCGATGCCCCAACAGCAATGGCAAAAGCATGTGCCGCGCTTGGTATTCCGTTGGTCCATATCTCAACCGATTATGTGTTCAAAGGAACGGGGGATGCGCCGTGGTGCTCTGACGACCTGATGGCGCCTCAAAATGCCTATGGGCGCAGCAAGCACGCCGGTGAAAACGGTGTCCGCGACAGTGGAGCAGTACATGCAATTCTGCGCACCTCTTGGGTGGTGTCGGCCCATGGTGCAAATTTTGTGAAAACCATGCTGCGTCTGTCGGACACACGGGATGCATTAAATGTCGTGGCGGATCAAATCGGTGGACCAACACCGGCGCGCGATATTGCGGTGGCCTGTTTGAAGATTGCTGAGCAATTGATCCAAGACCCCTCGAAATCCGGCACCTATCATTTTAGTGGCGCACCTGATGTGTCTTGGGCCCAGTTCGCATCAGAGATTTTTGCCCAATCGGGTCGGGCTATGACCATTCATCCCATCCCAACGGCTGAATACCCGACACCTGCCAAACGCCCCCTGAATTCGCGAATGGACTGTTCATCGACGGAACAAGTCTTTGGCATTCCGCGCCCCGATTGGCGCGATGGATTGAACGTGATATTAAAAGAATTAGAGGGTAATAAATGACACAACGCAAAGGCATCATTTTGGCCGGTGGATCGGGCACGCGGCTTTATCCGCTGACAATGGCTGTGTCCAAACAGCTCTTGCCGATTTATGACAAGCCGATGATCTATTATCCCCTGACTGTTTTGATGTTGGCAGGAATTCGGGAAATTCTGATTATCACCACGCCCCAAGATCAGGACCAATTCCAACGTTTGCTTGGCGACGGCAGTCAGTGGGGCATTCAGCTGGACTACAAGGTCCAACCTAGCCCCGATGGTCTGGCACAGGCGTTTATTTTGGCCGGAGATTTCCTAGATGGCGCGCCCTCGGCGATGGTGTTGGGGGATAATATCTTTTTTGGTCATGGCCTCCCCGAGGTGTTGGCCGCCGCGAATGCACAAACGGGTGGCGCAACTGTGTTTGGCTATCACGTGTCAGATCCTGAACGTTATGGCGTTGTCGCGTTTGACGAAAATGGCACCGTGCAAAGCATCATCGAAAAGCCGCAAATCCCACCGTCGAACTATGCGGTGACGGGCTTGTACTTTGTCGACGGCTCCGCGCCAGAACGTGCAAAACAGGTCACGCCATCGGCGCGGGGGGAATTGGAAATCACGTCCCTGTTGGAAACATACCTAAACGATGGAACATTGCGTGTGGAAAAGATGGGGCGCGGTTATGCTTGGCTTGATACTGGCACACACGCGTCCTTGCTTGATGCCAGTAACTTTGTGCGGACGCTGACGGAACGCCAAGGGTTGCAGGTTGGTTCCCCAGACGAAGTCGCCTATCAACTTAAATGGATCACAAAACAGCAGCTAAGCGATCGCGCAGATGCCTTTGGCAAAAATGCCTACGGTCAGTATTTGCGTAAATTGTAATTTAGATAGATATCGTAAAACACCCCAAAGGTTGGTGCAAAAGGCACATGCTCCCTTTGGGGTGTTGTTTTGTTTTAGCTTAGAGCCGAGCCAATAATCAGATAAATTATTCCCGACATGACCGCTGCCGCTGGCACAGTGATGACCCATGCCGCGATAATAGACACAAAATGCGACCGTCGTACCAACTTGCGTCGGCTGCGTTCTTCTTTGGCTAAGGGGGCATTTTCGTGGATGGACACGCGCGCGCGTTTCATTCGGCGTGATGTATCCCATTCACGGAAAAAGCCGACACCGAATACGGCGCCCACGGCGATATGTGTCGAACTGACCGGTAATCCAAGCCAGCTTGCAACAATCACCGTGATCGCTGCGGACAAAGCGACGCAATAGGCGCGCATTTGGTTTAGTTTGGTGATCTGATTGCCGACAACGCGGATCAATTTTGGACCAAACAAAAACAGACCAAATGAAATCCCTGCCGCGCCGATGACCATAACCCAAAGTGGAATGGACACTGCGGAAATATATTCGCCCGACTTTGATGCTTGTACAATGGCAGCCAACGGACCAACCGCATTGGCAACATCATTGGCACCATGCGCAAAGCTTAGCAAAGCTGCAGAGACAATAAGCGGTACGTTAAACAGGATTTTCAGAGATTTATTTCGATTTTCCAATCCTGCCGCTTGTTTCGCAATGACAGGGCGCATGATTAGCCAAAACACCAAGCCAATAAAAATACCGATGTAGATAGACGTAAGCAGATCAATCTTGATGATCTTTTTTAGCCCTTTCAACGCTAGATAGCTTGAAAATGCGCCGGCCATAATGCCAACCAAAACAGGAACCCACCGTTTTGCCGCCGCGATTTTATCGTCCTTGTAGATGATCCGAGACTTGATGAACCACAAGAACAGAGCCGCAATCAAGCCGCCCAAAGCCGGAGAAATCACCCAGCTTGCCGCGATTTTGCTCATGGTTGCCCAATTCACCGCATCAAAGCCAGATGCGGCGATTCCGGCGCCCATAACACCCCCAACCACAGAGTGCGTGGTTGAAACAGGTGCGCCGACCCAAGTCGCCAAGTTTACCCAAAGAGCCGCCGAGAGCAGCGCCGCCATCATCGCCCAAATGAATACGTTTACTGATTCCATGCTGCTTGGCGCGATGATGCCTTTGGCAATCGTAGAGACAACATCCCCACCGGCGAGCAAAGCGCCTGCACTTTCAAAAATGGCGGCAATAATAATCGCGCCAGTCATGGTCAAGGCATTGGCACCAACAGCTGGCCCCATGTTGTTTGCAACATCGTTTGCCCCAATATTTAGCGCCATATATGCGCCAAAAACCGCCGCGACGATCACAATAAGGCTGTGATTGAAGCTGCCTAAGAATGCAGACGCAAACAAACCGGCAATTACGATAAACACCAAGGCAAGGCCCGGGCCAACCAGAGGTCGCGCAACATAGGCAGTGGCGGATTCAAGCGAACTTAATCGCCCCAAATCGCGGTCCAATGTTTCTAGGTGATCTTGGTTCAGGTCATTTTGGGCCATTGGTATTCTCCATAAACTGGGTCGCACCTATAAAATTTGAACCAATCACGCAAGATTCGTATTTCGTATTGTTTGGATTTATTGCTCTGGCTTGCATCTGTGCGACGCACAGAATTGAATAGGATGCCAGCGATGGGCATTGCCTTTTCCAGAAATGCGTTAGCTTCTAACTAAACCGGAGGCAAATTACATGCGATTACTACTGTCTTTTTGTGCTTGGATATCATTTAGCTTGGGGACCGCGTCGATGGCTCTTTCGGATAATTTGGTTTCGTCTGGTGCATGGACCTATTTTGCAGACACTGTCATGGGCGGCGTGTCAGACGGGGCTGCCCGCTTTGATGGTAATCAAGGTGCCATCCATTTGTCTGGAACGGTGTCTACCGCCAATAACGGTGGCTTTATTCAAGTAAGAACCGCGATTTCCGACAGCGCGATGCAAGCCGCATCAGGCATAAGCGTGACCGTCAAAGGCAATAACGAAACATATTACGTCCATTTGCGGAATCGTTCAGCCCGGCTGCCTTGGCAATATTACGCCGCAGACTTCACAGCAAATAGCGAATGGCAAACGATTAAGATCCCATTTACCGCATTTCAACGATCATCTGCTTTGATGCCCAAATCATTTAATCCTGACACAGCGAAATCTTTGGGGGTTGTGGCATTTGGCAAAGATTATACTGCGGATTTGTATGTGCGTGCGATTGAATTCTATTGATTGGCAAATAATGTCTAAATAGGTTGAGACATTGCGCAGAGCATGCAGATAGATGCGTCATGCGGCATCCCCTTTATAGAAACATTGCCTTACGAGCTTTATCAATTGCGTCAGATGGCTTATGGACCGCTAAGGTATTAAGTCAGGAACATATCATGGCACAAAAAGCCACCATCTATAAAGTTGAACTTTCCGTTTCTGACATGGATCGGCATTACTACGAAACCCATAAATTGACGGTGGCAAAACATCCATCTGAAACCGACGAGCGTTTGATGGTGCGTTTGCTTGCTTTTGCGCTGAATGCAGGTGAGCAATTGGAATTTTCCAGAGGCATATCAACAGATGACGAACCCGATATCTGGGCAAAAAGCTTTAGTGATGAAATCGAACTATGGGTTACCTTGGGGCTTCCGAGCGAAAAAATTGTGCGCCAATCGTGCCAAAAATCCAACCAAGTTGTGATTTATTCATATGGCGGAAAAACCGCTGAAATATGGTGGGACAAGATAAAAGGCAGCAGTGCGCGCTTTGACAACCTAAGTGTGGTCAATTTGCCCGAAGCAGAAACAAATAGTTTGGCCCAAATGGCAAATCGGTCAATGAAGTTGCAAGTTAACATTCAAGACGGCGAAGTCATGCTGAGTGTTGAAGATAGTATTGTCTATGTCACACCTGTTAAATGGAAAAGCGCGACGCGCTAATTCAAGGACATTCGTGGATTTTAAAATCAAGTGTACCGGTTACATGCTGTAATCAGTCTCTATTGCCGTTTTATAAAATTGCGCTTTCTGGCCTTGCCCGATGGCGTGGTTACACAAACCGCTTAGGTCGGATGTACCAAAATCGCCCTGAAATCATTAACGTTTGTCAAGGTTGGCCCAGTGATCACCTGCTGATCCAGTGATTTGAAAAAGCTGTGTGCGTCATTGTTTTTCAAGGCATGGGTGGCATCACTTCCTAAATTGCGCGCCAATTTCAATGTCTCTGGCCCTGCATAGGCACCAGCAATTTCGTCGGCGCCGTCAACACCATCTGTATCGCCTGCCAGCACATGAATGCCCATGGCCCCGTCCAAGGCAATTGCTGCAGAGAGCACATATTCTGCGTTTGGACCACCTATTCCTGTTCCAGTGCGTGTGACGGTACATTCGCCACCAGACAAGATCAAAGTCGGGCGCCTAGGTCCATCCTTTTGTATTTGTTGTGCAATTTTTACATGTGCGCGGGCAACATCGCGAGCCTCGCCTTCTATGGCGTCGCCTAGGATATGCACATCTACCTGACCCGCGTGATCGACTGCGGCAG
>JAHEJA010000069.1 GCA_024639125.1 Paracoccaceae bacterium
ATGCGCCTATTCCTTGGTCTTTCACGGTATTCTGGGAATAAACCTTGTATGTCACGGCTTCGCTTGGGCTATAGTCAACTTGGG
This sequence comes from Paracoccaceae bacterium, assembly GCA_024639125.1. Classification (GTDB taxonomy): domain Bacteria; phylum Pseudomonadota; class Alphaproteobacteria; order Rhodobacterales; family Rhodobacteraceae; genus JAHEJA01. The sequence goes on from JAHEJA010000069.1 coordinate 85, forward strand.
CTTTGGCTGTGGTGCGCGATCCTTTTGTGCTGGCCGTTGCTTGGCGCTGTTCTTCGGCAGCCAACGTCACTTGGATGGTTTCTGTTGCCGCTGCGCTGACTTCCGCACCTAATGTTTTGTTATCGACACCAGCCGTCGTGGTTTCCACATCAGCATAGAATTTCCAACCCAAATAATCGTTTACCTGAGTGTCAACAAACCCGCCATAAAGTGTTCGATCACCCGACCCAATCGCAGATTGATAATCCTGTGTCGCAAACCCTTGGCTGCGTTTTTGATAATACCCGCCAACGACTGTTGCCAGAGAAGGATTGATATCCGCGAGATCAAGCTGCCCGTCGATATTATAGGCATCGCCAGTCCCTGCAGACCCAGCCGAGTTGTTGATATTAAACCCACCATCCGAGCTATAGGATTGTGCATAACCCGGCCCACGGCTTTTGGCGTAATCCACTTGCACATAAGAGGTTTCACTGTGTTGGTAGCGAATGTCGCCGCTATAGGCGTCGTGGGTATGTCCAAGCGATGTTTCGTCACTTAGTGCTGTGGCACCAATACGAATTTTGTCCGTCACCCATGCTTCGGCGCGACCGCCATAGGCAAGCGTGTCAGTATCGCTGGTAGTGGGGGAGAATTCATATTGAACGACCAAATTGGTAATCGTATCCCCACCTGCATTGGTTTCAATCAACTTGCCAGTAGAGCCTGATCCAAGCGGCGCATTCAAGGTAATCACACCTTGGAAATAGTTCACACGGTAATCTGCATCGGATGCAAGTGGCGTGGTGGACAATACCCGCCCTGTCGCGGCATCGCGCACTTGAACACTGACTGATTCAGTGCCAACGCTGATGTCTTGTCGCTGTAGAAAATATACCGACCCACCCGTTGAGCGAAACACATCGCGACCAATTTGAGTATCCGGCTGAGCAACAAACACATCCATCGACGCGCGCGCATTCCCGTCTGAGGTTTGCGCTTTGGTTTCCAAATGCCCCTGAGCGCCGTATAGACTTCTTTCATTGCGGACAAACTTGGACCCTGCAATACGGCTACTATAGTCACCCCAACGGAAAAAATTATTGTCTTTTTCGACCTTTAGATAAAATCGACCAGATGTGGGGGTGTTATCGACAATCGAGCTATCATCGCCAAATGTTGGGTAAGTATCACTTGGGTCAAGCCGGCTAAGCACGCTTGCAGGGTCTTTACGATCCAAACGGCGAAACAGGTCTTTGATCTTTTCTTCGCCACTATCAAGGGATGCCGTGATGTGAAATCCGCTTAATGTGGTTCCATCGACATATCCGGCAATGCGCCCTGTGTTGTCGACATCTTTGATACCGCCAATACGGGTCTTGCTCCAGGTGAGATCCGCAGTTGCAAAATAAAACCATTCAGACGGTGCAGGTGTTGCGATTTCCTCGGCAGCTGGCGTTTGTAAAGGAGCTGCTGTTGGGGTTACGCGCGCCTGTGTTACGGCCATTTCGCTTGCGTCTTTGACACTATCTGCTTGGGCTTTAAACGCTTCGTCAGCGGTCACTGCATGACCATCCAGTGACAACACAAAGCCATCTGCGTTTTTCAATGGCTTCACAGTTTCCGGAGTTTTGGATGTGATGATTTCATTGATAACATCGCTCATGCAAGCGTTTGCCGACAGGTCTTTTTCTGTGTCGCATACCATGCGAGCCTGCACAGGCGCAGCTGCAGACACCGCGCTAAGCGCCAGAATGCTCACAGCGCACGCTTTTATATGTGTAACTTTGAAATTCATACCCAAACCCCTACTGCAACGACTTGACCGAGGTTTCGATGTTTAGATCGAAAATGCTGTCACGTTTTGCCCACTCGCGTTTAATGAACGTTTCCACGCTCTGTAGACGCTCATTAGAAATGTTAACCCCTTCACCGTTTTCGAAATAAGTGACCATGAACACAGACGGAGATGTTTCTGCGAGATCAAGCATTTGCATCAAACCATCCTCAAGCGCAGGCTTCATCGTTGTGCCGCTATCGTCAAAGGCACGCGCACTCAGGTCGACTTCTAATTCGCGTCCAAGCGCGGCACCAAAGTTGAGCTTGGCCATTTTACCCGCTGTCAAACGCACGCTGCGTGGGTTTTCGGTGATCACGACATATCCCTCAGGAAGGCTACGCGTATCCAATTTCAAAATCACATTGTCACCAAGTGCATCCGGCGTTGCCGCACACGGAACGTTAAAGCGGCCTTGCGTATCAGTTGAAATCAACGTGCCTGTTGTCGTGGAAATACGCACACCAGCAAGACCCGTTTCCCCAGCAATTTCTGCTCCGTTCATAGACCGTGGCCCATCTTGGTAACCATTATAGTTTTGATCATCAAACACTGTCCCAATCACATCAGAACATTCAAAAATGGCTTCTGCTTCGCGCTGGACTTCCGCCGAGGCAACTTGGGAAATAATCGTTCCAGTTGCCAAATCTTCGACCCACGTTTTGTTCACAAAGCTTGTTCCGTCGATACCTGCACCAGCCAAAGCAACCAATTCGATTGTGACTTTGGTGTTAGCTGCCAATGTTTGGTTAGGCCAAATCAAACGTCGCCCTTCAAAGCTAGGTTCAATGGATTGCCCATCCAAACGGGCCGTTTTAGGCTTGTACACAAAGCCGCCGGGAAGCTGATCAACAAAGGCAACATCGGTAATGTCGACCGCGTTTGTATTTTCAAACGTCAGCGTATAAGGAACCGCCCCACCCAACATAACGGATCCAACTGCCGCCGTTTTTGTCACGACGATTGAATTCTTTGAAGGGGATGGAAACAAATCAACACTCACGCTGGCAAATTCGCTATCAAGCACATCACCCGTTAAAGGCGAGGTTCCGGAAATTTCTGCCGTATTCACGTATGTGTTCGCACGTGGCGCTTTGACGGCAAGTGACAATTGAACAGTGATCGTTTCAGCCGGCTCGATATACCCAGCCGTGCTAAGCACAGCCGTATCACGCGACCCATCAAAGTCTGGGTTCAGCACACCTGTAAATGCGGCTGAAGACGAAATAAGCTTGCGGCTGGTGATTTCATAGGTGCCCGCGCCAAACGTTGCATCCAGATCATCAGAAATAGTCGGATGTTCGATACGCACATCGCCAACATTGCTTAGAACGATTTCATAGGTCAGATGCGAGCGCAGATCGCTGCCCATAATCACATCGCCCACAATCGACTTGGACGCAGCCAAGCCCGGAGTGCCACAGAATTGCAACGGAATATTGTTGTTCAAAATCACAGGCGAACCGGCTTGAATATCAAAGATCTTATAGAATGGGTTCGCGGCGGCCGTAAAATCAGCCAACGTATTTGTGTTGCCAAATTCCGAACTGCCCACAGAATAAGGATCTGTCATCAAGAGCGATGAATCCAATGTTCCCAAAGAAAAGCGGTCTTGGCTTGCAACACCGCCTGCTGGCAATTGATACGTCATCGAATAAACGCCAGGGGCTGTTGTGAACCACTGATAGACCCCGTCGCTACCATCGCGAACAATGCGGATATTGTTGGAATTGCCGATGCCAGTCTGCGATCCATTGGGTCCAGTCACGGTGATCAGACCACCTTGTAAAATCTTGCCGTTTTCTTGGCAATAGAACACCCCATGAGGGTCGTAATCGACATTATTCGGAATTCCATCGCCATCGCGATCGCCTTCCGTTTCCGATGAATCCGGCGCACCATCAAAGTCCAAATCTTGGATATGGTGCGGTGTTGGTAAATTGAGTGTCGGGTCAACCGGATTTCCGGGATGATCCGGATCAACAACATTGGAAAATTCTGTTGGATCGCTCGATTCAACCGCCGATCCAAGTTCGGCTGCGGTCGCTATCGCGACATTCCCATTCTCTGCAATGCCATCACTAAAATCAACGCGAACAATCATGTCGATCAAACCGGATTGGTCGGGCTGCAAAGTAGCACTTTGGTTGATCAAATTCGTGTCGTTCACACCGTCAAAGTTTTCGTTTTTGAAAATGGATCCATCAAAGCCAGAAACATCAAGGGCTTCTACCCCAACAATCACGCCCGGCTGCAGTGACGCCATCAGATCATCGGTCACCATCACATCATTCAGGGTCTGATTACCCGAATTTTTTGCAGAAATCCGATATTTGATGTCATAGACATAAGGAAACACCTGCTCAAACGATGGAGATATTTTTTCCAAAGTCAAAACGGGGACTTGTGCCAATTCAGTGCGTGTCACGTCATCTGCGTCGCCGTTGCCATCACGATCCAAATCAGTATCATCCTTGGGATCATCAGACAGATCTGTCGCGATCAAATTCTCACGTGGTCCCTCGGACGTTGCATCGGCCCAGTTCAAAACCTCGCCTGTGTCGATATCGGACTGGGTGATAATATAATCAGCGGTATAAGTGGCAATTTCCCCAACTTTAAGAACGCCATGAGTCGAGCCTTTATCAGCAGACACAAAAGCCGGCGCGTCAACCAAAGATAGGGCCGTATCCGTCAAGACCACGTTTTGCAACGTCACATTGCCGGTATTTTCGACCGTGAATACATAGGTAAGTATGTCGCCTGCCTGCACGGGATCTGAAAACGCCGATGTGTCATCTGATTTCGTAACACGAAGCGCAGGAAACGGCGCTGCAACGGGAACTGTTGCTGTGGACACCAAAGACGTAACAGTAACATCCCCATAGGTCGCAGAGGCCGTCGCAGAGTTTTCAATTTCGGCGACAACATGCCCAGCGCCAAGCCCAAGCCCAACTGCCAAAACAAATCCAAATAGTCGCCGAAAATTCATGTTTTTAACCTTAACCGTTGTCAACTTCGTCTTGCGTCACTGTGTGTACATACGTGAAGGTAATTACAGCCTCTGGCTGCAAGATATCCCAAACGCCATCATTTGGCGTCGCATCCGTGGATGTTGCCCCCGTCGTCGTGGACAGCGGCCCTTCACCTAAGGGAAGCAACTCTTCGGATGTAACATCGCCAGAAGCCAATGAAGCGCCTTCGTGAATGTCGGCAATACTAATACCCGTCAAAGGCACGTTGCCCGTGTTTGTCACAGTATAGGTGTAGGTGATTGTTTCACCGACCTCTGCAACGTCATTGTCCGTTTCCTTATCATTCAAGACCGCTGTTTTCACAATTTTGATCTCGGCTTTGGGCGCTAATTCAAGCGATACAGTGGATACATCCGGATCCGCGTATTCTCCACCACTTGCTGGTTTTTGCCCCTTGCTTGTCGCAGTGTTGACAACCAATTTTTTGGCATCCCCAACCAAGTCTTTGGTATCCGCGGCATGATACACGTCTAGGTTCGCCAAAACATATACCGCCTCGAACGTGGCGGTTTCATTTGGCTTTAACGTCGCTGTATTTGCAACAGGATCTGACCCAGAAACAACAAAATCACCCAATGAATTTTGAGCCGTTTGACCATTAAATGTTGGGCCAACATCCACGGGCGTTACCCCCGTAAGCGTCACGTTGCTTGTGTTTTTCACCACATATTGATAGGTTATCGTATCCCCCGCATCGGCGCGGTCATCTAACCCCTTGGAAAAATCAGTTTTCTTGACCGTTTTCAAGATTTCAAGATTTGCCGATGCCGTAACAACATTAACAGAGGCAGCATCGGTCGCCGTTACTTGGGTTGCGCCGTATGATCCCGTCACAGTCGCCGTATTGGTAATCTGCGCCGCTACGCTTAATGGGATCACTGAAACCAGTGACCCCGTTAATAGCACTTTCACCTTATTGGAAAGGGTCTTCATAAGATATCCTCAAATTTGATTATTGTGAAACTTGAAGCAGATCAACGTCACCCTGCGTGACTGTGTAGATATAAGTACACTCGAACGTCGCATTAGGCGCCAAATTATTGACAATGTCATATGCCTCTGCATTCTCGGTTGTGCCACTGTCGACCAAGACAGCACCGGGAGCATCTGTATTGTCCACAATACATTGGTCAACGTTAATCGTTTGCTCTGTTTTGGCATCATAACCAGCCACCGAAATATGTGTATCGACGAGATAGACACCATCAAGCGTCACGTTACTATTGTTTGTAACGGTATAAGTATATGTAATTGGTTCACCAGCTGCTGCGCCGGTTGTTTTGTTAGGCGATTTCTCGACTTTCAAATTATAAATTGGAGCAACAACATCAACGTTAGCAAATGCATGGTCCATAGTTTCCGTGCCATTAAAAAAGCCCTTGACCTTAACAACGTTCTCGATCCCTTTGCCATCGGCAGCGTACGAACTTGTTGAATAGCTTACAGAGTTGGGATTCGGAAACGCGGTGGAATAGTCCGCCCACACACCAGACGCACCAACAACCAAGGCAAGCGCGCTTGCGCCAATTTTTAGTGTTACATTCTTTTTCATCATTCACCTCTACGGAAAAATAGTTACATGACATTACACAGCACACGAAACATAAGCCTTGGTTCGCATACTTTAGTAACGGGACACCGCCCCGAAATTTTACATTTCCATCGAAGAAAAAATCAAAATGACAAAATTGTCGCGCATTCCACGCGTAGCTTGATTGACACCCATCACCTGTGGCGCATCCCTACGGCGTTTCAATTGAACCTGCCTGTTTGACCTTCCCTCACCCCCAAGACCAACTTGATCGCGGTTACAAAACTTACAAAGGTCTTGACCAACGGTCATGCTGATGACCTGCTTTTTAAAACTAAAGGTAAGTTTTTTTAATACCTATGAATATAAAAATGGAAACAATCTTTAATTTCGTTATGAATTGTTACCTCAAAACCACAAGCAACCACACACTGCGCCCTACGGTTTTCACGCAAACATGCACCCGCGTCTTTGAAGCAGGCAGATATAGGTCATCCCATTCTCAGAACGCATAGCACAAAAATCAAAGGCTATCGCGACGCAAAACCATCTGTTCGATCGCAGCGGAAATATGACTTTGGTTAATATTATAGGCGCCTTGGGCTACGCGAATACGATGTGCAGCTATCATAATGTCCGCCACACGCATTCCTTCGGGTATC
>JAHEJA010000001.1:0-32295 GCA_024639125.1 Paracoccaceae bacterium
TGAGCCTCTTCCAATTCCGAACAAGCTGGTTTCATGCCCAGTTAACTGTGACTGCACATGAACAGAGTGTTCGGCACTAGAGTTGGCTAAAAAGTCATGCTCATAGCGGAAAAAAGCATCAATGCCATATTCTATGCCTTCATTGTCCCAGCCATGTGAAACGTCAAAACCCACTCCGCCTACTAAGGCATGTGCTGATGTCGCATCCAAGTCGTAACCAAGGTCGCCGGCATCATTTTCGGAAATTGCGCTAAAGTTTTGCCCAGCATAGGTTAGCTCTGCAAACGGTGTGATATAAGAATTAGAGCTTTCCAGTTTTATAGGGCGATCAATGCGGGCGCCTGCGAAAGCACCCCAGCTGTTATAGTTGCTCTTGGCAGTGCCACCTTGAAATGACCCAACAGTCGCAACGTTTCTTTTTGATTCAATCAAGTTGTAATCAAGCCCAAACATTCCTGTCAGGTTAAAATTTCCTCCTAAACGATGACGGCCATAAAGACCTGCATTCACCCCTTGGGACGAGAAGCTTGTCGATGCAAGGTCTGCGCTATTCATCTGAGTAAAGCCTAAACCGGCGAATGCACCCATGGTCGATGAACCCGTTTCCCAGAGGTCGGTACCAATTTCAACTGCACCTAATTGATAGGCGAATCCTGCCAGATCATTTTGCTCTTTGACGGTGCCGTCAGAGAATTGGATATCGCTCCATACGCGGTCGCGCGATTTGGTGCGATTGGCGTTAATGCCCATTTCGTTTGTGTTTGAAGATACGCCAGACACTACATTATCGATAAATTCACCTGCACCGATTGCATGGCTCATTACCGTATCACCAATCATTAGGTTTTGATCTAATCCGACCGTCATATATGACGCAAAAGGTTCAGCATGGTACTGACTGAATTGGTTCCATTGAGAGACACTAAGAGTGTTCAAGGCAGTGGCAAGTGTTTTGCCTGACTGTAATTTCACCGCTTTATGCTGATCTGTAATAGGTGCTGCGGTCAAATCCGTTTTTGAACCGCTTGTGATTGTAACAAGATCCGCCAATCCCCGCTGATTTCGAGTGGTTGATTTGCGGTGTAGTTGTATCAAATCGGTTTCGGCCCCGATAACGAACTGTTTGGTGTCAGCTGCTTCCTCGTACCAAAATAGACGTGTGGTTGCCGGCAATGTATCGCCTTCAACAAGCGCATGCTTGCGACCTCTTATGGTCGAATTTGTAGGTGTTTCAGAAGACGACAAAAGGGTGAACGTCTTGCCATCTAAATCAGTTGCAGTCAGCGCCTGATTTGAACCAGTTTGAGGCAAACTATTCACGACAAAATTCAGCATCGTAGGGGCAAAAAAGCTTCCTGTTTCTATCTGGTCATTAATGGCATTGCCGTCGGCATCTAAGCTGATATCAAAAAACATCGTGCTGTCCGTATTCATGACGTAACGCGGCAATTTTACACGACCTATTGTTCGGTTCCAGTCACAGTTGTCCAAAAGGTTTGGGCTGCATGAATCACCAACCATCAATAACGAAAATACCTCTGCCGTGACTTCGGTGTTATCCGCAAGATTGTTGCCGAATTCATCATTCAGGAATATTTCATTGCTTAAATAAATCTGGTTTGGCGCAGCACCAGCTAGGGCAGTAAGATTATAACTGGTTGGGCCTAGATTTATCGGATCAACGGACGAAGGATCGTATGATTTTAATGCGGTTTCATTCGTAACAATTGTAACAGTATCTTTCTGGTCACCAAAGAACCGCACCGCGGAACCTTGTGCAAGATTCATGTCAACTTTGGCAGATCCTTGCACGTGACCATGTGTATTGACCTCAAGGGTTTTACCGAAGACATCGACAACTATTTTATCTGATAGGTTGAATTGCGGTGTTGCCACGCTGTCGCTCACAACAACTGCACCCAAAAAGACGACATTGCCTTCTGCTGGCTGATTATTGCCCTGCATGTTTACGTCTAAGTCGGACTTAATGCTAAGCCCTTCGATCCTGATGGTGTCGCCCCAGTTTGTAAAATTCAGCTCATTAGAGCCCGCTTCGGAATACAAGTTAATAATATCCCATGGCCGGCCCATGCCAACTGATCTCTTGCCGTTTTCAAGCGTTAGGGCGCCATCATTTAGAAAGACGCTTTTAAAGTAGTAATCGCCTAAACCTTGTGACGAACTGATCGTCATTTCACCATCTGTTACAGAAACGCTTGTGGCCTCAAGGTAGGTGTCATTTGCTGTCAGATCTACTTGGCCGCCGCCACCGGGTGTTCCGATATAATTAAGTTTATCAATTACCACTGACGTTCCATTGCCAGTCAATTCTAAGGTGGCAAGCTGGCTAAGCCCAATGCTGCTGCTGGCGTTTAAGCCGCCACCACCGTCTTTGTGCTCACCGAAATTGACGTTACTGTTTTCAAATACAAGTGTGGCATCTTCACCAACAGCAAAGTCCCAACTGGTGTCCACCCAGCCTGCGACTGATTGTGCGTAATTTGGAAAAATAAACGCATCGCTGGTGTTTCCGGTGTCCCGCACGATCAATTTTGCTTGCGCGTCTACAAAGACTTTGGTTTCGGCCCCAACAGGCAATACGCTTTCGTTCGTGTCAAAGGAAAGCTGGCTGGTGTTCGCGCTTGGGTCATTGGGGTTTTTCGCGATCCACAATATCAAATGACTGGGCCGTACCGCGTCGGGTACTGTGGATACGTTACCTGCATCTGCGAAATTGATTGAGCTGTCGATTAACTTAAAAATCACATCGTCACCGGTCGTAGAGACACCAACGACGCCTCCGTTCATATCGAGCGATTGCGAATGATTCAGATTGGATGGGTTCGCCGCAAAAATAGACAGACCTTGGTCAAAGCCAAGATCAACTTCGACGAGCTCTAGATATGCGAGGTTTGTGTAACTCTTTGTTTGGTTGGGGTCATATTGAATACCCAAGTCCACAAGTGTTTGTTGATAGGGGCTGAGCACGCCAAGGGTTACTTGCTGTCTGTCTACGGCGGAATCTATGTTTGCCAGCAATAGGTCGCACCAGCCGTAACGGGCTTGTTGGGCAAGGCTCGTTTCCTGCGTTGGATCTAGATCGATATAAATGTTTTTGGGGGCAGAGCCTGACAAATTAAACGCCATTGGCTGAAACCATGGTTCTGTGCGTACGCTCAGTTTGTTGACACCATTGATCGTGGTGTATTCGCCTTGATCGCCATTCATAGAAAAATCTGAACGAAAGATGCCATCCGGATCGATAAGGTCTGTAACCGAGGTTGGAATGTATAGGGCGTCAACTCCGCCACCTTGCTGGCGCGTCGCCTGAAAAGCAAGTGTCGTTGTCGTGTTAAGCACGCTATGGGATGAATGCTGATTGGTTAAATTGACGTCAAAGCGCGGAACCTGTGTGTTTGAACCAGCGCGTAAAAATGTACTGTCTGTTCCAGTTAATGTTGACGGATATTGACAGACCGTTCCCGCAGAGGCTGCCGCCGCAAAACCAACATTGCCGATGAACGTCAAAAAACAAAAACTACGAAACTGAATACTCATTTAACCATCCTTACGTAAGCGGGCTAGCCATGTCAGAAACTAAATCGCTTATTTTTACATGCTGTTGTTGATTGCTTACTTTGCAACAATCGGGCCAGTTGTAATTTTTTGGCAAAACGATTGAAAATCAACGATATAGGTGAATTTTTAACAATTCTGGCCACATGTTGCAACTTTTTCTCAGGTTTTTCTCTCCCAGTCCTTTGCAGTCCTTTTTTAGGCCTTTTCCTCGGCGTCGATGTGTCCTTTGAAAATCTCGAGTTAGGCGAATGTTGTTCAACTCAGCTTTTTGAAATTGACCATTACGATCTGATTGCCGGCTCTGTTCTGTAAGTGTGTGGTGCGCCGTTCTGCGCGAAAACCATGATTGCCCTATGGGTTTAATTAGGTCACAAGAATTCAGATGGTTTATCTAAAAGGGACAAAACCCAAATGACGACACCTCTGCAACGAAGTGAACGGTCTAATTTCATCGGTAGCCTTTGGATGATTGCTTCAATGGCGGCTTTTGCGATTGAAGACAGTTTGTTTAAAGCTGTCGCAGCCACTGTTCCTGTGGGTGAAATGTTGATGCTCTTTGGGGCTGGTGGTGCTTTGATCTTTGCGTGTTTGGCGATGTTGACCAAAGACCGCTTGTATCACGCGGATGTTCTGTCACGTCCCATGCGCATTCGTATGTGCTTTGAAATCACAGGCCGCTTATTCTATGTTTTGGCTGTTGCGATAACACCCTTGTCGTCGGCGACAGCGATTTTACAAGCGACACCAATTGTCGTCGTTGCAGGGGCGGCTATCTTTTTTGGTGAGCGGGTTGGTTGGATGCGGTGGAGTGCGATTTTCATGGGCCTTTTGGGTGTGTTAATTGTGCTACGCCCCGGAACCGAAGCTTTTTCGCCTTTGTCCATTTTAGCCGTCATCGGGATGCTGGGTTTGGCAGGGCGTGATTTGGCCAGTCGCGCAGCACCCAAATCGCTAAGCACTGTTGTGCTTGGGTTTTATGGCTTTTTAACCGTGATCGTCGCAGGAGGCCTATTTGCACTGTGGCAAGGAAAAGCGTTTGTTTTGCCGGATGGATATGCATCAGCGTTGATGATTGGTGTGATTTGTGTCGGGGTATTTGCCTATTCTGCTTTAATGAAGGCGATGCGCATGGGCGATGTTTCGGTCGTTACGCCATTCCGTTATTCGCGCCTGATCTTTGGCGTTGGTTTGGGCATCGTGGTTTTTGGCGAACGGTTGGACGCGCCAACATTTGTCGGCTGTTTGCTGATTGTTGCAACTGGACTGTTCATTATGTGGCGTGGGCACGTCATTGCCAAAGCGTCGTTCGCATCCGGCTATGGTGATACATAAACGAAGCTGATAAACGCACAAAATTAACGACACTTAAGGACAGTTTCATGATCCAACCAAAACACGTTTTCAAAGATAATCTACAAATTTTGCCTGCAATCGACGACATCAAGCGTATCGACTTGGTGGGGGCTGATGGATCCGTTGTTGCCACTATTGCCAATGAAGCTGGCAAAAAAGGGTCACTTGCCGTTTATAATTATCTTGCTCATGTTTTCAAATCGCTTGATGCCGAGGCGTCTGAATTTGGTTTGGCGCTGTTTGCTGAAAACACAGAGGACGCCAAGGCGCGTCCGGGCGCGCATCCAAATATTGATCGCTTGCTTGATATTGTGGGTGGCGGTGCGGTGTTGAACATCCAAGTCATAAACCAATAACAATAGGCCTTGTGCGCTTTTGCCATGATGTTGACATGTCGTTGTCAAAAGCGTCCTTTAATTTAACCTTGAGACAGTCGTGAATTCAAATTACGACTGATGAACCAAGGGTCGGGGTGTTCCCTGACAAGAGTGCATTATTTTGACCGATGCGACGTGGTCGCAATGATCGGTGAGTGGGAATTGATTTAGTATGACCGAGCTTACTTGTTTTAAAGCATATGATATCCGTGGCGAAATAAATGTGAATATTGACGAAGCGATTGCCTATCGCATTGGTCGCGCCGTTGCACAGCATTGCGCTGCAAAGTCAGTGGTCATCGGCTTTGACGCCCGCGAAACCAGCCCAGCCTTTGCCAAAGCAGCTGCTCAGGGTGTGACGGATGCAGGGTCGGATGTGATTGATATCGGTCTGGCAGGCACCGAGGAAATGTATTGGGCTGTCACCGAATTTAGGGCTTGTGGAGGGATAGAAGTAACAGCGTCACATAACCCTATCAATTTCAATGGTATGAAGATTGTGAAATCAGGGTCGCGTCCTTTGGAGGATGCCTCAGATTTTCAGGTCATCAAGCGACTGGCAGAGACAGAAATATGGAAAACACCTGTCCAATCTGGTCAGGTGATTGACCATGCGGATGTGGCGCGACAGGCCTATGTAAAACAAGTCCTTAGTTTTATGGATGTGACTGCGTTAAAGCCGCTTAAAATCGTTGTGAATTCTGGGAATGGGGCTGCTGGCCCAACATTTGATGCGATTGCGGCTGAATTGAAATCGCAAAATGCACCGTTGGAATTCGTGCGGGTTCATCATGAACTGGATTCGTCTTTTCCCAATGGTATTCCAAACCCTTTGTTGCCCCAAAACCATGCGGTGACTGCGGATGTGGTCAAAAAGGTCGGCGCGGATTTTGGTGTTGCGTTTGACGGTGATTTTGACCGCTGTTTCTTTTTTGATGAAAATGGCGGCTTTGTCCCCGGTGAATATGTCGTTGGGCTTTTGGCCTCTATTTTTCTGGAAAAAGAACAGGGCGCGCGGATTGTGCATGACCCCCGCGTGATTTGGAACACCCAAGATATCGTCACGCAAAAAGGCGGTATTGCGGTACAGTCCAAGACGGGCCATGCCTTTATCAAGCAAGTGATGCGCGCCAAAGAAGCAGTCTATGGCGGTGAAATGTCCGCACATCATTATTTCCGCGATTTTGCCTATTGCGATAGTGGCATGATCCCATGGATTTTGGTTGCTGAATTGGTCTCACGTTCTGGGCGATCTGTCGGTGACTGGGTCAAAGATCGCTTTGCAGCTTACCCAAGTTCTGGCGAGACGAATTACATCGTGGACGATGCACATTCAGCAATCGAAAATGTGTTGAATACCTATCAACAAGAAGCCGGCGCGCATGATGATATGGACGGCGTTAGCCTGTCGTTCGCGGATTGGCGCTTTAATTTGCGCAAATCGAATACCGAACCTTTGGTGCGGTTGAATATAGAAAGCCGTGGTGGTGCGGATGGGTTGTCCGATCGTGTGACCGCTATCGCCAAACTGCTTGGCGGTACACAAGCATGAACATAAATCTCTGTTTCACATAATTGTAAGGCGGTCATCCACCAGTCCGACCCGACGCACCAGTCCTTGGGCCTTGAGCCGCTGGGCTGCTTTGAGGATGAATTTATCTTCGCCCTGTTTGTCGAATTTATCATTGCTTAGAATCGTTAGATTGTTGCGATCGGCATAGCGTATGATCAACGGATCGGCTGTGTAGCCTTTTTTCGAAACGGTTAGATCATATCGATCACGTCCCAACACTCGGCATATTGCGGTTGGGACGGTTTCGTTTGGTAACATCAGATCGTTTTCTTTTAATGTTCGGCGGATACTGTAATCAAAGAAAAGATGCGTTCTTAGTCCGTCTTGTTCCAGTTCTTGAATAAAGGATGCAAAGCGGTTCAAATCCCAATCGACCAATCCAAGTAAATTGTTTGAATCAACAACAAAAGTAAAATCACCTTTGGTGATGTCTTCTTTGGTTTGGGCTAAGCCGCGTTTGATATTCACGAAGCCAAAAATCATCAATGATGCTGTAAGGGCGTAAATTACCAGGGTTATGATGCTATCTTTGTCGGTGATGTACAGAAACAGCACCGCAAACGTCAAAGCAATCCACAACCAAATTCCCCGGAACGTCAGGCCACCTAAGATCGCAATAAGGCTGATGATAATAGGAAGCTGGGTATAGTCAAAGTCAGGCAAAAGAAACACCAATCCACAAAGCGGGTTAACCCCTTGTCTAAGAAGTTTTTATTTGGAAATCAATAAATCTGACTGTTTGGATCTTGTGATAAAATTTCTTGACCATCACGAATTTTAACAAAGTGGTTTTCGATCCTGTCGCTGCCGGTGCTCGGTGTTGATGTTTCATCATAACTTTGTGTCTCCGGATCCCAGCACAGCATGGATTCTGTTGCATAGTATTTCCCGATTTTCATCAGCTCTGATTTGTCGCGCGCCCATTGGGATACTGGTGCCAAAACAGATAAGACCCACCCAAGTCGGTCGAATAATTTTGGTGATATACGTTTGATTTTCAGTGGTTTCTGAAAGACCCCGGCCATTAATTCTGCTTGTGCATTTGGTGTTAGCGCGGGCTTGGGGCCGCCTATGGGCAGAATGCGGTTCCATTTTGTTGGGTCCTTGATGCAATCCAATAAATAGTTGGCCAAGTCGCGTTCTGATATTGGGGTGCAAGCGGTCTCTGAGCCGCTTCCAAAGACCAAAAAGGGTTTGCTGTTTTGAATGCGTTTGACTTGCCCAGAGAGCGATTTGAAATAGGCGGTTGGCCGTACGATGGAATACCGAAGCGTGCTGGCTTGAAGGTCGTCTTCAAAGCGCAGTTTTTCAAATTGAAAAGCAAGTCGTGGTTTTTGCACACATATAGCAGAGAGCAGAATAAAATGTTCGGCGCCGATGGATTGCGCTTTGGATAGCAATGCCGCGTTCATTTGATAGTCCACCAAATGTGCATCTTTGGGTGTTCCCGTGCGGCTTGCCAAACAGGAAATGACGATAGACGCTTTGGGGACATGACCGACCCAGCCTTGGGTGGATTGGAAATTTGCGGGGATAATATGCAGGTTTGGATGTGGTCCAAATCCGGATTGATCGGGGCGGCGGACCATTGCGTAAACTTGGTGGCCTTGGGCAAGTGCAGACGCGACAACAGCGCGCCCAATATAACCTGTGGCACCTGCGACTAAGATAGATGTTTTGGCCATCAACGATCCCTGAATATAAAAGTTGACTTTGATCCGACTTGCCACATTTGACAATAATAGCAAGGAGTAACCGCTGTGAACAAATCAGAATTAGACGCCCGTTATGAGGCTGCCGTGAAACAAATCGAAACCAAAAAGAATTTAGATGCGGGCCAGTCTTATGCTGCAGGCGCGTCTATTCTTATGTTTAAAGACAGCGCGATAGTCCACAAAGCGGCATTCGGAGCAAAATTCCTTTTGTTAGTGCTTGGTATTTTTGCTGCATTTTATATGACCAAACAGGTCTAAACTTAGACAGCATTGCATCCTTTTGCAAAAAGAGTTTCGAAATGATCACGCAAATAGATTTGCAGCCATTTTGTATATGACGCTGGTGCAGTGCTGACCGTGTGTTTTAGCTTGGTCGGATCGACCCAAGTGTAATCCATGACTTCGTCTGGATTAGGGGATACTTTGGGGCGGCTTTTGCATGTCGCCACAAAGCAATCGACAACTTCGTGTTCGATCATGTTTTGGCCAACATCCGCACGGTATTCAATCTGATCAACATAGACCAGATCAAGCGCAGTCATGTTCAGCTCGTCCGATACACGGCGATGCGCACAATCAAGGCTATCTTCGCCCCAGTCAGGATGCGTGCAACATGTATTGGCCCAAAGCCCAGGAGAGTGGTATTTTTCCAAGGCGCGTTGTTGCAATAATAACTGCGAGTCGCAAAAGACAAACACGGACACTGCCTTGTGCTTGAGCCCACGTTGGTGGACGTCTAGCTTTTCAACAGGCTGTAGGATGCCATCGACCCATGCAGGAATCAAAAGTGTCATACATATTCCTCTGATACCAAACCGGTTAGATGGGCCAAATTCTTAAACGAAATTTTCAGATGGGCCAAGGGGCGCGATTTGCCAAGCTTCTTGTTCATATAAGCATCAAAAGTCATGGTCTGCACGTCTACATCATGACAGAGCGACACAAAGCGTTCGCGGCGTGAATCCGTTTTGTAATAGGCGTTTTGCATAGCGCCCAAGACCCGAAACACCGTTCCGTGCTGCTTGACAAAGGCTTTGCGCGCATTTCTAAGGTGCTTGGGGTTGCCGGTTCTTAGGGCTTCTCCGACAGCCTGAGCCGCCATGCGGCCGGAACACATCGCATAATAAATGCCTTCGCCCGAACTGGGTGCAACAACCCCCGCCGCGTCGCCGGCTAATACAACGTCTTGGTCATTGTCCCATTTTTTAAGAGGCTTCAGCGGTATTGGCGCGCCTTCTTTTCTAAGGGTTTCACAATCGGACAAACCTGACGATGCCCGCAAAGCTGTTGTCGCCTTCTTAAGGTCAAATCCGTTGACGCCAGTGCCCATGCCCACGGACACTGTGTCCCCATGCGGAAAAACCCAGCCGTAAAAATCGGGAGAAACAGCGCCGTCATAGATGACATCGCATCTTTGCGCTTGGTAATCGACGCCGCCTTTGGGGGCGCTGATGATTTCATGATAGGCGATAACATAAGGAATTTCTTCTGCGCCGGGAATTTCAGCCTTGGCGACTTTGCTGCGCGCGCCATCCGATCCGATAATCATTTTGGCTTTAAGTGTTTGCTTTTCTTTTGTGTCATGATTGAAAAAAGCGATTTCGGGCGTGCCAGTGTCGCGCGTGATTTTTTCATATGTTCCCCGATACAACGTGACGCCAGTATGTTCGGCACGCTTGCGCAGGAAATCGTCAAACTCTTCTCGATCTACCATGCCAACAAAGCCATTTTCGATTGGGATATCAACACAGCGTTTGGTCGGGGATACCATGCGTGCCGTGACAATCTTTGCTTTTAAGAGCGCATCTGGAATGTCAAAGTCTTGGATCAGGATTGGGGGTATCGCACCGCCACAGGGTTTGATCCGTCCAGGGCGATCCAAAAGAGCGACCGAATAGCCCATACGCGCAAGGTCTTCTGCTGCGGTTGCGCCACATGGACCACCGCCTATAACCAGAACATCATACATTGTTTACTTCTCCTGTTAGAGGCAATGCGCGCTTGGGGCGTGCTGTCCTTGTGATTGACGTGCCAGCGAGCCAAGCCGCCCAGACAAACAGGCCGGCTTCAAATGTGAATACAACGCCATAGGCATTCACGGTCGACATTGACGCGGCTTGAAATATATCCACGAGAATTGTTCCCAGAAGTCCCCCAAAGCCAGCTGCAATTGCTTGTGCCGCACCCCAAAGTCCCATGCGTGTGCCTTCGCGTGATTTGTCACCGCTGCCCGCAAGCGACATCATGAAACCGATAGCTGATACCGCGAACATACCATTAAAAAGCCCTAAGCCAAAAACAGCAAGTTCGAGTGGAATGCCAGTCGGGATCTGGCCTAAGGCCATTATTGCAATCAAAAGAACCGCGGAGCCAAAGCAGCCAAGCTTTACCCATGTATGCAAAGTTCCGATTTTCAATGCAGTCGCTAAAATCCCGACTGAAAGCATCCCCATAAAGACGCCGCCATTTTGAATACCGGACAATGACGTTGTCTGCCCGGGCGTATACGCAAACACCAGACCAGCATAGGGTTCAAGGATCAATTCCTGCATGAAATAAGCTGTCATGGACAGGAATACGAAAATCGTGAATTTGCGTGTTTCCGAATGGGCCCAGACGTCTTTTAATTCGTCAAGCAAAGGTGCATTTTCGGTTGTATCCAAAGAGTTTTGAACAAGGCCGCGTTCAATGCGCCATGTCGCGAGATATGTAACGACAATGGTCACCACACATAATCCAATGACGACGGTTGTTAATCGTTGATGGCTATAGGGCGCCAGCAATTGACCAACAACGCCAGCAGTCATGGCGATGCCAAAAATCATCATGAGCCAAGTAATCATTGCTGCTGCAGGGCGTCTGCGTTCGGTTGTATGTTTTGCCATCAACGCCAAAAGCGATGTTCCGGATGCACCAACCCCGACACCAATCAAAGTATAAGCGGCGACAGACAATATCATCGCCAACATTGGGTAGGGTGCAAAAATCTTAAGGCTAAAGGTTGCAAGGTTTGCGCCAATGGCCAACACCAACATGCCCAGCAGGATCCATTTGGTTCTGTTGTTTTCCACATCTGACACCAACCCCCATTTCGGGCGGGATAATTGAACGATGTAATGTAATCCGACCAAAAAGCCGGGAACGGTTGCCGCCATTGATAGTTCGACGACCATCAAACGGTTAAGCGTGGATGTCATTAAAACCACAACTGCGCCAAGGCACATTTGTACCAGACCTAATCGAAATATTGAAAACCAACTTAGTGTCATTTAGCTAATCCGTTGTGTTTAAATTGTGAACCCGCTGCGCAATCCAAATGCGCAAACCATCATTCCAGTGACAAACATCAGTACCCCTGTTGCATTGTACCAAGGGGCATATTTTTCGGGATTGCGCATCAGTTTGCGCATTGCAAACAATTGCCCAATAACAAGCAGGCTAATGAGCACCGCGCTGACCATATGGCCCCAATGAACCATAAAACCGACCACACCTATTTGCGGAATGGTCATCCCACAACAGGCGACCCATGCGGCTTGGACAGGGCCAAGTTGCACAGGAAGAGAGCGAATGCCTAGCTCTGTATCCCCTTTTAAGGCTTTGAAATCATTTAATGTCATGATCCCATGTGCGCCTATCGCATAAAGTGCGGCACAAATTAATATTTCGTTTCTGGGCAGGGCTTGTGACATGACCGCCGCACCTGTGAACCAAGGGATGCCTTCATAGCAAAGCCCAACCAGCCCTGGCCCAAACCATCCCGAACGCTTGAGCCGAACGGGTTCCGCTGAATAGGCCCAAGCGGCGATGACGGCAACCACAGTAGCCCAAAACCCCCACACACCAAGGCTCCAACCCAAAAGCAGCGCTCCGCAGGACATTGCCAATGCAATCCAAAGCCCCCAAAATCCGGGCATACGTCCCGATGGAATGGGGCGGTTAGGTTCGTTGATGCTGTCAACGTGGCGATCGCACCAATCATTGGCCGCTTGGCTCATGCCGCATACAACGGGACCAGCCAACACAACGCCCAAAATCAACAGATCAAGGTTTTGCCAGATCGATATTCCCGAAGAGATCACACCACAGGCAAAAGCCCACATAGGGGGGAACCAAGTAATCGGTTTCAATAGCTCTAAAGCCACTGCGGGTCTTGGAAAAAGAGGCGTGTGTTTATTTTCTGTTACACTCATGTGTCACATATTATGGACAATTGGGATTCTTGCAACAGAAATCTCCTGCTATGCGGCCAGAGCCGTTAGGGAGATGTGTGTAATTTTTAAGTTGGAAAGAGGGGTCTAAATTTCAAACTTGCTAAGTTTAACGTAAAGGCTTTGACGCGAAAGTCCCAACATCTCTGCAGCGGCTGCGCGGTTGTTGTTGGTCATTTCCAAGGCTGCTTCGATACAGATTTTTTCGATGACATCCGTGGTTTCAGATACGATTTCTTTCAGCGTCGCGCTTCCGACTAGATCTTTGGCGGACATTTCGTCTTGTGGTGAATGTGCGGCAACTGTTGATTTTGGTGCCTCAACATGGGCGACTTCGCGAATGATGAACGCAACCAAGGTATTCTTTTCGGACTGGTTTTTCGAAACTGAAGTTTCAACGTCAATTTTACTGCCAAAGTTGCTTTTCAGATGTGTCGAATATGTTCTAACGGAACCAGATTTTGATACGTTTTCAAGCATGACAGCCAAGTCAATTTGACCACGCCCCAAGAAATCTGAAAAGCTTTTGTTAATGACTTCTTTTTTGTGACCTGCATTAACCAGGTCAAGAAAGCGTTCGTTTACATACTGAATTGCACCCAGGTTATTGGTGAAAATCATTGCATCCGAGCTGTGGTGAAAGGTTGAAATCAAATTGTTGACAAATTCGCTGTCATTCTTGGTTTCTTGCGTTGTATCCTGAAACTTGCACATCAAAATTTTCTGGCCTGATGTGCGATACAGTTCCGCGGAAATACCAACGTCATATGGGCTTCCGTTAGTTGTCACGGTGGCATTCAGTTGGTATTGCCCATAAGCCGCAAGTGCCAATTTTTCGGTAAAATCGCGTTTATCTGATTTATTTGCAAGATAGTCTTGGATTTTGGTATCGACCTTTTCAGTGTCGGTTAAATCAAAGAATTCGGTAAAGGCGCTATTATAATGCAATACGGCGCCGGAGTCGGCATTTACAAAGGCAACGGGATCGCTCAGGCTATTCAGGATCATCCGGAAATGCGCATCGTATTCTCGCTTTTCCTCTACGCTGCGTTCAACCGCGATCTGTGCTTGGATCAGGCGCTGTTGGTTTTCTGACAATGTCCTAAGGTCGCGCCCCAAGAGTAGAATTTTGTTATGAGAACCCAAACAATGGATGTTGTAACGCACTGGAAATTTCCATTGGGCGTTGTCTTCGTGGTTCAGCTCAAGACCGTAAAAGATAGACTCGCCATTGCGTAGTCGATCCAACGCTTTTTGTAATTTGGGGCGACTCTCGACAGTTAGGAACTTGGCTAAATCCCGCCCTTCCCAATGGCTAAGATTGCCATAGAGCTTTTCCGACGTGTTCAGCAGGATCGAATGAATAATAGCATTCGAGTCGATCAAAAGAGCAATGTCCGACGATGTCGCCAATATCCCACCCAAATATTCGGGTTCGATCATTGGGATAGCCCCAAGTGCCCAATCAAGTTCCGAGCTGCTCTTCATAAGGTGGACCTTTCATTCGTCACATTTCTTACGTGCGCGTCAGGTTATTTTCAATCTTATCAATGAGAACGTCAAGCTCATTACACGCCAGATCAAACTCTGGCGGTACGGTGATCGTTGGGTCGTGATTTAGAATCGAGCCACCTAAAAACATTAGTGGACTATTTTTGTCAGAATGTCTAATTTTATTGACACATGTGGCGGAAAGCCGCGCAGCGCTTTCGCTTCCGGCGGAAAAGCAAATGGCATCGTAGCTATTGGATTTCACATGTTTAAGCACTTCTGCCTCTGTCGTCTTCAGTAGAATTTTTAGTGAATATCCTGCTCGACGCAGTTGATCCCCTAAGATCATCGCACCAAGCGTGTGTTGCTCTTGCCCTAGAACAACGACCAAAGCGCATTTCCCATCTGCGCCATGCGTTGTTGATTTGCGCGTGAGTGAGATATTATTAAGCAGCATGTGCAAATGCGCGGTACCGACCGTGACGTCAGAAAAACTAAGAGTGTCGGACACCCAATCTTCGCCCATGTGGCGGGCAGATATGGGTATGCAGTGATCTATGATTGCATCTTTATTTAGCCCTTTGCCAAGCAGCACGTCCAAGGCTTCTTGGACATCAAATTTGGGCGAAAGCGCATAGGCTGTTAACCACTTAGCAGCATCTAACAGGCGCTGATTGGACGAAGACGCAAGGTGCGAACGCGCCGTTGTCATAGCGTCTTTTGCCAGCTTGCTAATCTGGTTGTTTTGACGGGTGTTGGGATCAGACATTTTGTCGTTCTTAGACATTTTCGGGGCCTGCTCCGTTCATTTCATAGCCGAGTATAATTTGGCGCGATGTCCACATTTCTTATTCATGATCGTTATTTAGTTTAGGTTTGCATTTTGTCCTCAAGAATTTTCGCAAACCTTTGTTATCCTGTCAATTTTTTTCGATCACTTGGTGGGGCGGCAGCCAGCTAAGGATTGTGGTGATACCATTAAAGCGTTGAAATGCAAGATTTGGAATGTACAAATTTATTTACATTCCGCATATAGTTATGTAAGTTTTTATTGACATACTTTGCAACTAAGCAATAGTGGATTTATAAGAAGCGTTGGGAGTTTGACGCCCATGCCATTGCATGAAATCAAGAGGGATCAGGGAATATCGCTATATACCCCCGATGAAAAAAAGCGACGGGATGCCACTGTTTGGACATTGGTTCAAGGTGTCTTGGCGCCGATTCAGTTTGTTGTGTTTTTGGCGTCATCCTACTTTGTGGTCAGATATTTGATGACTGGGCTTGGGTATGACATCGCAACATTTTCCATCATTTTAAAAACGGCTGTTCTTGTCACTATTATGGTGACTGGCGCGATTTGGGAAAAAGTTGTGTTCGGGCAATATTTATTGGCTCCGGCTTTCTTTTGGGAAGATGTGGTTAGCTTTTTCGTGATCGCTTTGCATTTGGCTTATGTCTTTTCGCTGCTGACGAATTCCCTTTCTGAGCAGCAGCTTATGACCTTGGCGTTGCTCGCCTATGCCGTGTATCTTGTGAATGCGCTGCAGTTCATCCTCAAACTTCGGTCTGCGCGGCTGCAATCCAACATCGGAGATAGTTATGCCTAATGATCTTGCCCCATTGGGCTGTGGCCAAGCCCCGGTACTAAAGCAGCGTGGTCAACACGAAGTTTTCTGTGGTTTGACCTCAATTATATGGCTGCATCGTAAAATGCAGGATGCTTTCTTTTTGGTGGTTGGCTCGCGTACCTGTGCCCATTTGCTGCAAAGCGCGGCAGGTGTCATGATTTTTGCCGAGCCGCGGTTTGCCACAGCAATTTTGGAAGAAACCGATTTGGCGGGCATGGCTGATGCGCATGTGGAATTAGAACGAAATGTGTCAGAGCTACTGTCAAGGCGGCCTGACGTGAAGCGATTGTTCCTGGTTGGGTCATGTCCTTCAGAGGTCATCAAAATTGACCTCGCTACGATGGCAAAAAAACTTTCGGAAAAATATGCGCCACATGTAAATGTGATAAATTTTTCGGGTTCTGGCATCGAAACGACGTTCACCCAAGGCGAAGATGCCTGTTTAGAAGCGGTGATTCGCGATCTTGAGACATCCGATAAAACCCAATTGGCGGTGCTTGGGGCATTGCCGGACGTCGTGCAGGATCAAATGTTGCGGCTCTTGACGCAGATGGGCATTGCCGATGTTATGGTCTTGCCTCAGGTGACATCGGATACGCATTCTGTTGTGGGACCAAATACGCATTTTATCTGCGCGCAACCATTTCTTGGTGCAAGTTACGATGAAATGGTGCGTCGAGGGGCGCAGCCCATTTCCGCACCTTTCCCATTCGGAGCGCAAGGGACCACGGCTTGGCTTGCTGCAATTGCGGATCGCTTTGATGTTCCTCAATCTACGTTTGATGCCGTAATCGCAGCCCCCAAAGCCCGGGCTGAGCAAGCAATCGCAAAGGTTGCTGAAACCCTGTCAGGCCGTTCGATTTTCTTTTTCCCCGATAGCCAATTGGAAATTCCATTGGCGCGTTTCTTGGCGAACGAATGTGGCATGGTTCTAACCGAAGTCGGAAGCCCCTATATTCACCGCGCCTTGGTTGGTCATGATTTAGACGCCCTAGCAGATCATGTTGTGATCTCAGAAGGGCAGGATGTCGACAAGCAGCTAGATCGGGTTTTCGATTGTAAGCCAGATCTGACAGTATGCGGTCTTGGGCTTGCAAATCCTTTGGAAGCCGAAGGTTTGTCAACCAAATGGGCGATCGAATTGGTGTTCAGCCCGATACATTTTTATGAACAGGCGGCTGACTTGGCTAGTTTGTTTGCACGTCCGTTGATGCGGTCTGATCTCTTGCGGGTGGGGGATGTCGCATGAAGCTGTCTGTTTGGACTTACGAAGGACCACCCCATGTTGGGGCTATCCGCGTCGCCACGGGGATGAAAAAGGTCCACCTTGTTTTGCATGCCCCCCAAGGGGACACCTATGCGGATCTGTTGTTCACTATGATTGAACGCCGCAATCATCGCCCACCTGTCACGTATACAACGTTTCAAGCCCGTGATTTGGGGTCTGACACGGCCACCTTGTTCAAAACAGCCTGTCTTGATGCGTATAACCGTTTTAAGCCAGATTTGTTGCTGGTGGGGGCGTCTTGTACGGCCGAACTTATTCAGGATGATCCCGGTGGTTTAGCCGAAGCATTGGGGCTGCCGATCCCTGTCGTGGCGCTTGAATTGCCGAGCTATCAGCGCAAGGAAAACTTTGGTGCGGATGAAACGTTTTACCAAATTGTACGTCGTTTGGCGGTTCCTGTAGAGCGGTCAGAAAATATCACTTGTAATTTAATTGGCCCAACGGCTTTGGGCTTTCGACATCGTGATGATATTGTTGAATTAACCAAGCTGTTGGATGATTTGGGCATTGACGTGAATGTCTGTGCGCCCATGGGCGCTACGCCTGCGGACATAGCGCATCTGGGGCGGGCACATTTTAATGTTTTGATGTACCCTGAAACGGGGGAACTGGCCTGTCGTCATCTGGAACGCCATTTGGACCAGCCCTTTACGAAAACAGTTCCTATCGGCGTTGGTGCGACTGCTGATTTCATTCGTGAAATTGGAACAATTATCGGCAAACCTGATCTTGCGCCAAGCGAACAATCACGGCTGCCTTGGTATTCCGCATCGGTCGATAGCACGTATTTGACAGGCAAACGTGTGTTTCTATTTGGCGACGGTACGCATGTCATGACCGCTGCGCGTATCGCACGGGATGAAATCGGGTTTGATGTCGTTGGGCTTGGTTGCTTTAACCGTGAAATGGCCCGACCCTTGCGCAGCTTTGCCAAGTCGATGGGTCTAGAAGCGCTTATTACCGAAGATTACCTCGAAGTTGAAAAAACTATTGCAGAGCTATCACCTGAATTGATCCTTGGCACTCAAATGGAACGCCACATTGGAAAACGTTTGGGCATTCCATGTGCTGTCATTTCTGCCCCTGTGCATGTTCAGGATTTCCCCGCACGGTATTCCCCACAAATGGGTCCAGAAGGGGCGAATGTCATTTTTGACACTTGGGTGCACCCCTTGGTTATGGGTCTCGAAGAGCATCTATTGACCATGTTCCGCGATGATTTCGAATTTTCGGATTCTGCAGGGCCAAGTCACCACGCGGCGCACACACCCAACCAGTCCGTTAATCCGACGGCAGCGGTACATCAGCAGAGCGCGGAAATAATTTGGCTTCAGGATGCTGAATCCGAGTTACGCAAAATTCCGTTTTTTGTGCGTGGCAAAGCGCGTCGTAACACAGAAAAATATGCTGCCGACAAAGGGTTTGCAGAAATTTCTATAGATACGCTTTACGAAGCAAAGGCACATTATGCGCGATAGTGGTCCAGATATCCTAACATATAGCATCGCTATCGTTACGTTGGATGCGCATAACGCGCGGCCATGTGAACGTGCGCTTGCGTCAATGTCCAAGGAGTTCCCTGGTCTACGTGTTGATATTTTTGCCGCTGCGAATTGGGGCGAAGATGACGCCGCTTTTGATCTTGCCAAGGCGGCGATTGAACGTGCTGATATTGTCATTGTTAATCTCTTGTTCCTAGAAGACCACGTAAAGCGGCTTTTGCCGGTTTTAGCTGCGCGGCGTGACCAATGCGATGCGATGGTTGGCATGATCTGTGATGCCGATCTTGTGAAGCAAACGCGCATGGGTACCTTGGATATGCAGGCGCCCGAAAGCGGCACGATGGCCTTGCTGAAAAAATTGCGCGGTTCGTCCAAACCTTCGACTGAAACCGGCGAAAAGAAAATGCGCATGCTGCGCCGCTTGCCCAAAATTCTAAAGTATATTCCCGGCAAGGCTCAGGACCTTCGGGCGTGGTTCTTGGTGATGCAATATTGGCTCGGTGGCACGGATGAAAACATCGAGGCGATGTTGCGTTTCTTGATGTCACGCTATGCGCGCGTTCCGGAATGGAACGGTATTTCGGTTCCGCTGCCCCGTGAATATCCGGATGTTGGTCTATATCATCCTGATCTTCCAGAGCGCATGACCGAAGATGCAACTGCGTTACCCACTTTGAAAAACCCAGTTGGTCGTGTGGGGCTGCTGTTAATGCGTTCTTATGTGCTTAGTGGCGATACCGCGCATTATGATGCGGTTATTCGCGGGTTCGAAGCACAAAATATCCAAGTCATACCGGCCTTTTCCGGTGGGTTGGATGGACGTCCGGCAATCAATGCGTATTTCGAACAGGATGGCATGCCAACGATTGATGCCATGGTGTCTTTGTCTGGATTTTCATTGGTGGGCGGTCCTGCTTATAACAACAATGATGCCGCCGTCGATGTTCTAAAGCGGTTGGATATTCCCTATATCGCAGCGCATCCGTTGGAATTTCAAACCTTGTCGCAGTGGTCTGGTTCCAAAGGGGGGCTAGGGCCAATTGAAACAACAATGTTGATTGCCTTGCCCGAACTTGATGGGGCAACAGTGCCAACAGTCTTTGCAGGTCGCCACGGAGAAGAGGGCGGGTGCAATGGCTGTGCCTATGCGTGTCGTGCCAAAGACCATCGTGCGATGGCTCCTTGTTTTGAACGTATTGACGCATTGGTGGCCCGGGCGAAAAAGCTGGTTGCTTTGCGCAAATCGCAGCGTGCCGAACGCAAGATTGGCATTGTTTTGTTTGGATTTCCACCCAATGCTGGTGCGGCCGGAACGGCGGCCTACTTGGATGTCTTTGCCTCGCTGCATAATACTTTGACTGCGATGAAACAGGCTGGGTATTCGGTTGACGTACCCGAAACAGTTGCCGATTTACGCAAGGTTGTACTGGATGGAAATGCCAAACAGTTGGGGCAGGATGCAAATGTTGCCGCCCGTGTAAACGCAGATTGGATCCTGAAAAACACCCCTTGGTTGGATGACATCGAAGCGCAATGGGGCCCTGCACCAGGGCGCGTTCAATCAGACGGCAGTGCGGTGTTTGTACTGGGTCAACAGCTTGGCAATGTCTTTGTGGGTATTCAGCCGACCTTTGGTTACGAAGGTGACCCCATGCGGTTGCTCTTTGAAGGTGGCTTTGCGCCGACGCATGCATTTTCAACCTTTTATCAGTGGCTAAAGCATGACTTTCAAGCCGATGCTGTGCTTCATTTTGGTATGCATGGCGCGCTAGAATTTATGCCCGGAAAACAAGTTGGTATGAACGGTGCAGATTGGCCAGATCGGTTGATTGGCGATTTGCCGAATATCTACCTATATGCATGCAACAACCCCTCAGAAGCCAGCTTGGCTAAGCGTCGCAGCAATGCTGTTACGATTACACATTTGACGCCGCCGGTGTCTGCTGCGGGATTGTACAAAGGGTTGTTGGAACTAAAGGACAGCTTAACCAGATGGCGCGAGATGCCAGATGATGATCCTGCACGTGCGGATCTTGAGCTGTTGATCAAAGAACAAGCTGACGCGGTGGATTTCACTGAAACGGATGTTGGTGTGCTTTGGGTCAAGCTGTTGGAAACAGAAGATGCGCTGGTTCCCGAGGGGTTGCACATTGTAGGGCGGCCGATGTCGGAAAAACAACGAGATGCCTATATTGCTGCTTTGGGGGATACTCATGAAACCCAGAGAGCGGACCTAGAAAAGGCGCTTGCCGTTAATTCGGAAATTCCTGCAATTTTGCATGCGCTTGATGCGCATTTCACGCCACCTGTTGCTGGTGGGGATATCGTGCGGTCAGCTGATATTTTGCCAACGGGGCGAAATATTCATGCATTTGATCCGTTTAGAATGCCAACCGCCTTTGCGTGTCGTCAAGGCGCGGTGCAAGCGCAGATGCTATTGGACAAACATCCAACGTTGCCGCGCACTGTCGCGCTTGTGCTATGGGGGTCGGACAACATCAAATCAGATGGAACACAGATTGCCCAAGCCTTGGCCTTGATTGGTGCGGTGCCTCGGTTTGATAGCTTCGGGCGCCTGTCAGGGGCGGACCTTGTTCCATTATCAGAATTGGGGCGGCCTCGGATTGATGTGATCATGACATTATCAGGCATTTTCCGCGATTTGCTTCCTTTGCAGACGCGCATGTTAGCCGAAGCTGCCTATAAAGCGGCGGCTGCTGACGAAGATGTTTCTATGAATTTTGTGCGTGCGAACGTCTTGGCGCATATGGCTGAAACTGGCGAAGACCTTGAAACCGCGGCTATGCGCATTTTCTCAAATGCAGAAGGCGCCTACGGATCCAATGTAAACCAATTGGTGGATAGTTCAGCCTTTGATCAAGAAGACGAATTGGCGGATGCATATGAGGCGCGTAAAAGCTTTGCTTATGGGCGCAATGGCAAGCCCAAGCAAAATCAAAAGCTTCTTAAGAATGTGTTATCCAAAGTCGAATTGGCCTATCAAAACCTTGAAAGTGTCGAGCTTGGCGTAACAACCGTCGATCATTATTTTGATACGCTTGGTGGTATTTCCCGTGCCGTGAAACGTGCGCGTGGTGGACAAGACATTGCTGTTTACATCTCTGATCATACCAAAGGCACGGGAAAGGTGCGTACCTTGGGGGATCAAGTTGCGTTGGAAACACGGTCGCGGTCTTTGAACCCTAAATTCTATGAAGCCTTGTTGGAACACGGTGCCGAAGGTGTCCGCCAACTTGAGGCGCATGTCACGAATACGTTGGGTTGGTCGGCAACAACGGGTCAGGTTGACCCTTGGGTGTATCAACGCATCAGTGAAACATTTGTTTTGGATGATGCGATGCGGGAACGCTTGGCCGCGCTTAATCCAACGGCAAGTTCGCGCATGGCAAATCGGCTTCTTGAAGCCACTGATCGCGCATATTGGAGCCCCGATCCTGCTACGATTGCTGCCCTGCAAATGGCAGCCGACGCATTAGAGGATCGGATGGAAGGGATCGCAGCACAATGATCCAGTTTATGACAACCCCGGAAAGGCAACTCACATGAGCCCATTAGATAAATCCGTACCACGCCTACGCGGCCTAGACGGCGAAGGGTCTGTGCAAGTGCATCAAGATCCGGAAGTAAACATTGAAGGCGCCAAAGTGTTTTCCGTTTACGGTAAAGGCGGCATAGGTAAGTCCACAACAAGTTCCAACCTGTCTGCGGCGTTTTCCAAGCTTGGTAAGCGCGTCTTGCAAATTGGATGTGACCCCAAACACGACAGCACCTTTACATTGACAGGAACATTGGTTCCCACCGTGATTGATATCTTGAAAGAGGTTGATTTCCACGCAGAAGAACTTCGTCCAGAAGACTTTGTCTTTGAAGGGTATAATGGTGTGAAATGCGTAGAAGCCGGCGGACCACCCGCTGGTACAGGGTGCGGCGGCTATGTCGTCGGCCAAACGGTCAAATTGCTTAAACAGCACCATTTGCTAGATGAAACCGATGTCGTGATCTTTGACGTCTTGGGGGATGTTGTCTGCGGCGGTTTTGCAGCGCCCCTGCAACACGCAGACCGGGCGTTGATCGTGACAGCGAATGATTTCGACAGCATTTACGCAATGAACCGCATTATTGCAGCCGTCCAAGCAAAATCTGCCAACTATAAAGTGCGCCTTGCAGGATGCGTTGCCAATAGATCCAAAGACACGGATGAAGTTGATCGTTATTGCAAAACCGTGGGCTTTAATCGGATTGCGCATATGCCTGATGTCGATGTTATTCGTCGCTCGCGGTTAAAGAAAAAGACGCTTTTTGAAATGGATATGGATGACGAAGTCGCCGCTGTTCAAAAAGAATATATTCGGCTTGCGGAAACGCTTTGGAACGGCACGGAACCCCTTGCTCCGGCACCACTAGAAGACCGCGATATCTTTGAATTGTTGGGGTTCGATTGATGCGATACGACCAAACCTTGTCACAGGTAGAAACTTATTTCGATAAGACTGCTACAAAAACTTGGGAACGTTTGACCTCCGAAGCCCCCGTGTCGCGGATACGTCAAACCGTTCGCGCAGGACGCGATGCTATGCGTGTCAAGCTCTTGTCGCAGCTTCCATTGGATTTGACAGGTGCAAGAATTTTAGATGCTGGGTGTGGCGCTGGGCAAATGACCCAAGAGCTGGCACAGCGTGGGGCGAATGTGGTTGCGATAGATATCAGCCCCTCCTTGATAGACATTGCAAAACGCCGTATTCCGCCCCATTTGCATGCTCAGATTGACTTTCGTGCCGGTGATATGTGCGCGCCCGATTTGGGCCAGTTTGAT
This sequence comes from Paracoccaceae bacterium, assembly GCA_024639125.1. Classification (GTDB taxonomy): domain Bacteria; phylum Pseudomonadota; class Alphaproteobacteria; order Rhodobacterales; family Rhodobacteraceae; genus JAHEJA01. The sequence goes on from JAHEJA010000001.1 coordinate 23,555, forward strand.
CACGTAATCGCTATGGATAGTCTGATTTATTATGCGCAAGGTGACTTGACGCGTGTCTTAGAAGGGCTCGCGGCGCGGACAACGGGGCAGGTGAATTTTACGGTTGCTCCGAAAACGCCGTTGTTGATGGCGATGTGGTACATTGGCAAGCTTGCACCAAAAGGCGACAAATCCCCGACGATGGTTCCGCATTCACTTGCGTCACTTTCGCGGGCGCTCAATGGGCGCGCTGACCTGGTTGATCTGGGGCGCGTCAATTCTGGCTTTTATATTTCACATGCGATGGGATGCCATAAATGACAGCCCAAAAACCCCACGCTTGGACACAACTGACCCGCAAAATGTTGCCATTTGCAGATGCCGCAAGCGCGAATTTGCCATTGGCACAGTTGCTGCGGCTGTCCTTGTTCCAAATTTCTGTGGGGATGGCGAGCGTTATGTTGCTAGGCACGCTGAACCGCGTGATGATCGTAGAGCTAAGTGTCCCTGCAATGATTGTTGCAATTATGATCGCACTACCAGTTTTGATTGCGCCGTTTCGGGCATTGCTCGGGTTTAGATCAGATACACACCGATCTGCAATTGGATGGAAACGCGTTCCCTATATTTGGTTCGGGTCTTTATGGCAAATGGGCGGCTTGGCGGTGATGCCATTTGCCTTGATTGTTCTCTCTGGGGATCAAACGCTTGGGCCAGCATGGGCTGGCGAAATTTTGGCTGCATTGGCCTTTTTGATGACGGGCCTTGGGCTTCATATGACGCAAACGGCAGGCTTGGCTTTGGCAAGCGATCGTGCCACTGACGAAAACCGCCCCCGCGTGGTCGCGCTGTTGTATGTCATGTTCCTTTTGGGCATGGGGCTGTCGTCATTGATACTAGGCTGGTTGTTGCGCGATTTTTCCAATCTTTTGCTGGTGCGCGTGGTTCAGGGTGCGGCTATTACCGGTCTGATTTTGAATTTGATTGCCCTTTGGAAACAAGAACACGTCCGTCCAATGACAAAAACGGAACGCAATGAACCTAAGCCAACATTTGCGAAAGCATGGTCCGATTTTATGGCCAATGGCACAGCGGCTCGTTTAATTGTTGTCGTGTTTCTGGGTACATTGGCGTTCAATATGCAAGATGTCTTGTTGGAACCCTATGGCGGCGAAGTGCTTGGTCTAAGCGTCGGCAAAACAACCCTTTTGACGGCTGCGTGGTCGGCTGGTGCATTGATCGGCTTGGCATATGCAGCGCGCCGTTTAAGCGCCAAAACCGATCCACATAGATTGATGTCGCACGGGCTTTTGGTTGGGCTGTTGGCCTTTCCTGCGGTCATTATTTCGGCCCCTTTGGGATCCACTATTTTGTTCTTTTCCGGAGCACATATGATCGGTGTCGGTGCTGGATTATTTGCCGTTGCCACATTGATTGCGGCAATGAATTTGCCAGTTCTGGAAAATGCAGGACGCGGTATGGCGCTTGGGGCTTGGGGCGCTGCGCAAGCGACCGCTGCGGGTTGTGCGATCGCATTCGGCGGATCAGTTCGAGATTGGGTCAACACGTTAGCAATGCGTGGAGATCTAGGGGAAGCCTTGGCTACGCCAGCCACAGGTTATGCATTTGTTTATCACATCGAGATTGCGGTGTTGCTTGTTACACTCGCGGTGCTCGGACCGTTGGTGCGATTGGCGCGACGCACGTCTTCCAAACCTGATCAGGGTTCAGGGGGCATCAAGCTCGCTGACTTCCCAATGTGATCGGGGAATTTTTGAAAGGAAACTGAAATGACTACAGTATTTTTTGGCAATTTTGACCTGGCTAGTGCAGCCCTTTGGTTGTTCTGGATCTTCTTTGCATTGCTGATTTTCTATATTCAGCGTGAAAACATGCGCGAAGGGTATCCATTGGAAAATGACGATGGAACCGAAGCGGCCAATCAAGGGCCATTTCCGTTGCCCGACGCCAAGACCTTTAAGCTTCCGCATGGACGCGGTGATGTCACTGTTCCAAACACGAATGGCGAAGGTCGCGATGTCGCATTGCGTCAAACCAACAAAGCCAATGGATACCCATTCGAACCGACGGGTGATCCAATGAAAGACGGCGTTGGTCCTGCTGCTTGGGTTGCGCGCCGTGATGTCGCGGAACTGGATGCTCATGGTCACCCGAAAATTATCCCACTATCTGGAAGCGAAAAATTCTTTGTCGCGGCAGGGCGTGATCCGCGTGGATTGCCGGTTGTTGCAGGTGACGGCGAAATCGTTGGTCGCATCAGTGATATGTGGGTGGATGAACCCGAGCAAATGGTTCGCTATCTTGAAATCGAACTGGATCCTGCAACTGGCGACGGGACGCGATTGGTTCCAATGGCCTTGGCGCGTATCCAATCAAACCGTGTCACCGTAAAGTCGATTTTTGCCAAGCATTTTAATGATGTCCCCACGCATAAATCAGAAAACCAAGTGACGCTCTTAGAAGAAGAAAAAATCTCGGCTTACTATGCGGGTGGGACACTTTATGCGTCATCGGCCCGCTTAGAATCCCAGCTTTAAGTCACGAAAGGAACGCCTATGTCACATGATGATTTTGCAGCAGAACCAATAAAAGGGTTACCTGAGCTTCCTCCCCGGGGCGAAGTCATCTTGTGGCAAGGGCGGCCAAATTGGTGGCGCTTAGCGGTGGAATCCCTGAATTTGTGGTGGGTCATGGCCTATTTCGCGGTGCTCACAGTGTGGCGGTTTTTGACTGTTGTGGACACGTTGCCTTTGGATCGTGCCATTGCCGTCTCTTTACCGTTTCTGGTGATTGCAGCCGTTGTTGCAGTGATGCTTTTGATTGTCAGCTATATTCAGGCGCGCGCGACCGTTTATACCATTACCAACCGGCGCGTGGCAATGCGTGTGGGGGCGGCTTTGACCGTGACGCTTAATTTGCCATTTACGCAAATAGAAAATGCATCCCTGGCCAAAGGGCGCGGCGGGTGCGGAAATATTGCGCTTGAAACCAAAGGGGCAAGCAAGTTTTCATTTTTGGTCCTATGGCCACATGTCCGTGCTTGGCATTTCAGCAAACCGCAGCCGACGTTGCGGTCCATTCCAAATGTTGACGCGGTCGCCAAGGTTCTAGCACAAGCGGCGAAATCCCGCGTTATTGAAGATCAAAACAAAACGCACTCTGCAAAGCCAGAGTTAGAACTTGCAACGCAATAGGGATCTGACATGACCGACATTCACGCTTCACGTAAACAAGAAGAAACAATTCCCAAAGTCGCCCTTTGGTCCATGTTTGCAATGGTTCTTGTGGTTTTATGTGCCGTCACGATGTCCCGCGTGCTCGGAGTTCCCACCATTGCCAAACCGCCTGAATCGCGGATTGTTGCTCAGGTGTCTCTATTTATTTTTGGGGACCAAAGTGGCGCAGTGCGCGTTTTGGATGAAAACGGGGCAATATTAGCCGATCTAGACGGAGAAGAGGGCGGCTTTATTTCAGGCGTCGCACGTGTAGTAGAGCGGGAACGCTTGAAATCCGGTGCCGTACTTGACGCACCGATCCAAGTGATTTGGCGGGAAAATAACCGCATTTCAGTATTTGACCCTCAGACCGACTGGCAAGCGGACTTGATGGGATTTGGCGCAGATAATTCACGCGCTTTTGCCATGCTTGTAGCCAAAGCAATGAAAGGAAATTAACCATGGGGTTTTTCACGAGAACAAAAGAACATGTGCCATGCACAGTTGAAATCAGCCATAAATTTGAAAGCTTGCACGCACATGTGCGCTTCAACAATGGCGCTGTGATTTATCCAGGAGATGAAGTTCACGTAGAAGGGCCGGAAATCATGGCCCCGTTTGGTGAAATCGTTTCCGAAGATCGTAACGCAATTATTGTGCGGGCAAGCGGGTTAGAGCGTCTTTGGACACGGGCAACGGGTGATCTTGAGGTGATGGAACTTTGTGAGTTTTCCTTTTCCGAAGAGGTGACGCTATGAATATGCATTCAGCCGATGCCACCACTGCCGAAGAGGCAATTGCCATTCAAGAAACGCTAGACAGCGATATGGCCACCGAAGTCGCTATGCAAGATACGCTGTTAACGCCGCGCTTTTATACTACAGATTTTGAAGAACTTGACGCCATTGACGTCAGTGGCATTCGCGATGAATGGGATCAATTGATTGATCGCATGGTCAGCGATCCGAACAAGGGCCATTTTAAAAAGAACCAAGACTGGGACACCGTTGATTGGGATGGGATGGAACCCAAACTTAAAAAGGAATTCATCGACTTTTTAATTAGTTCCTGCACCGCTGAATTTTCGGGATGTGTGCTATATAAGGAAATGAAACGACGTGGTTCAAACAAAGACATCACCCAGCTGTTTCAACTAATGGCGCGCGACGAAGCCCGCCATGCAGGGTTTATCAATGATGCCTTGCGCGAAGCGGGTGTTGCGGTGAACCTAGGGTTCCTCACTCAGAAAAAGAAATACACCTATTTCCGTCCAAAATTTATCTACTATGCGACGTATCTGTCCGAGAAAATTGGATATGCCCGCTATATCACCATTTTCCGTCATCTTGAGGAAAACCCACAGTATCGGTTCCACCCAATTTTCAAATGGTTCGAAGAATGGTGCAATGATGAATTTGCCCATGGTGAAGCATTTGCCTTGTTGATGAAAACCGACCCTAAATTGACCAAGGGGATAAACGTATGGTGGATCAAGTTCTTTTTGACGGCTGTGTATTCAACGATGTATATTCGGGATCATCAACGCCCGGCCTTTCACCAAGCCTTGGGTGTTGATCCAGATTGGTATGCACATGAAGTATTTACCAAGACCTCAAAGTTAACGCAGCAGATTTTCCCAATTACACTGGATATTGATAATCCGCGTTGGGCTGCTGGTCTTGATCGATTGCGCCGCGCAAATGTGGATCTGGCTATTGCTAAAAAAGAGGGCCGTAAATTGGCCCAATTTGGTGCAAGTGTTCGGGCAGGTTTGGCATTTGTTGGCCTTTATACGATCCCGTCCAAGAAACACAAAGTACCCAGTGTAACACGAATGGAACCTGCATATTAATGGCGAGCCCGATTGTCATACCCTGCCTTATTGCAATTTTTAGCTGGTGGTTTTTTACTGGTGTCATTTTGATTGCTGTGCGCTTGTCAGATCGACTAACTGCGACTGCGCGCCAAAAGGTATGTTTGGCAGTTTCGCCCGTGTTCGCGCTTGGGCTTGTCGGGGTGGAATATTCGTCTGAAACGATGTCGGTGATGTCTGTTTATTTGGCCTTTATTTCTGCTTTGGTCGTGTGGGGATGGATTGAGTTTGCTTTTCTCACAGGCGTGATCACGGGGCCAAACACCAGCGATTGTCCACCGGATATTGCCCCAGTTGAACGGTTTATCCGGGCCTGGGGGACGCTTGCTTATCATGAAATTGCGCTGTTGGCGTCTTTGGGTTTGGTTATTTATATAGGATGGGGGGCTGCAAACGTGTTTGGTATGTGGACCTTTATCATTCTGTATGGCGCACGTGTGTTTGCAAAGCTGAATTTGTTCTTGGGTGTCCCAAGAGTAAATGTCGAATTCGTACCCAAAGCACTGTCACATCTTACAAGCCACTTTAGAATATCGTCATTGAATTGGTTTTTCCCTGTATCTGTTACGCTGTTAACCTTTGCTTTGGCCTGTTGGATTGAACGCATTTATGCCCTCCAATCCCTATCGGATATTATCGGTTTTTCACTTCTATCTGCCCTCACTGCTTTGGCTTTGGTCGAACATTGGGTGATGGTCTTACCTATTCCAGATGCCCGCTTGTGGCGCTGGATGTTACCTCAAAACAAACGAATTGAACGCAAATTTCGTCGAAAGGATTCCCATGGACTATGATGCACTCTTTGCAGATCAAATTGATCAGCTCAAAAGCGATGGTAATTATCGAATTTTTGCAGAGTTAGAACGTCAATGCGGGTCATTCCCCAAGGCAACGAGCCATGACAAGAATGCACCAGACGAAGTTACTGTTTGGTGTTCAAATGATTATCTTGGAATGGGCCAGCATCCGACGGTTCGTCAGGCAATGAAAGATGTCATTGATACCTGTGGCTGTGGGGCCGGAGGGACCCGTAATATATCAGGCACCAATCATCACCATTTGTTGCTGGAACGCGAACTTGCGGATTTACATGGCAAAGACTCGGCTTTGTTGTTTACCTCTGGGTATGTGTCGAATTGGGCCGCGCTTAGCACATTGGGATCACGCTTGCCGAATGCCGTCATTCTTTCGGATGCGTTGAACCACGCAAGTATGATCGAAGGTGTTCGTCATTCGCGGGCAGACAAACTAATTTGGAAACACAATGACCCAGAAGACCTGGATCGCAAGTTATCAACACTGGCACCAGATCGCCCCAAGATTGTGGCCTTTGAATCTGTCTATTCAATGGATGGTGACATTTCCCCGATGCAGGAAATCGTCGAGGTTGCAGAAAAACATGGCGCGATGACCTATCTAGACGAAGTGCATGCCGTAGGACTGTACGGTCCACGCGGTGGTGGCGTTTCCGAAGAATTGGGCTTAGCTGATCGCATTACCCTGATCGAGGGAACACTTGGCAAAGCTTATGGGGTAATGGGGGGCTATATCACTGGATCCGAAGCCCTGTGTGACTTTATTCGCTCTTTCGCAAGCGGATTTATTTTCACCACGGCGTTACCCCCTGCAATTGCGGCTGGGGCCAAGGCATCGATTGCGCATTTAAAAGTCTCAGAAATCGAACGTCAAAAACAGCGACGCCAAGTGGCAAAATTGCGCGCTGGTCTAGATCGTGCAGGAATTCCACATCTTGAAAACCCGTCGCATATTATTCCTGTGATGATCAAAGATCCGGTCAAATGCCGCCAACTTGCCGATATTTTGATGAACGACTACGGGATATATGTTCAACCCATCAATTACCCAACGGTTCCCAAAGGAACAGAGCGTCTAAGGTTCACGCCATCGCCGCTTCACACGGATGCGGATATTGATCATTTGATCATGGCTTTGACTGTTTTATGGAAGCAATGTGCCATCTCTCATGCGGTGGCATAACTCCGCTGAGGGGTCTTGACTTTACCCTGATTGCACTAGCTTGATCAGTATTATTTCATGGAGGTTTCGATGAACCACTTACTAAAAATAGTACCGATTTTATGCTTGGCAGCAGGGTCAGTCATGGCTGACGGTCATGCCACTGGCGATGCAGCTTCTGGCGAAAAAGGCATCAAGAAATGCAAGGCGTGCCATCAGGTCGTTGATAACGATGGCAATGAAATCTTTAAAGGCGGCAAAACGGGTCCAAACCTTTATGGCTTGCCTGGTCGCGTTGCCGCAAGTGTTGAAGGTTTTCGCTATGGCGATAGCATTGCTGCTCTTGGGGAAACCGGATTTGTTTGGTCAGAAGACGAATTCGTAGCCTATGTCGCAGATCCAACAGCATTCTTAAAAGACAAACTGGACGACGGCAAAGCACGTTCCAAAATGTCCTTTAAGCTAAAGCAAGAAGATGATGCCAAGGATATCTGGGCATATTTGGTATCTGTTTCAGAATAAGCCTTAAACACTAAGGCGAGGCGCGTTTTAACGTGGCTGAAATATGCTCGGCTACAATACTGGGCGCCTCTTCTTGGATCAAATGACCGTAGCCTACATGCTCGATGATTCGTGCATGCGGCATTTTTTGGGCCCAATCGCGTGAAATTTGGGCGGGTACGGTTTTGTCTCCCATTCCCGTCAAAAACGTTACCTGATTTGGCAGGGTTGTCAGGGTGCGCAAGAATGTCTTTAAATCCCATTCAGCCATTAATTGAAGCGTGCCTTTGACGTGGTCTTGGCTTTGAAATAGGGCGCAGTATGCTCGCAAGCTTGCTTGGGGAACCTGTGATCCTGTTCCGGCAAGTAATCGCTGAACACGTGCTCTGTCTTGGGCCATGTATGTTAAAATGCTTGGTGAAAATGGTGCTAACGCCGCAAGCTTGGCCAAATATGGAAACATAATACCGGCAAGCCCGGGGAATTCCCCAAAGGCGGCGTTGATGCAGAAAATTTGGGTCTTTTGGGGCAGATTGGATGCGAGGTGCGCGGCAATTGCTGCCCCAGCTGAATGCCCGATAATAATGTCAGGAACAAATTTGGTTTGCGCCAAATAGTCGATCAACCCAAGTGTGCAGGCTTCCAGAGTGCTCAAGCCCAATCGTGGGCGTGTCGAAAACCCATGGCCCGGTAGATCAACAGCACAAAGCGTGGCGGTGTCTTTCATAATGTCAACCAAGCCCGCCCAACTATGCGTAGAAGCCCCCGTTCCATGCAAAAGCAAAATTTTCGGCCCTTGGGTGCCCAAGGTTTGACTGTGCCAAATATGGTTTTCCCCCACTGTGATACGTGATGCGGATCTATGGGGCCACCAGTCTGGTATTTGTTCGATCATATCAATTTAAGTGCGCTTGGGCGATTTCTGACAGACCATGCGCATTTGCACGCGGAAGGCTAATGTATTTTCCACCCATCACAGCAGTCAGTTCTGATAGTTTTGGATTGGCCCGTCGTCCGGAATCGATCACGATCGTTGGGATATTTAATTGCCGCGCACGCTGTGCGACCGCTTGGGCATCTTGCATCGCTTTGTCCCGTCCGGGTTGCCCATCTAGGTCGATGTTGCCTTTGCCATCGGTTAAAAAAGCAAGGCTCGGCATTTTACCATTGCGGCG
>JAHEJA010000001.1:32395-78758 GCA_024639125.1 Paracoccaceae bacterium
CACGCTGTGCGACCGCTTGGGCATCTTGCATCGCTTTGTCCCGTCCGGGTTGCCCATCTAGGTCGATGTTGCCTTTGCCATCGGTTAAAAAAGCAAGGCTCGGCATTTTACCATTGCGGCGTGCGAGCATCGCTAGATTAAGTGCAGCTTCGATCCCTAATGCCAAGGGTGTCCCGCCTCCGGCTGCCAAGGCAGCAAGGTTCTTTTTGGTTTGAACCAAGGATCGCGTGGGCTGCAACAACACTTCGGCGCGGCCTTCGCGAAAACCAATCAAGGCGACATAATCACGTTTTGCATAGGATTGAGCCAACAGTAGCTCGACTGCGCCCTTGGCTTCGCCAAGTCGGTTCATCGCAGCAGACCCAGAGGCGTCAACTGCAAAAATCATCACGCGCTCTGACCGATTTTCAAAGCGTTGAATATAAAGATCGCTAGGATAGATCAATATTCCTGTATGGTCTGGTCTTTGCGCACGTCTGGATTTTTGCCAAGGCGCTGCTGCCCGCAGGCTTGCCAGAATATCAATCCGCGCTTGACCATTTGGTCGGCCTAGTCGTGGTGGCTTTGGCCTTCCTTTGGAAAGTGATTTCTGGCGTAAACCAAACCCCATTCCTTTGGACGCGCTTCTTTGGCGTGACATGTCACTGAGATGCTGTAACACATCTGGCGGAAGGCTGGCTTTGATTGCTTCGATAATAAGGTCTTGGGGAAGCGGGGTGTTGTCTGACGGATCTTTTGCTGATTGCTGTTGATCGTCGCGCGTGCTTTCCGGTGGTTCAGGGCTATCTGCCTCTGGCTCTGGAATTTGCACGGCACGATGGGCAAAAACGAGCGTTGCAGCCATGTCTAAATGCGATTGATCTACATGGTCTGCGCCTGCAAAGGCAGCAATATAGCGCGCTGCTTTATGCGCCATTAGAACGGGTCGAAGGTCAATAATACCCAGTTGCAGCGCCGCAACGACAAGTGTCTGAATGTGCGGATCACTGGCTTTGGGCAGATCAAAGGGGCTGGTTTCAATGGCGTCTAAAGATGGTGTAAATTCATGTGCCCTAAGCGCGTGTGCATCAACGCAAAACGCCAATCGATCCGTCAGGGGCGATGGGGGGCCTGCCTGATCTGGATCGCTTTCGTCAATGACGATAATCGGACCAAGGTTTTGCGTATCCATGCGTTGTGCAAGGATATGCGCGATGTCCAGAGGCATGCGCTCGCTCATCATCGACAAGAAAATACCTGAGCGTTCCAAGAGGCCTTGGTGCCGAACAAGTTTCGCTTGGGATAGGCTTGAGATAGGATCAATGCCGCCTATCAGATCTGAATTAGACAGATTAGGGCTAAGTGTATGCACGTTGTGCTCTGCCAACAGATGGCGCAGAGTGTCCAAGTGCGGACCAGCCGGGGTTTTGACCCATATCCCGCCAAAGGTTTTCGGATCCGCGATACATAGCTTAAGCGCTAATGTGGTTTTATCCGAAATGCTCAGATCCATTTATCCCATCACCGCATCTAATGTGCGCTCGATACGGGCAACGGACCCAGTGTCATCAAGCGGATCGCGACGCAGCCGATGCGCAAGCGCCATAGGGGCAATCCGTTTGACATGGTGTTTTGTGACTTGGGTCGCGCCTTCGTATGCGGCTAGGCTGCGCGCAGTTTTCAACAAGGTTAATTCCCCACGCAATCCATCACTGCCCATTGCAATGCAGATTTCTGCGCAGGTTTCCAAAATGTCGTCTTTGGCAATGACATCGTCTAAGCGGCGACGCGCAACCAGAATTGCGTTTTGAAGTGCTTGGTTTTCAGAGGCCCATTGCGCACAGTACCCCTTGGGGTCGCGGTCAAATGCGTCGCGCCGTTTGATCACATCAATGCGATCCAGAACAGTTTGGGGGGTGCGTACTTCGACAGACAGGCCAAAGCGATCAAGCAACTGTGGGCGAAGTTCGCCTTCTTCTGGGTTGCCGGACCCAATCAAAATAAACCGCGCCGCATGACGGATTGAAAGACCTTCGCGTTCGACAACATTTTCGCCCGATTGCGCTACATCAAGCAAAAGATCGACAATATGGTCTTCGAGCAAGTTAACTTCGTCGATGTAAAGATAGCCACGGTTTGCCTTGGCCAACAGGCCAGGTTGGAATGTTTTTACCCCGTCCACCAAAGCACGCTCAATGTCTAATGCGCCCGTGACGCGATCGGCACTAATGCCCAAGGGTAAATCAACAACGGGCGTTGGTATGTCATGTTGATTATCTTGCGCCGTTTCGACCCAATGTGGCACAGCATCATAACTTGCGGAATTTACAGGGCATCCTTGGATAGCTTGAATAGGAGGCAGCAAATCCGCCAAAGCGCGCACTGCCGTGGATTTTCCTGTCCCGCGATCCCCAAACACCAAGACGCCGCCAATTTTAGGGTCAATCGCTGTCAGAATAAGCGCAAGCTTCATGTTGTCTTGGCCGACAATCGCGGAAAATGGAAATGCATTAGTCATAGTTTGGTTCCTGAACGGTCTGTTTGTCAAAGGCGGACCAATGTCCGTCAATGGCCGTAATGTTGAAATGGGCATAAAGTTCTTCTTTGAACCACTTGCCTTTACGGACGTGTTGAATGGCTTGTTTGTGGGGGCCGTGGTGATGTGCGAATTGGCTCATCTCGGCAATATCTGGCCAAATGGAAAATGTGAGTTGTTGCCTTAACGGGACTTCCCCAAGTCCAATTTTGAACAAAACATCCCTATTTGCACCAATCTTTTCGCTGATCGCTGGGGATTGCCGCCAGAATTTTATGATTTTGCTCCACCGAACGGTTGCACGGGTCAATATGGCAACAGGCCCAGTATCCCTAAGTTCATGGGCTTGAAATGGTGATTGTCCCGACCATGCTCCGCGCGATGATACGGCTTCGAGAAACAAGGTTGTTGTTTCTGCAGAATGCGCACGATAGCGTTTGAACAAGGGTGTGCTTTCTATCATGTATTCGGCGATTTTAGGATTTTCCCAAACACATAGAATGGCATAGACGCCCCAGTTGGGAATTGGTGTGAACCCTTGGCCCGTTCCAGACCCCAAAAGTTTCCAAAACTTTAAATGTGGCATGCGATAGAATATCGGTCGCGCAAGCCCCATCATCACAAAGGCCCAAGCTTTGTGGCGTGGCTTGTCAAAGCGAAATAGGCTGATGGTGACCGTCTGAATAATATGCCTCCGCTGGTTTGCTAAGGGTGCTGGGCATGTTTTTAGTGAACCATAAATTACACCTATTGTAAAACAAAATTGACAGGTCTACTGTAAGATTAATATGACAGCACCCGAACGTTCTCTTCGGATCCCTGTGGATCCCTCACCACACCCAAAGGCAATTGTCATTGGGGCGGGCTTGGGCGGACTCTCTGCTGCAATGCGATTGGGCGCCAAAGGGTACCGCGTTCATGTTATCGATCGATTGGATCGATTGGGGGGGCGGGGGTCTTCGGTTTCGCAAGACGGATTCCGATTTGATCTGGGGCCGACAATCTTGACCGTTCCGGATGTGTTTGAACGCCTTTGGTCCGACTGTGGTGGTGTTTTTTCCGATGATGTTACTGTCACTCCGGTTGATCCCTATTACGAAATTCGCTGGCCCGATGGGTCACATTTCAAGATCCGAAATTCTGAAAATGACATGCTGGCCGAAGTCGCGCGCATGTTTCCCAAAGACATGGCGGGCTATCACAAATTCTTAGCGGATTGTGAAAAACGCTATACCTTTGGTTTCGAAGGTTTGGGGCGAAAGCCCATGAATAAATTAATGGATTTGATCAAGGAATTACCTGGTTTTGTCCGTTTACGTGCGGATAAATCGGTTTATGCACATGCAGCGGCACGTGTAAAAGACCCGAAATTCCGCATGGCACTTTCGTTTCATCCCCTATTCATTGGTGGCGATCCACGAAATGTCACCTCGATGTATATTTTGGTAAGCCATTTGGAAAAAGCCTTTGGTGTGCATTATGTGCAAGGCGGTGTTCAGGCACTGGCCGATGCCATGGGTGATTTTATACGTCGCCAAGGGGGTCGCATTACATTGGGTGCGACGGTTGATGAAATCACGCTTTCGGGGCAAACGGCTACAGGTGTCAGGCTTGATTCAGGACAGCACTTGGATGCGGATGTGATCGTTTCAAATGCGGATCCGGGTTGGACCTATGATCATCTTTTGCGCAAGGCGGCCAAAAAACGCTGGAGCACGCCGAAATTGAATCGAGTGCGCTGGTCGATGGGGTTGTTTGTTTGGTATTTTGGGACCAAGGGCACGTCAACGGATTGGGGCGATGTCGGGCACCATACGATTATAAATGGCCCGCGGTATCGTGGACTTTTGAAAGATATCTTTAACAAAGGTATCTTGGCAGACGATATGTCCCTTTATTTGCACCGTCCCTCAGTTAGCGATCCTTCGGTTGCGCCCGATGGGGATGATTGTTTTTATGCACTTTCGCCGGTTCCGAATTTAAAATCAGATAATCCAGTCGATTGGGCGCAGGAAACAGCGGCCTACAAAGACAAAATGCGCAAAGTGTTAGAAGGGATTATTCCCGGATTTTCTGAAAAAGTTGTGTCCGAATACATACTAACGCCTCAGGATTTCAAGTCCAGATATCTTAGTCCGCATGGCGCTGGGTTTTCGCTTGAACCGCGTATTTTTCAATCTGCGTGGTTTCGACCTCATAATATCAGTGAGGATTTCAAGAATTTATATCTGGTAGGGGCAGGAACGCATCCTGGCGCGGGCATTCCAAGTGTCGTGACCTCATCCGAAGTGCTGTCCCAATTGGTGCCGGATTTCGTAAAAGGCGCAGGTGAATGACGGGGACTGTTCAGTCAGATATGGAATACTGCGAAGATGCCATTCGCCATGGATCTTTGTCCTTTCACTCTGCGTCTTTGTTGTTGCCCAAATCCGTGCGCGACCCCTGTTTAGCGCTTTATGCGTTTTGTAGGTTGGCCGATGATGAAGTCGATCTAAAGGAAGATAAATCCGCCTCTGTACATGATTTGGTGGCCCGCTTGGATCAGGTATATTCCGGTCGTCCGCGAAATCGGCCAATGGATCGTGCCTTTGCGCGGATGGTCGAAGAATTTGATATGCCGCGTGCTTTGCCCGAAGCCTTGATCGAAGGTTTGGTATGGGATGCGATGGAAAAGCAATATCAGACGTTTGACGATTTGGTCGCCTATGCTGCCCGTGTTGCATCGGCGGTGGGGGCAATGATGTGTGTGATCATGCGCGCACGGGATGCCAATGTTTTAGCGCGTGCCTGTGATTTAGGTGTTGCTATGCAATTGACCAATATTGCACGCGATATAGGGGAAGATGCCCGTGAAGGAAGGCTTTATATTCCGCTTGATTGGCTCGATTCCGAAGGTGTGGACCGCCAAGAGTTGATGCGCAATCCATCTGCGACCCCTGAAATGCGAAGGATTGCCCGACAGCTATTGGCGCAGGCTGATCGGCTATATCACCGTTCAGAAGCAGGAATTGTTTGTCTTCCAAAACGTGTCCGGCCTGCGATGTTTGCAGCGCGTCACATCTATGCTGCAATTGGCAGTCGTGTGCGAGCAAACGGTTTTGATTCAATTTCGCAGCGTGCCCGTACCAGTAAATCAACCAAACTTGGATGGCTGGGCGTGTCTGCGTTCAAGGCGTCTGCCAGCATAGTGTTGCCCATTCCTGCAACGATCTATGCCAAGCCTTTACCGCAGACTGAATTCTTGGTACGCGCAGCAGCAATAGAAAAAGAATACGTATCAGGGTGGAGTGATAGGTTCCTGTCCATAATGGAACAGCTTCACCAGCACGATCAAAAAAACATTGGGGCCTAAGCGCCCAATAGGCGGATTGGCAGGTAGCAATGTGGTTAGACTTTTGTATATTTTTGGCCGCATGTTTTGTTGCTGGTTCAACAGGGGCCATGTTTCCGCCGGGTGAATGGTATGCATCCCTGAACAAGCCGTCTTGGACGCCGCCGAATTGGTTGTTTCCGGTGGCTTGGACAACGCTATATTTGTTGATGGCATTTGCTGGTGCGCAATTGGCGCAACTGGAATATGCGGGAACTGCACTGGCCCTTTGGTCACTTCAAATTGCACTAAATGCACTTTGGACGCCTGTGTTTTTCGGGCTGCGAAAAATCAAATCCGCTCTGTATGTCATTGTCGGGCTTTGGGTCGTGGTTGCTGTGTGTGTTGTCGTATTTTTTGCGCATTCGTGGGTGATTGGTTTGGCTTTTGCGCCTTATTTGCTTTGGGTTAGTATCGCGCTTATGTTGAATTTATCTGTCTACAAACTGAACCCTGATAGATAGATGTGTCATTAATAATTTACACAATAATGAATGTGTAAATTTTATTTGACATTAAGCAAGTTCTATAGTTTTCTGAAGCTGCTCTTTACAGGGGCAGGGCGTGGACATCTAATCTACTGGTTCCTTTTTGCGTCAAAAGGAAGTCCACGCTCTTTTATTTTCAGGTTTTGAACGACCAATTTGATCGCCTTGGCACCCTTACCGCAAGCATCGCAAGGATCGCAGGATTGCGAAACCGATGTAGGTCAAGTGCCTCAAAAACTCCGATACTTTCTTCGCCAGCAAGAGTCGTTTTTACGACAGAGCGATTGTAAAACGGAGCGTCTAGCAAATTTTTAACTTGCTTTGGCTTGGCTAAGGCATCGCATCGCGTGCTGCGCGCCACGGCCCATAGGCTGCGTGCAAATTTGGTTGCGCGGGGTGGCGATTGAATGGTTTCCGCCTGACCTTGGGTGTCAAAGCTAAGCGCGTGTTGGTGTTTTGATCCATTACGCAACTCTAAATCGTAAAAACATTTAGAGCCTCCGGACACGGGAAAGCGCCCCCAAGTCCAATAATTGAAATCTTGTTCCAGTGCGCGCGTTCCGAAATTTGCATCGAAATAGCCGTGTCCTGACCATGTCCAGCCGGGCATGTTTAGGTCCACGTCTATGTCAGCCGTCGGCGCAAAGGGGCGCCAAACATGAGTGCCTTCGTTCGTTAGGGGCAGTTCGACATTTGTGATTGCTTTTGGCGTTAGCGTGATCGTGCCGGACAACCGTGATATCAATGGTAAACTGCTGATTTCATTGACGCGAATGATCAGCTGTTGTGCTGCGTCATCCCACGTTAACGAAGAGGGTCCAATGGTTAGGCTGTGTTGGGTTTGTTGCAATGCGGATCGGCCACGGTCCGTCATCGTGAACCGCCCTTTGGGGCCGTAGGTTGCAACATTTATGCAGACATTGTTTTGCGGCTCTTTGCGGCCTGACCACTTGTACCATGGTGAAAACACGGATCCGATAAACGCGATAATGGAAATGGCGCGTCCCGAAGCCGGATCAACGCCATCGACATACCACCATGCATAACCATTCGGTGGAACGTCTATGTTGAAATTTGGCGCTTTGTGATCTCCTCGACCGCGAGCTGCGCGCAAAGCGTCGCCATTGGAACGCCCGCTCCTGGATGGACGCCGCCGCCCACCAGAAACAGGTTCTTGATCGGTGTCGTGCATTTCGGCCGCTTCAGTGTCGCCATGAGCCCCTCTGGGCTCTGCCCGTAAAGCGACCCGTCCGAGGCTGGAAAAAGTGTTTCGAAGTCCTGCGGCATCGTGAGGTGTTCGCGTTGAAGATCTATTTGAAAATTTAGCCCATAGCTTTGAAGTCGGTCGAATGTTGTTGCTTTGCATCTATCAAAGTCCTCTGGTTCGGGCTGGCGTTTGGAAAGCGGAGGTGCGTTCAAAATAATTTCAAATCGATCTACATCTGGGGGTGATTTCCCCTTGCCGCGATCTTGGGCGCAGACATAAAGCGTTGGATCAGAAGGCATCTTGCCGTTTTCGATATCGGTAAATTCAGAATTCGGAGTTTCCGAGAAAAAGACATTGTGATGGGCCAAGTCTGGGGCGTCTATCCGTGCGTCGAACCCCCAAACATAGGCGGATAGGCTTCGGTTGATGCGCCGTGTTTTTGGCGCGACACCAGTGACATCTTTGCCAAGCATGCCGGTCGCAAGCGCCCGTGGATCCCCATTGAAAACAACTGTGTCAGCGGTCAAAAATGTACCGTCTTCGAGTGTGACACCTTTGACTTGGCGTCCTGAATTGTGAAGTTCGACAACACGGGTATTATAACTAAATCGAGCATGTCGTGCTATGCAGATTTGCTCTAGGGCTTTTGCAAGTTCACTCATCCCGCCTTTGATTGTCCAAACGCCATTTGCTTCTGCTTGCCAAATAAGCGACAGCAAGGCCGGTGCTGAATGGGGCATTCCGCCAACATATGTGGCGTAGCGCCCAAACAATTGCCGCAACTTTGGATCGGTGAAATACATGTTCAAGCTTTTTTCCAAGCTCGCAAGTGGGCGCATTTTCACCATAACGTCTGGATCAGACAACACCGCTTTGGTCATTATGCCAAGATTCGGTCGCGCGTTTTGCATCACAGGTTTGTCAAAGCAGTCAAAGAGTTGCTTTGTGTCGTCATAAAATCGTGTGAATTCGGTCGCAGAGGTGGACCCGAAAACGTGGGTTATATCGTGGTGCGTGGCTTCAAAACTATCGTGTAAATCCAAACTGGTTCCATCGGGCCACCAGTGACGCGCAAGCAAATTTTGGCGTGTTAATTGGATGTAATCATTGATGTCCTCTCCAAGTGCTTTGAAAAGATTCAAGAAAGTTGGCAGCAATGTTAAAACCGTTGGGCCGATGTCGATAGGGCCGGTTGATCCCATATGTGTCCGCATTTTTCCACCGGGTCCGCTTGCGGTTTCGATGACGTGAACGGAATGTCCAAGGTGGGATAGGCGAGCGGCAGTGGCAAGGCCGCCAATTCCCGCACCAATAACGATTACTTCGCGGCTCATTCTATTGTCTCTATTTTGTGGCGCCATGATTGAATTGTTGACTCGTACGCAGAATATGTCCAGTATAATTTACACATATGTTAATTTTAGTTGTCACCTAGGGGGTGTCTGCATGCTAAATGTGCGAATAGAAGCGGCCATCCAGAAAAATATTTGTACGACCATTGGCGCTGGACCAGCACCTGATGGATTGCGAAATGCGATCAATTATACCGTTTTCCCAGGGGGCGCACGCATACGACCAACGATTTTGATGTCGGTTGCGTTGGCCTGTGGCGATGAGTCACCTGGCTTGTCTGATGCGGCAGCCAGTGCGATTGAATTTATTCATTGTGCAAGTTTGGTACATGATGATCTGCCGTGCTTTGACGATTCCGCCTTGCGACGGGGCAAACCCACAGTGCATCGCGCATTTGGGGAAACCACAGCCGTGCTTGTCGGTGATAGCTTGATTGTTAACGCTTTTGCAACATTGGCGGCGCAGGCGGCACATGCCCCGAAACGCGCACCTGAATTGATCACATATCTGGCAAAATATACAGGTTTCCCGCATGGTATTTGTGCAGGTCAAGCTTGGGAAGACGAATCTGTTATTGATCTTGCGTCTTATCACTTATCCAAGACAGGCGCCTTGTTTATTGCAGCCACGCAAATGGGGGCTCTGGCGGCAGGGCATGATCCCGAACCATGGCAAGAGCTTGGTGCCCGCATTGGTCAAGCCTTTCAGGTGGCGGATGATTTGATGGATGTTTTGTCAAATGATCAAGATATCGGAAAACCGGTTGGGCAAGATGCCAAAAACAATCGGCCCAATGCTGTGACGGAATATGGCGTTGAGGGTGCTAAAAAGCTTTTGAATGATGTGCTGGGCGGCGCTATTGCGTCTATTCCGTCCTGTCCGGGCGAAGCGCAATTGGCCAAAATGGTTCAAATGCAATCAAGCCGCCTGATGTCCGTTCATCAAACCCATCCGCATGCTTAATTTATGACAGATTTCTTGCCATATCAGGCACCATCCCGTGGATTTGCGGCTTGGTTCGGTGCTAAGAAAAATGCGTTTTATGCCAACCTTAGAGTTCAGGATTTGGCATCGCGGATCCCGTTTTTGGCACGTATTTCACGCAAAGAAGGCGAAGCTATTTTCCAGCTCATGAGCGGATTTGTAGATACGCAAATTCTTTTGACTTTTGTGCGAACTGGGGCTTTGGAATACCTATATCGTGGGCCAGTACTGCTTGATGATCTTGCGGAAAGCGTGGGATTTGATCCCGAAGAAACCGCGATTTTGTGTCGGGCAGGGCAGGCTCTTGGATTGGTCAAGGTCAAGCATAACAAGGTGTGTTTGGCGCGTCGTGGCGCATTGGTACTGGGCTTGCCCGGGATTTCTGAGCTGATTGATCATCACTCGATCTTGTATAGCGATCTGACTGATCCGGTTGCGTTTTTGCGGGGCGAGACGGATCGCAAACTGGCAAGCTTTTGGCCCTATGTTTTTGGAAATTCCGGTGATTTGTCCGAAGCAGAAGTTGCGCGATATTCAAATTTGATGACCAAGTCACAATTCATGGTCGCGCGCGATACGTTGTCGGTGCTGAAGGTTCCGAAAAATGTCAAATGGCTTGATGTTGGTGGTGGCAGCGGTGCATTTGTTGCCGAAGTTCTGCGCCAACATAAAACGACCAAGGCAGCTGTTTTTGATTTGCACGGGACGCAGGACAAAGCAGCGGCACATGAATTCATCCAAGGTTCTTTTTTTGACGAAGACCTACCACACGGATTTGATGTGATTTCACTGGTGCGCGTTCTCTATGATCATACGGATGAAACCGTCAAAGAATTGTTAACCAAAGTTTACACATCGTTACCCAAGGGTGGGCGATTGGTGGTATCAGAGCCGATGTTGGGCGATCCGATGCCGAACCGCTTTGGTGATACTTATTTTGCCTATTATACGCTGGCGATGAATACTGGTAAAACCCGATCTCCGCGTCAAATCGCTGATTTACTGTCAGAAATTGGATTTTCCGATGTTAAAGTTCATTCGTCAAAGCGTCCATTTGTGACCACAGTTATTGAATCTTTTAAAAATTGATTGGCAAAACTGTCAAAAAAAATTGACAGTTTGAATTGTCAGGTTAAACTAACATAAAGAACGCGACTCTGAATCGCGTATAACAACCAGGGAGCAACCATGCGTACATCCGCCGTCCTTTTAGAGGGGCCTAAAAAGCTTTCTCTATGCGAGATCGGGTTAATTGACCCGGCAGACGGTGACGTTGTGGTTCAAGTCCAGCATTCAGGCATTTCCACCGGAACAGAAAAACTATTGTGGTCGGGATCAATGCCCCCATTTCCAGGCTTAGGTTACCCGCTTGTACCGGGATATGAGGCTGTGGGTGAAATTGTGGATGCCCCAAAGGGGTCATTGCGCAAGGTGGGTGATTTTGTATTTGTTCCCGGGTCAAACAATTTTGTCGGCGCCAAAGGGTTGTTTGGGGGATCCGCAAGCACTTTGGTCACGCCTGGTAGTCGCGTTTCAAAAATTGATCGCGGATTGGGTGAAATGGGTACGCTCATTGCACTTGCTGCCACGGCGCGCCATGCCTTGGCGGGAATGGATGTGCGTTTGCCTGAATTGATCATCGGACACGGTGTTTTGGGCCGGCTTTTGGCGCGCTTGACAATTATTGCAGGCGGCAAGCCACCAACCGTTTGGGATATCAATCCGAAGCGAATGACTGGGGCTGATGGCTATTCTGTGATGCATCCTGACATGGATGATCGTCGTGATTATCAATCAATTTATGACGCTTCTGGCAGTACCGATATGATGGATCAGTGGATCCAAAGATGCGGTCATGGGGCTGAAATCGTGCTTGCTGGATTTTATGCAGAACGTATCAATTTTGCATTCCCCATGGCGTTTATGCGCGAAATCAAACTTAGAATTAGTGCCGAATGGAAGCAGGTAGATTTGCTTGCCATCAAGGGATTAATCGACACGGGGATTTTGTCCTTGGACGGATTAATTACGCATCGCGCCCCGGCACAAAAAGCGACCCAAGCCTATGTAGACGCGTTTGAAAACGTGGATTGCTGCAAGATGGTGCTTGATTGGAGGACTCTACAATGAAAGACGAAGTTCCAAATTTAAAAGACTATTCGCAGCGTCTTCGTGACGAAGCAAATATGGATTTGGCAGATATTCAATCCCAAGAAATACAGGGAGAGCCGACCAAAAAAACCCAGATCATCGCGATTTATGGCAAAGGTGGTATCGGGAAATCATTCACGTTGGCCAATCTGTCCCACATGATGGCAGAAATGGGAAAGCGTGTGCTTTTGATCGGTTGCGATCCCAAGTCGGACACAACATCGTTGCTATTTGGCGGTAAAGCCTGCCCAACGATCATCGAAACCTCGACACGCAAAAAGCTTGCTGGTGAAGAAGTCAAAATTGGCGATGTTTGTTTCAAACGTGGCGGCGTGTTTGCGATGGAACTGGGCGGACCAGAAGTGGGTCGCGGCTGCGGAGGTCGTGGTATCATCCATGGTTTCGAATTGCTTGAAAAATTGGGTTTTCATGATTGGGATTTCGATTACGTCTTGCTCGATTTTCTTGGCGATGTGGTGTGCGGTGGATTTGGATTGCCGATTGCGCGCGACATGGCGCAAAAAGTCATCCTAGTTGGATCAAATGACCTGCAATCGCTTTATGTGGCGAACAATGTTTGCTCTGCAGTTGAATATTTCCGCAAGCTTGGCGGAAACGTTGGTGTTGCCGGATTGGTGATTAACAAAGACGATGGCACGGGCGAAGCCGCCGCATTCGCAAAAGCAGTCGATATTCCCGTACTTGCGTCAATCCCCCAAGATGATGATCTGCGCAAAAAGTCAGCGAATTATCAAATTGTAGGTACATCTAAAACGCAATGGGGTGAGCTATTTGGGCAATTGGCCGAAGCCGTTGCGGGCGCACCACCAGTACGCCCCGCGCCATTGGATCAAGACGGATTGCTTGGGCTCTTTGATAGCAAAGATACGGGCGGCGATTTTGTTCTCGTTCCGGCTACTGACATGGATATGCGTGGAAAAAATGCGGAACCCAAGAAATCCCTAGAAGTCATCTACGACGAGGTTTAAATGAGCAACGAAGTCACATACGACGCCACCGCTGAGGTAGATGTGATCAAGGGTCATCCCCAAGATGAGCCTCTTCGTGCGACGGTCAAGTCTGGCGAAGCCGAAGGCGTTTCGTGTTCTTCGAGTGAACTGAAAAACACCGCGCTTACGAATTCCGAAAACTCTGACATTCTAAAGAAATATGCCCAGGATTACCCGGTTGGTCCCCATGACAAGCCGCAATCCATGTGTCCCGCATTTGGATCGCTGCGTGTCGGTTTACGGATGCGCCGTGTTGCGACTGTGTTGTCTGGGTCTGCCTGCTGTGTCTATGGGCTAAGTTTCGTAAGCCATTTTTACGGCGCGCGTCGGTCTGTTGGTTATGTCCCTTTTGATTCCGAATCTTTGGTGACTGGTAAGCTTTTCGAAGATATTCGGGACGCGGTTCACGATTTAGCGGATCCCGAGCATTATGATGCAATCGTTGTCACTAATCTATGCGTGCCTTCTGCAAGCGGCGTTCCCTTACGACTGCTGCCCAATGAAATAAATGGCGTGCGCGTCATTGGCATTGATGTTCCGGGATTTGGTGTTCCTACGCATGCCGAAGCCAAGGATATCTTGGCGGGTGCGATGTTGAATTTTGCGCGTCAAGAAGCCGAAGCAGGACCTGTTCAATCCCCTGTTGGTGGTAAAAATTCAAGGCCGACTGTGGCATTGCTCGGGGAAATGTTCCCTGCGGATCCAATGGTCATTGGTGGCATGCTCGCGCCTATGGGTTTGGCTGCTGGTCCGGTTCTTCCTGCTCGGGAATGGCGGGAAATGTATGCGGCTCTTGACTGCGGTGCTGTTGCTGCAATCCATCCGTTTTATACGGCCACTCTGCGTGAATTTGACGCCGCTGGTCGCCCAGCCGTGGGAAGCGCACCCGTTGGATATGATGGAACGGCAGCTTGGCTTGAAAATATTGGTCGCGTCTTTAATGTGGATGCTGACAAAATAGCAGCGGCACAAAATGCATTTTTGCCAGCTATTAAATCCGCTTTGGCAGCGAACCAAATTTCTGGTCGCGTCACAGTGTCAGGCTATGAAGGCAGCGAGCTTTTGGTTGCGCGTCTGTTGATTGATAGTGGTGCGGATGTGCCATATGTCGGCACAGCCTGCCCGAAAACGGAAATGTCTTTGGCGGATGCGGAATGGCTTGCATCAAAAGGCACAGTCGTGAAATTCCGCGCCTCGCTCGAAGACGATTTGGCCGCGGTCGATGCGTTTAAACCAGACTTGGCAATTGGCACCACGCCGCTTGTGCAAGCGGTCAAAGAAAAAGGCCAAGCCGCGCTTTATTTTACGAACCTTGTGTCAGCACGTCCCTTGATGGGGCCCGCAGGTGCAGGAAGTTTGGCTCAGGTGATTAATGCGGCCATTTCTGGTGGCGAGCGCATGGAACATATGCGCGAATTCTTTGAAGGTGTGGGCACGCATGACACCTCTGGTGTTTGGGAAGGAGCTCCTAATGTACGGCCTGATTTCCGCGCGCAAAACCAAAAGAAAATAGACAAAGCCGCGCGCGCCGCCAAAGCACAGGAGATGATCTGATGTTTGTTTTGGATCATGATCGTGCCGGTGGCTATTGGGGGGCCGTCTATGCATTTTGTGCAACCAAGGGTTTGCAAGTTGTCATTGATGGTCCAGTTGGATGTGAAAATCTTCCTGTGACATCGGTGCTGCATTACACAGATGCCCTGCCTCCGCATGAATTGCCGATTGTGGTCACGGGTCTTGGCGAAGAAGAGCTTGGGCGCGATGGAACCGAAGGCGCGATGAAGCGCGCATGGGATACATTGGACCCTGCTTTGCCAGCGGTGGTCGTTACGGGATCCATTGCTGAAATGATCGGTGGGGGGGTAACCCCGCAAGGCACCACTATTCAACGCTTTTTGCCGCGCACAATTGACGAAGATCAGTGGCAATCCGCAGATCGTGCCATGACATGGATTTTCACCGAATTCGGGATGACCAAGGGTAGAATGCCCCCTGAAAAGAAAAGACCAGAAGGCGCAAAGCCCAGAGTTAACATTTTGGGTCCGATGTACGGAACCTTTAACATGCCAAGTGATTTGGCTGAAATTCGTCGATTGGTCCAAGGTATTGGGGCTGACATCAATATGGTCATGCCGCTTGGATCGCATGTTGCGGAAATGCGTGATTTGGTAAATGCGGATGTAAATATCTGTATGTACCGTGAATTTGGGCGTGGATTGTGCGAGGTCCTTGGCAAGCCGTATTTGCAAGCGCCAATTGGTGTTGACAGCACAACCAAATTTTTGCGCACTTTGGGGGACATGCTTGGCTTGGATCCAGAGCCCTTTATTGCAGTGGAAAAACATTCAACCATAAAGCCAGTTTGGGATTTATGGCGTTCCGTAACACAGGATTTTTTCAGCACTGCTGAATTTGCCATTGTTGCGAACGACACTTATGCACGCGGAATTCGCAACTATTTAGAAAATGATCTTGGGTTTCCCTGTGCTTTTGCCGTGAGCCGCGTTGCAGGCGCAAAGACCAATAATCACGAAGTACGCACATTGCTTGAACAACGGCGCCCGTTGATTGTCTTTGGGTCCGTGAATGAAAAAATGTATCTTGCCGAGCTAAAAGCCACGCATGGTCCGCAGCCAGCCTTTATTCCGGCGTCTTTCCCGGGCGCTGTTATTCGCCGCGCGACGGGCACGCCAGTGATGGGGTATGCCGGTGCAACCTATGTCTTGCAAGAAGTCTGCAACGGTTTGTTTGACTCGCTCTTTCATATCCTGCCTTTGGCCAGCGATATGGATGCGGTTGATGCGACGCCGGCTGTGCTTAAACGAGATTTGGAATGGGATCCAGACGCCCAAAGGGAACTGGACAGAATTGTAGCTTCGCATCCAATTTTGACGCGAATTTCAGCCGCAAAACGCCTGCGAGATGCTGCCGAAGCTGAAACGCTTCGCGCTGGGCATGACTGCGTGGCTATTGAAACAGTGACCGCTCTTGAAACGAGAAACGGTTCAACATTTAACGGAGGGTAGAATGATGTCAGATGTATCTCATTCAGATCATAAATTTAGAACGAAACCAAACAACTCTGTCGAGTATGTTCTCTTCTTTTGTTTGATTTTTGTTCTCGCAATTCCATTCGGAACAGTGGGTTGGATCATCGATCTTTACCACAAAAAAAGTTTACTCATTAATGGTCCTTTGGCGCGCGCATGGCTCGAAGCGCATCGGATCACACCCGTCATTTTCTCGGTATAAAACCCGAGGATCAAGAACTGCTCTGCCAATATGGCAGAACAGGATCCCCAGAGTTGATTTTCTGGGGAACCCGGTCGCAGGGGAACTGCGGCGCCACGAAACATTCCGGAGGAAAATTTCATGGCTGGAAAAAGTGATCTGTCTTTTACAGGTCTTACTGACGAACAAGCGCAAGAGCTGCATTCAGTTTACATGAGCGGGCTATGGTTATTCGTAACTATTGCTGTCGTTGCTCATTTGGCTGTCTTCATCTGGCGTCCCTGGTTCTGAGGAGGATTGAACAATGGCAAAATTTTACAAAATATGGCTCGTTTTCGATCCACGTCGTGTGTTTGTCGCACAAGGCGTCTTTCTCTTCTTGCTTGCAGCAATGATTCATCTCGTTCTGCTTAGCACGGACCATTACAACTGGTTCGAATTAGCAGCTCAAAAAGCTGGCGGCTAATATAGCCTCTAATTCAAAGAGTTAGTGAAATTTCTGTGGGCGAACTTAGCGACATTTTTCGCCCACAGATCCTAAGAACAAAACGGCCTTGCGAAACATAAGTATCGGCTGAATTCAACGGAGACAATCGATGGCATTGCTGAGCTTCGAAAGAAAATATCGTGTCCGAGGGGGCACACTCATTGGCGGTGATTTGTTCGACTTTTGGGTAGGGCCTTTTTATGTCGGATTTTTCGGCGTAACGACGGCGTTCTTTGCACTTTTGGGAACAATTCTATTGTTCTGGGGTGCAAGCCAACAAGGGACCTTTAACCCTTGGTTGATCAATATTGCACCGCCTGACATAAGCTATGGTTTGGCACTTGCGCCGCTGTTAGAGGGCGGACTTTGGCAAATCATTACAATCTGCGCGACAGGAGCCTTTATTAGTTGGGCACTGCGCGAAGTGGAAATTTGTCGCAAACTTGGAATGGGATATCACGTGCCCTTTGCGTTTAGTTTTGCGATCTTTGCATATATGACTTTGGTGATCTTTCGCCCGTTGTTAATGGGCGCATGGGGACATGGCTTTCCATATGGTATCTTTAGTCATTTGGATTGGGTCAGCAACACTGGCTACGCCTATCTGCATTTCCACTATAACCCTGCACATATGCTGGCTGTGACACTCTTTTTCACGACCACATTGGCTCTGGCCCTACATGGTGCCCTGATCTTGAGTGCTGCCAATCCAGAGAAAGGCGAAGAAGCCCTGGGACCCGATCACGAAGACACGTTTTTCCGTGATTATATTGGCTACTCTATCGGGACACTTGGAATCCACAGATTAGGATTCCTGTTGGCTATCAATGCCGTGTTCTTTTCGGCTGTGTGTATCATTATCTCTGGGCCCGTCTGGACCAAGGGATGGCCTGAATGGTGGAATTGGTGGCTAGAACTACCGATTTGGCCTAGTCAAATGGGGATGTGATCATGATTGAGTATCAAAACATTTTCACCCAAGTGCAGGTTCGCGGACCTGCCGAGATGGGGATCGATAATGAAAACAATATGTCCGCGGAACGCATCGGGCAGCCCGGATTTTCCAACCTTGCAGGTTGGGTGGGCAATGCGCAACTTGGTCCAGTTTATCTAGGTTGGACCGGACTGATTGCGCTTGCCACTGGGATGTTGTGGTTCAACATTGTTGGCCTCAGCATGCTGGCTCAAGTGGGTTGGTCCATACCGGAATTCCTACGTCAGTTCTTTTGGCTGGCTTTGGAACCTCCTGGTCCGGAATGGGGCCTAAGAATGCCTCCACTGGATCAAGGCGGCTGGTATATCATTAGCTCGCTCTTTTTGCTGGTCTCTGTGTCCACTTGGTGGCTAAGAAGCTATCTTCTTGCTCAGGAACATAAGATGGGCAAACATGTGGCTTGGGCGTTTGGTGCTGCGATTTGGCTGTTCTTGGTTTTGGGCCTTTTCCGTCCGATCCTTATGGGCAGCTGGTCAGAAGCAGTTCCCTACGGTATTTTCCCACACCTGGATTGGACGACTGCCTTTTCTATTCGATACGGCAACTTGTACTATAATCCTTTCCATGCGCTTTCTATCGTCTTTCTTTATGGCTCGGTGTTGTTGTTTGCGATGCACGGTGCGACCATTTTGGCTGTAACACGCTTTGGTGGTGATCGTGAATTGGAACAAATCTATGATCGCGGTACCGCTTCGGAACGCGCAGCATTGTTCTGGCGTTGGACCATGGGGTTCAATGCAACAATGGAAGGCATTCACCGCTGGGCTTGGTGGTTTGCAGTACTCTGTCCGATTACGGGCGGTATTGGGATCCTCTTGACGGGCACAGTCGTGGATAACTGGTTCATTTGGGCTCAAGAGCATAACTTCGCGCCAATGTATGACGGATCATACGGCTATGAAAACTACGGCTCTTACGAGGCGTTCATAGGTCAGGAGAAGTAAGATGTTACCTAACTGGTTTAACGTATGGAACAAAGAGAACCCAACCAATGTCTATGGGCCAGCTGTTTTAGTTGGCGTATTGGGTGGGGCGATCTTTCTTGCCATTATGATTGTGGTGTGGGGACAACCCGCAGCGACAAACAGCTTGCAAACTGGGCCAAGGGGCACGGGGATGTCGATGGCCGAATTTACCCGCGATTTAGGGACACCTGATCCCGATATTGCGGAGCTTTCGGAAAACGAACCCTATATTCCTGATGGGTCAGAAGCCTTGGCTAAAGATATCTACAGTAACGTCCAAGTTTTAGGTGACGTGACCGAAGATAACTTTAACCGTGTTATGGCTGCGATGACGGAATGGGTCGCTCCGGATCAAGGCTGTGCATATTGTCATGGTGATGGTGATATCGAAACATATGGCGAAGACACGCTTTATACCAAAGTTGTCGCGCGCCGGATGATTGAGATGACGCAAAATATCAACGAAAGTTGGGAAGGTCATGTAAGCGCCAATAAACAAGTTGGTGTGACATGTATGACCTGTCACCGTGGTCAGAATGTGCCTTCAGAGGTTTGGTTCAAAATTGATCCTGTCAACGAAGCAACAGCAGGTTGGCCAGCAGTTCAAAACCGAGCAACGCCTTTGAGCCAATACACATCCTTGCCGTCAAACGCATTGGAAGCCTATTTGCTGAATTATGAACGCATCGGGGTGCATGACCTTGAATCGCGTGTTGCAAATGAACCTGGCGATCCATTGATCCAACATGCAGAGCGGACGTATTCGTTGATGAACTATTTTGCGAATTCGCTCGGTCGCAACTGTGTCCTATGTCACAACACGCGTGCGTTTTATGACACTGAACAAGTCACGCCACAGTGGTCCACTGCATCTCAGGGCATCGCAATGGTTCAGGAAATCAACAATGATTACCTTGTTCCTTTGACAGATGTTTTGCCAGCGGATCGTTTGGGGCCAATGCATGGAGATGCACCGAAAGCGGCATGTAAAACATGTCACAAAGGGTACCAACAACCATTGCAGGGTACCAATGTGATCAAAGACTGGCCCGAGTTAGCGACAACGGGTGTGCCTGTCTACGAATAGGGGTTTGGCCGCAGGGATCTAATCCAAGCGGCCAAATGCAAACAACGCCTTAGAGCGTCCCCGATAATTTTCCCTTCCTGTTGGCTACGGGAGCTGGCGTCGCGATTGCAATTACTGCAAAGCGACGCCTTTTTTGAAAGGAAAGACCAATGTCCGTGTCTACCACTGTGCGTCTTTTAGATCGTGTTCATAGTCCACAAGATTTAAGATCAATGTCGGATGCGGATTTGGGCGCCGTCGCAAAAGAACTGCGCAATGAGGTCATCGAGATTGTGTCCCAAACCGGTGGGCATCTTGGATCATCTCTTGGGGTTGTTGAACTCACCGTGGCGCTACATGCGATTTTTGACACACCACGGGACAAATTAATTTGGGATGTCGGGCATCAATGCTATCCGCACAAAGTCTTGACGGGGCGGCGGCATCAGATGACGACTTTGCGCCAAAATGGTGGGTTGAGCGGGTTCACAAAGCGCAGCGAAAGCGACTTTGATCCCTTTGGTGCGGCGCATAGTTCGACATCAATTTCTGCGGCGCTGGGGTTTACCATGGCGCGTGAATTGGGGCAGCCCGTCGGAGATGCAGTTGCGATCATCGGGGATGGTTCTATTTCCGCTGGCATGGCTTATGAAGCCTTGAACAACGCAGGACATGAAAACAAACGGATGTTTGTGATCCTGAATGACAACGAAATGTCGATTGCACCACCTGTTGGGGCGATGTCGTCGTATTTGTCTGGAATGAATGGGCAGGACGTTTTTGAAAAGCTCAAATTATTTGGCAATGCACTGGATGAACATTTGCCCTCGACGCTTCGGGATGGTGCAAGACGGGCACGCCAGTTGGTCACGGGAACGATCGGTCAAGCGACGTTGTTCGAAGAATTGGGGTTCGATTATTTAGGCCCAGTTGACGGACATGATATGGCGCAACTGCTGTCTGTTTTGCGCGCAGCACACCGCCGCGCAGATGGTCCGACCTTGATCCATGTTTGCACCAAAAAAGGCCATGGTTACGCTCCTGCGGAAAAGGCTGCTGACAAATACCACGGTGTATCAAAATTTGATGTCTCGACTGGCGTTCAGCGTAAATCACCTGCAAACGCTCCGTCATACACGAGCGTTTTTGGCAAAGCACTCCTTGGCGAAGCCCAAGCAGATGAACGCGTGGTCGCGATCACAGCAGCGATGCCGTCTGGAACGGGGGTCGATATTTTGGCCAAGGAAATGCCAAACCGCGTGTTCGATGTTGGGATCGCTGAACAACATGCTGTGACCTTTGCTGCGGGGTTGGCAGCGAGCGGTATCAAACCGTTTTGTGCAATTTATTCAACGTTTCTTCAGCGTGCCTATGATCAGATCGTGCATGATGTCGCTTTGCAAAATTTGCCAGTGCGCTTTGCAATTGATCGCGCTGGATTGGTTGGTGCGGATGGCCCAACCCATGGTGGCATCTTAGACGTGTCTTATATGGCGAATATCCCCAATATGACGGTTATGGCGGCCAGTGATGAGGCGGAATTGATGCACATGGTGCGCACGGCTGCCGAGTATGACGCAGGTCCGATTTCGTTTCGATATCCACGTGGATCCGGAACAGGGGTGACCCTTCCGGATCGGGGTGAGATTATTGAAATCGGCAAAGGGCGCATCCTTGAGCAAGGCAGTGATCTGGCAATTTTATCCTTTGGTGCCCATCTTGAACACGTAAAAGAAGCGGCACAGTTGCTAAACGACGAAGGCATGAGCGTCACGATAGCAGATGCGCGCTTTGCCAAACCCTTGGATACGGATCTTGTGACGCAACTTGCACGTCACCATGGGGCGCTCGTGACGATAGAACAGGGCGCAATGGGGGGATTTGGCAGCATTGTTTTGCACTATTTGGCGACCCAAGGCGCGCTTTTGAATGGGTTAGCGATTGACACAATATGCATACCAGACCGCTTTATCGATCAGGGTGACCCCCAATCGATGTACAAAGACGCAGGAATGAGCGTGGGCCAAATTGCAAATAGATGTCGTGTATTGATGCAAAAAGTGGCATCCGCAGCCCCTAAGCAAAAACAATCCCGCTCCTAAGGTGTCAGTACTAGCGTAAAAGCAAGCGCATGATTTCCAGCTATCGCTTGGGTGTATGGCGTGTAAAACTATGGCATGACCAGAATCAATATTGATAATTTACAAACGTTTCTTGCGGTTATTCGTCATGGGGGTGTTCGCAAGGCGGCGCTTGCTTTGAACCTAACCCAACCCGCGATTACGGCCCGGATCAAGAACCTAGAAGCAACATTGGTATGTGAATTATTTGAACGCCGCGCAGGGGGCATGCAGCTGACGAAGCGGGGCGAATTGCTGATGGCCCATGCGCAAAAGTTTGAACATCTTTCCGAATTGATCGCGCGTGACGTTGTTGACCCCGAAGGTGTCGAAGGGCGGCTTAGGTTAGGTGTTTCCGAAACCATCGCACAATGTTGGTTGCCTGAATTGGTGTCGGCCTTGCATTTACGATACCCTAAATTAGACATTGAATTGAATGTTGATATTTCAATCAATCTTCGAGCTGGGGTTTTGAACCGTGAAATTGATTTGGCGGTTCTGCTTGGTCCTATTTCAGAGTTTTCTGTCAATAATATAGAATTACCCGGATTTGATTTGGCTTGGTATGCTGCACAAAAGACGCCTCTTAATCAAAGCGAAGCTGAATATTTGTCGCGTCCTATTTTGACATATGCCCGCAATACGCGCCCCTTTCGGGAGCTAAGAGAATTATTGTTTGATCGTGTTGGTCCAGATGTGTCCTTGTTTCCGTCATCGTCGCTATCTGCTTGTTTTCGGCTGGTTGCTGCGGATTTGGGGGTTGCGGTTTTGCCCCGTGCCTTGGGGCAAGAATATGTAAATTCGGGGCAAATTCGGGAATTTGATCCAGGCTGGGTGCCATCACCGTTGAAATTTACCGCGTCTTATCTAGGCGAGCCGAAAAGTCATCTGGTGGAAACCGCAGCGCAAATGGCACGTGATGTTGCGCATGCCTATTTGCATGATAAAAATATTTAATCACTTTTGACAAATATTATGAATTTGATTTGATACCGCTAACCTGAGAGTGTTCGTCCATCAGGAGGATCCAAGGTGGATAATCAGTATCAAAAACTAAAAAACGCCGATTTGGACCATGTGCGCCATGCCATCCGCTCTGGTCAATATCGTTCGCATACCGCCGGACTTGGTCAGGGTTTCCTACAAGCCAATTTAGCAATCTTACCCCAAGAATATGCTTTGGACTTTATGCGGTTTTGTCAGCGGAACCCGAAACCGTGCCCTTTGACGGGTGTATCGGATACGGGTAATCCCATGATGTTTACGATGGGGCGTGACATCGATATCCGAACTGATGTTCCGGCTTATAACGTGTATCGCAACGGCGCTTTGGATCATGATTGCCACGATATTCTTGATGTTTGGTCCTCGGATATGGTGGTCTTTGCCTTGGGGTGCTCTTTTACCTTTGAACATGCGTTGATCCGTGATGGTATCCCGATTTGGCATATTGATCACGATAAAACGGTTCCAATGTTTCGATCTAATATAGATACAGTTCCCTCTGGGCCTTTCCGTGGGAAAATGGTGGTGTCAATGCGCGCAATTCCAAAATCGCGCGTTCAAGACGCAATAGACATATCGCGCAAATTTCCCTTGGCGCATGGTGGGCCGGTACATTGGGGCGACCCGAGAGACATTGGAATTCAATCGCTTGATGCGCCAGATTGGGGCGATGCCGCGCCGGTTCCGGATGATCATGTCCCTGTTTTTTGGGCATGCGGCGTTACTCCGCAAGTGGCAATAGAGGCGGCAAAGCTGCCGCTGTGCATTACCCACAAGCCAGGTCACATGTTGATAACGGATGTTCGCGATGATGCTGAAATCCCCGTTTTAACATAGCAGAAGTATCACAATAAAAACCAACAAGGAGAGTAAAATGAAATGTAAAATGATGTTATTGGCAGCGACTGCGGCGATTGCTTCGCCAGGTATTGCCCAAGATATTTCTGTCGTGGGAAGTTGGTCGAGCTTGCCTTTGAACCAACAATACGAAACCCCGTTTTGGACGGAAGTTTTGCCTGCAGCTTCGGGCGGCAAATTGAATGTCTCGATGACCACACACAACCAAATGAATTTGGGTGTTGGGGATGTCTTTCGGCTTTTGGGGGATGGGGTTTATGACGTCGCAATGACCGTTGCCGACTATGCGGTTGCGGATGCGCCCGAACTAGAAGGCTTGGATGTGCCGCTGCTTGCTTTATCTGCGGACGAAGCACGGGCCATGGTTGACGCAGCACGTCCTATGGTCGCGGATATATTCCAAGATCGGTTTAATTCGCATCTTTTGGCCATTGCACCTTATCCGCCACAGGTGGTTTTTTGTAACGCGGAAATTTCTAACCTAGACGATTTGGCAGGCAAGAAAATTCGCGCTTCTGGTCGTATGACCGCGAAATTCCTCGAAGCATTGGGTGCAGAAGGCGTGAACGTCAGCTTTGGCGAAGTGCCGGGCGCGTTGCAAAAAGGCACGGTTGATTGTGCTGTGACGGGTGCTGGTTCCGGATATTCCGCCGGTTGGTGGGAAGTGTCCACACATTTGCTACCAATTCCACTGGGTGGATGGGATAGCGTCGTAACGGCGATGAATATGGACAAATGGAACGCGCTGGATGGTGACACACAGTCATTGATTTCTGATCAGATCAAAGCCAACTTTGAAGACCCTGCATGGGCCAGTGCCCAAGATGCGTTGACCACAGATATTGCGTGTTTAACAGGGAACGGCGATTGCCCTATCGGTGACTCGCATAATATGACGTTGGTTTCTGTGTCTGATGCGGATTTTACGCGGGCGCGTGATGTGCTTGTCGGGACTGTGTTGCCGGATTGGGCAGACCGTGCTGGTCAAGACTGGGCCGACCGTTGGAACGCGTCCGTTGGTGCGACTGTTGGCGTAACAATCGCGAACTAATGCGACCAATTTAAAAATAAGGGGACCCTATGGAACAAAAGGTTTTAGCAACCTTGCGGCGCTGGAACAGATCAATTGCACTTCTCTCTGGTATTTTGTTACTGGCTTGTGTGAGCATTGTTTTGATTGATATTGTACTACGCCGATTTGGGTCCTCTTTTGGTGGAACGGATGAAATATCCGGATACGTTATGGCCATTGTGACCTCTTGGGGGATGGGCTTTACGCTTTTGGAATTGGGCCACGTTCGGATTGACGTTTTGCGCAGTCGCAGCCACGGATTTGCGCGGGCTGCTTTTGACCTTATGTCAATGACGGTTCTGACCGCGACTATCACGCTTATCGCGTTTAAATGTTGGCCCGTTCTCGAACGTTCACTGATAAATGGATCACGCGCCAATACACCGTTAGAAACGCCTCTTGTTTGGGTTCAGGCCCCTTGGTTTGCGGGATGGGTTTGGTTTGCGCTGGTGTCGTGGGTGACATTAACGCTGGCTATTATAATGATTGCCAAAGGTAAATTTGATCAATCCGAAGCCATGATTGGCGCCTTTTCAGAAGAGGAAGCCCTGCGATGATCGGATATCTGACTTTGGGTCTGTTGGGGTTGCTAGGCTTATCAATCCCCGTTGGTATCGTTCTGTTTTTACTTGGTTTTGGGATCGACGTATTCGCCAGTCCCTTTCCTTTGATCAAGGGATTAGGCAATCAAGTTTGGTCAACCTCGAATAATGCGACGTTGATCGCGATTCCGTTTTTCGTGCTATTGGGCGAAATTCTGGTGCGCTCTGGCATTGCAACGAAAACCTATGCCGCCTTGGATCGTTGGGTCAGTTGGCTGCCGGGGGGATTGGTGCATGCCAATATCGCGACGGCAACTATGTTTTCTGCCACATCTGGGTCATCGGTTGCGACGGCTGCAACTGTGGCGACTGTCGCGATGCCGCAAGCTGAAAAATTAGGATATGATCCCAAGCTGTTTTCGGGCGCTATCGCTGCGGGTGGGACATTGGGGATTATGATCCCGCCATCCATAAACTTGATCGTTTATGGGTTTCTAACGCAAACTTCGATCCCACGATTGTTTTTGGCCGGTCTTTTGCCCGGCATTCTATTGGCTTTGGCTTTTATGGCCATCACGATTTTGATTTGTTCGATTTGGCCTAAACTAGGGGGGCAACGCCGCATATTCACAGCGCGGCAAATGTTCCGGGCATTGATTGACCTGGGGCCTATTATATTAATTTTCGGCGCAATAATCGGGTCAATTTACCAAGGCTGGGCCACCCCAACCGAAGCCGCGGCTGTTGGCGTTGCTGGTGCCTTGGTGATTGCTGCGACGTTTGGCGAAATGTCGCGATCGATGATGATGCAAAGTCTTTTGGGAACGATTAAAATCACATCCATGATTATGCTTGTTGTGCTTGGGGCATCTTTTTTGAACTTTACACTGGCGGCAGCCGGGTTGGGTCGTGAATTGGAAACGTTCCTTGGTGATTTAGGGCTGTCCGCTTTTGGGACTATTCTTGTTGTTGTTGCGATCTATATAGTTCTTGGGTTCTTTATCGAAACCTTGTCGTTGATGGTTGTCACCATACCGATTATTGTGCCTTTGGTTGTGGCCCAAGGATATGACCCCATCTGGTTTGGTATCTTGATGATTGTTTTGATCGAGATGGCATTGATCACTCCTCCGGTTGGGCTTAATCTTTATGTTGTGCAAGGGGCGCGTAAATCGGGCACGATGAGCGAAGTCATGATTGGGACAATTCCCTATGTGTTCGTTATGCTCGCTATGGTCGCAGCGCTTATCGCATTTCCGAACATTGCGCTTTTTTTGCCTGATGCGTTATCTAGGTAAGTGAGATGTTGTTTAAAGTTGTGTCCAAAGATGAACCTGACGGTTCCTTGCAATTGGTCCCAAGGGATGTCGTTGTTGCAGGGTGGACTGGGCGCGATGCATCGGCTGTTCAGCATCACATTGATGAGCTTGCTCAGATCGGTGTTGCGCCGCCATCTTCGGTTCCGTTGTACTATCGCGTTGGCGCAGAGCTTGTGACACAGTCAAACAGCATTGATGTTTTGGGGAACAACACCTCGGGGGAAATTGAACCCTTGATTTTGGCATCGGATGAGAAATTTTGGTTGGGCCTTGGGTCTGATCATACCGACCGTCAGCTAGAAACCGTTTCCGTCGCTGCATCAAAGCAGATATGTCCCAAACCCATTGCTGATACGCTTTGGCCATTTGATGAGGTTCAGGACCATTTGGACGCGCTGCTTTTGAGCTGTCGCATCAAAGAGGGCGGTGACTGGGTTCCGTATCAACAAGGAAGCTTTGCCAGCATTCGACCAATCCCAAGCTTGATCAAGGGGGCAAACCTGGCAACAGGGGGCGCGTTATTATGTGGAACCCTTGCCGCTATCGGGGGTGTTCGACCCGCTGTTGATTACGAAATGGTGTTGTCTGATCCGGTTTTGGATCGACACATTACATTG
The DNA here is from genome assembly GCA_024639125.1 of Paracoccaceae bacterium. Lineage (GTDB taxonomy): Bacteria > Pseudomonadota > Alphaproteobacteria > Rhodobacterales > Rhodobacteraceae > JAHEJA01. Next base: position 59,750 of record JAHEJA010000001.1, read on the forward strand.
ACCTATAACGTGCGGGTCCTGCCAATGATTGCTTGATCGCGCTTAGCTTAACGCCCAGATGGTTTTCCGACTGGGACAAGACTTTCAAAGGGTTTGTTTGTCACTTGCTTATACTCAGCCTCGTCCCAAAACCCTATCAATATCCCAGTTTCAGCTGCCAATTTTTGCCGTGCAAGCACCTCGGGTGTGGCGGTAATTCGGGAATGATGGCGCTTGGCCCAATCTAGCAAAGCCACATTCATTCTGTCGCGCACGGCAATGTGTTCTGGGTCCATTGATGCGCCAAGATCTGTCAATTCGTTTGGATCGGTTTCAAGATCAAACAACATAGGGCGGAATTTTTCACAACGAATGAATTTCCAACGCCCATCAAAAATCATAGTCGTATGTGCATGTTCTTGGGGTTGCTGCAGCGCCTTGGCCATTTCTGACCAATGGTAATCATGCTCTGAAATGACATATTTGCGCGAAAACCCATCCGTACCATGAAGGATTGGCGTGAGATCACGCCCTTCGATGATATGCGGTTTTGCTTTGGACCCAAGGGCGGCCATAAAGGTCGGGGCAAGGTCAATCATTTCAACCAATTCATCGGTGACCAAGCCACGTGTTTTATCTGCTTCCGGGCGTGGATCGGCGATGATCAGCGGGACTTTGACCGCCATCTCGTGATAGAAATCTTTGTCACCCATCCAGTGATCGCCCATGTAATCGCCATGATCCGATGTGAAGGCGATGATGGTGTTGTCAGAAAACCCTTCGGCATCCATCCAGGCAAAGAGGCGACCCAAATTGTCATCCAGCTGCTTGATCAATCCCATGTAGGCGGGGATCACATGTTCGCGCACATGATCACGCGAAAAGCTTTTGCACACCCGCGCATCCCAATAGGCCTGCATCAGGGGATGATCCGTATCGCGTTCTTTCGCAGATCGGATTGGGTCAACGATATGAGTTTCGTCGTACATGTCGTGATAGGGGGCAGGGACGATATAGGGCCAGTGTGGTTTGATGTATGACAGGTGACACATCCAAGGGCGGCCATCTTTGCGTGCCTCTGTCATAAAGGCCATTGCACGGTCTGTCATATAGGCCGTTTCAGAATGTTCTTCTGGGACATTCGCCGCAAGCCGTGAATTTTTCAGCAACCACGCCGACAACAAATCGCCGTTGTCATCCACCCCCGAATTGGCAAAGTCTTCCCATGGGTTTGGCGAAACAAAACCGTGTTTTTCAAGATAGTCATCATAGGCCGACCAATTTTGTCGCGGGCTACTTGGGTGCAGTCCGTCATCGCGTTCAAAAGCTTCAAACCCACATTCAGAGCGACGCACGCCAATTTCGCTTTTGGGGTCAATGCCCAACCATGCCATGCCCTCTGCATCTGCGGTCATATGGGTTTTGCCAACCAAAACGGCGCGGGCGCCGGCCTCTCTTAGGTGGTCGCCAAGCGTTGGTTCCCCAATCCTTAGCGGCATCCCATTCCATGTGGACCCATGACTATGGACATACCGCCCTGTATAAGCTGACATACGCGACGGACCACAAACCGGCGATTGCACATAGGTGTTTGTAAACCGGACGCCGCGTTGTGCGAGCGCATCAATATGAGGGGTCTCTAAATGAGGGTGTCCATAGCAGCTAAGATAGTCAAATCTAAGCTGATCCGCCATGATCCATAGAACATTCGGGGGCGTTGTCATTCGATTGGCTCCTTAAAGTTAGAAGAGGCTCGCTCATTCACGGCGTCTGGCAGGTTTGCGTGATTTTCATCTAACAATATATCTGGCGAAATACGTAGATAATTTTCGAGCTTATCCAAATAGTAGACTAGGTTTTTGATTTCGTCGTCTGAAAAACAATTTTTCAGGGAGGCGCGTCGCTGCGCCATTATCGGGGCGGCTTTTGCATAGGCTTCCTGACCAATAGGTGTCAGGTCAACAATGGTTTGGCGCCCGTCTTTGGTATCGCGTTCCATTGTAATATACCCCTTTTGGACCATGCTCGGAAGCGCGCGGCTGATTAGGGAATGATCTGTGCGTTGGATCGTGGCTAAATCACGAATGGTCATGGCGCCAACTTCATGCAGATCCCAAAGGGTGCGCCATTCCAAGATTGATAACCCACCGCCAATTTCCAAGAAACGCTGACCTTGACGACGTGATGCAGCATAGACCGCAGGCAATCTAGAAAAGACGTTATAATCCTCTCTGGATTGACGGGCGCGAATTCTTTCTTCGTCTCGGCTTTTTCGGTTGGACATAGGGCCTCTCTGTTTCTAGGTATAAAGCCTTAAAAAATAATACGTGACAAGTCATATAATTTCTGCAACCCTATTCTCAGAATCCGAATTTGGGTCATGTCTTGTTTAAAAGACGCAGTAAAACCGGGAGGAAATATGATCAAACAAACTCTTTTGGGTGGTGCGCTTGCGCTCTTGCCCGCTATCGCATTGGCACAGGCGACTTTGACGGCGGAAACAACTACGCCGGGATCAACGCCGCATTATATCGATTCAACCTTGGCCGCTGTTTTGGACAGTGCAGGGGTGGCAACATTGCAAATCACCGAAGGTGCGACCCTGACCAATTCGGTTCAAGCCGTAGCAGAAGGGCGTCTCGACATGGCGCCTGCTCCGTTGATTTTGCCATTTCTTTTGTCGCGCGGCATTGGCCCTTATAGCGGTATTGGCGCTGAAAAAGGGGCTGAATTGGCAGATAATATCCGTGTCATTTTCTTTAATGCCGGATCTGCGCAGATGTTGGGCTATTACAATTCAAACCCGATTGAAGACATTCGTAATATGTCTGGCAAGCGTATCTGGAACGGTCCGCCACGTGGTGCCGCTTTGACGTCTGGTCGGGCAATGATCCAGTTGTTGTCTGGTATCAAAGACGGCGAAGGGTATGAAGGTGTGCAAAACCCATGGCCTGATGCGGTATCTACAATCACTGGAGGCGGTGCCGATGCTTGGACCATCCCCGAAGGGTTGCCATCAGGACGCCAGATTGCGATTTCCGCGGCAGGTGGCATAACAATTCATGATGTGCCGTCTGATATTTTGGCAAGCGAGCTTGGTCAGCAAATTGTCGCGGCTCCGGGTCACGCCCCGTATTCTGTGCCTGTTGACGAATTCCGTGCGGCTTATGCTGGGAATGACATCACTGTTGTCACGGATGATGACACATTCGACAGCTTTGCGACGGCCTTTGGTCAAATCGTTCAAGCATCGATGGATGAAGAGTTGGCATATAACATCACCAAAGCCTATCTTGAGGGCGAAGATAGATTTATCAATGGATCACCACGTGGGCCATATACGCTCCTAAGTTTTGGCGACATCGATGGTGTTAGCCAGGGTGCCTGTGGTGCTGTGAAAATCAAAATGCACCCGGGTGCTATTCGCGCGTTTGAAGATGCGGGTCATACAGTCGCCGACTGTTTGCGCCCATAAACCATTTCCTTTGGCAGAGCTGGTAATAATCGGCTCTGCCTCTTTTTTCGAGACGCTCCATGACCTCTGATCATTCTTCGACGACGCTTGGGCAAAAGCTCGCGCTTATATTGGCCTCGCTTTTTGTGATCGTGGGAATGATCAACACGATGCCTGAAATTCCCGGATTACAAACGCTTGCGCGTGAATTGACCGGGCAACCGTTTTTCCGGGTCTCAAATTTTCAGCCAGAATTTTTCTATCCCGTTGTCTTTGTCGTGATGATGGTGATTGTTGCCTTGGATGCGAGCCTATATCGCACGTGGTCGCGAGAGCGCCCAAATTTGGCATGGCTCGGATTTTTGTTAGACGCTGGATTGATCTTTGCTGCCATTTTGGGCGCAGTCGGCTTTTTGGTTGAAATTGATTCAATCTGTTTAATCGATCAAATCACAGGAGAGCGTGCCCGTTTGATCGCGGATGCCGCTGAACGTGCGGTTGGTGTCATCCCCGGAATTTCACTTGAAGCAGAGCTGCCTTCCTGTCAGGCCCGTTTCGGTGTTTGGATCCTTCCGCTGCTGTTCACAATCATCACTTTGTTTTTCCTATATAACATAAGGGTGTGGGGCGCCCCTTTGGTCATCGTGGCATCGGTTGTGGTACTTTACACCGTCGGCACAGCGTTTGTTTGGATTTTTGACCTAAGCGAGAATAATTTCTTGCTGACAAAATTGGGTGCGGATGGTGGAGACATCACGGCAGCAGCCATTCAAAAAGCTACGAATGTTTTTATCACACCCGATGGTTTCATGGGGCGTTTCATGGACATTATCGTTAATCAAGTCTTTCCCTATGTGGTCTTGGGCGCTTTGTTTGGGACATCCGCAGCCGGCACGTCATTAATCAAACTGGCTGTAAGGTTGACGCGTAATCTTCGAGGAGGGCCCGCACATGCGGCCATTGTGTCCTCTGCGATGTTTGGAACAATTACTGGTGGGCCGGTAACCAATGTTCTGTCTACGGGCCGGTTAACAATCCCAATGATGCGCCGCAATGGGTTTTCACCGCAATTCGCCGGTGGCGTCGAAGCTGCGGCGTCCTCTGGGGGGCAAATCATGCCACCGGTTATGGGGGTCGCAGCCTTTGTTCTGGTGGCTCTGACTGCCGTGCCATATACCAAGGTTATCACGGCTGCCTTTTTGCCGGCTATGGCGTATTTCTTTTCAATTTTTCTAGCCGTAATGTTCCAAGCACGTCGTGAAAACGTTCAAGCCATGCGCCAAGTGCCCGATGATTTGATTATGGAGCGTCAAGATTGGTTAAACCTGTTGACCATTGCGATGCCAATCCTAACGATCCTGCTGCTTTTGTTGGGCAACAAAGACGTGATCAGCGCAGGGTTTCTATCGCTTGTCTTGCCGGAATTTATAACAAAAACCATTGTGAATTCCACGGGGGATGCTGTCTCTGCTGGATGGTGGGCGGTTGCGGTTCTTGTTCCATTATTGTTGTTGGATCCAGACACGCGTGCAAAACCGTCCAAGATTTTGGTGTCCTTGGCGGATGGTGGTGTTTTAATTTCGCGGCTATTTTTATTGCTTTTTGCCGTGTCAATCATCTCGGCGTTTTTGAATGAAAGCGGGCTGACGGGGGAATTAACCCGCGCTGTCGCGTCTTGGTTAGAGCATGCTCAAATGCTGTCTGTTTTTGGGTTTGACATTCCCATTGTTGGGGGCGTGTATCTAATGCTTGCGCTGATGTGTGCGATGTTCTGCGCCATTTTGCTTGGTATGGGGATGCCGACGGTTCCGGCCTATGTGAACGTTGCGCTTTTGCTAGGGCCGCTATTGGCGGAACTTGGCGTCAGCTTTTTCACGGCCCATATGTTCGTGTTCTATTTTGCGGTCGCTTCTGCAATTACACCGCCTGTTGCTGTTGCTGCGTTTGCCGCGGCGTCTATCACCCGAACAGAACCCATGCGCACCGGTGTGGCGGCGGTCCGTGTCGGGATTGTAATGTTTACCATACCCTTTGTGTTCGCATGGTATCCAGAGTTGTTGCTGATCGACGAAGCGCGGGTCATAGCGGATGAAACTGGCCGTCGTACCTTCATAGAAGGGTACTCTGCCGGCATTGATGTTCCGTCCTTGTGCTGGCTGCTTGCACGATTGGTTTTGGTTCTTTATCTCGTTGCGTCCTCGTTTGCGCGTTATGATCAAACTGCATTACGGTCTTGGGAAATTGCCCTTAGACTTTTGGCTGCGATCCTCATTTTGTGGAAGGGCGCTGCCATTATGTGGATTGGTCTTTTGCTTGCTCTTTTTCTGATAGGTCTTCATGTCGTTCGTTCCCGATCCAAATCCGCTCTCTCCACCACTTGAATTTTTCTGCCGCCTCGACGTCGAGCTTGCCCCCATCAAAGAGATGGGGCACGGGCGGGCAGGGCAGCGTCGGATTATTCCCATTGTTGGAGGGCGCGTGACGGGGCCAAAAGTGTCTGGTAAAATTCTGAATCTGGGGGCGGATTGGCAAACGATATTCGCGGATGGGGTTGCGGAACTAGATACGCGCTATGCTTTTGAAACGGATGATGGGGCTTTGATCGACGTTATCAATTACGGATACCGCCATGGCCCAAAGCAGGTGATAGAGGCACTATCCCTTGGTCACGATGTTTCTGCGGATAGCTATTATATGCGCACCCATGCTAGATTGGAAACAGGGGATGCGCGGTATGCATGGATTAACAAAACGTTATTTATTGGCAGAGGCCAACGCCAAAAATCCAAGGTGATTGTCGATTTGTTTGCTTTGGTTTGATCCATCTTTGCGACCACTCATCGCCGATTTCGAGACATGCGAACAAGATATCCTTGTAATTTGACAGGCAGATGACTGTCAGGACTTGAGAATTTTCCAAAGCGGTTTAAGATCATCAATGGATGGATGTAGCAGGTTTGCTTTTGGGGGATGTCATGCAGCACATGCCTAAGAGTGGCGGTACAATATGTGGCCATAACCCTTAAGAGATTGTTTGTCGCAAATGGAAATTCTCACAGCACACCATGATGCTTTTCTCGTATTGGCGTCTTGTATCGTTGCCTTGGTTGCTGGGTTTACCGGCTTGTCATTGACGCGCGAGTTATCAAAGAAACCCATTCATAAAAGACAAATTTCAATTGCACTGGGATCTATCGCATTGGGCGGTGGTATCTGGGCCATGCATTTTGTGGCGATGCTGGGCCTACAATTGCCGATCTTGTTTTATTATGATGCGGCGATCACTCTGGTATCTGCACTGACAGCTATTTTGGTGGTCGGTGCCGCGCTTGTTTTGTTGCACTTTGTGGAACGCACCCCTTTGGTCATTTCTGTGGCAGGGGCGATCGTTGGTATCGGCATATTAGGGATGCATTATATCGGCATGGCAGGGCTACAATTGTGCCGTGCGATTTACACACCTTTTGGCATTGCTCTGTCCACTGGTGTGGCGGTCATGCTCTGTATTGTGGCCTTCCGGATTGCCTATGGTCGCCGGCGAAATCGTAACATATTTTTGGGTACGGTTTGTTTTGCGGTGGCTGTGGTATCCGTTCATTTCTTTGCTATGGCGGGAACCAGCTTTGTTGCTGTGCCAAGCCTAAGTGAATTTGGACCAACCATGAGCAACGAATTTTTAGCGATCGGTGTTGTGCTATTTAGCTTTGTCATATTTGGCACTTTTCTTTGGGTCAGCGTAACGTATTTGGTGGCAGAACCAAATCCGTCAGGCGACATCGCGCAACCTGTAACCGAGGCCGAGACCGAGGTGCGATCAACTCTGTTACGTATTCCGTGCGAAAAAGATGGTGCGCGTATCTTTGTTGCGTCAACCGATGTGGCGTTCGTGCGCGCCGATGGTCATTACACGCAGATTTATACGAACCAAGATCGTTTGTTTTGCGCATGGCCCATCACAGAGGCGTCTAAGCGATTGTTGCCCATTGGCTTTGTTCAAACGCATCGCAGTTACCTTGTGAATTTGCCCAAGGTGTCGCGCTTTGAACGCAGCAAAGAAAAAGGTCGTTTGATCTTTACATCAAAGTCAGTTCCCCCCGCCCCCGTGAGTCGTTCCAAGCTGAAATTCGTGCAGGATGCGATTGGTGAATAGCCAGCGCATTTCGTGCAATCAGTGGTGCAATTCGTGCAAATTCCCCGCATTTCAATAGAATAGTAAAGCGCGACACCGCATCTAATGCCACCCTAAGCGATACCAAAAAACAATCGCCTTTAGGGAGGATAGCCGATGATTCCAGCGGCATTTGAATATCACCGCCCCAAGGATATGGCCGGAGTATTGGCTGTCCTTGAAGAACACGGAGACGACGCGCGCGTCATGGCTGGCGGGCACAGCCTTATCCCGATGATGAAACTCAGAATGGCGGATGTTCCGCATCTGATCGATCTTCAAGACGTTGGTGGACTGTCTGATATCGACGTTCAAAGCGACACGATCCGCATTGGTGCGCTTGTCACGCAACATGATATTATCACCAACGATGCACTTACCGCAGTTGCACCTATCCTACGCGAAGCTGCATTGCAGATTGCGGACCCTCAAGTTCGTTATATGGGAACGGTTGGGGGCAACGTTGCAAATGGCGACCCAGGCAACGATATGCCGGGTTTGATGCAATGTTTGGACGCCAGCTTTACGTTGGTTGGGCCGAACGGAGAACGGACCGTTGCTGCACGTGAATTTTATGAAGCGGCTTACATGACTGCGCGTGAAGATGACGAAGTGCTCACAGCTGTTGTTATTCCAGTACCAAGCGGCGGATACGCCTATGAAAAGCAAAAGCGCAAAATCGGGGATTATGCAACAGCGGCCGCCGCAGTTCAGTTGATCAAACAAGGCGATACCTGTGTGCATGCCGCAATTGCGATGACCAACCTAAGCGACACGCCAATCTTTTCCGAAGATGCTGGCGCTGCGTTGATTGGGACATCTTTGGATGATGCCGCTCTCAAAGCTGCAGTCGCCGCGATGCTTAACGATATCGACCCAACCGAAGACAACCGTGGTCCGATAGCATTCAAGAAACATGTCGCTGGTGTGATTTTGCGCCGCGCGATCGAGCGCGCTTGGTCGCGTGCCTGAGGGAGGTAACAGATGTCAAAGAAAATGCATATCCAAATCAATGTGAATGGCAAAGACCAAGAGTTCCTAGCCGAACCACGCGAATTGTTGATTTACACTTTGCGTGAACGACTAAACATCACCGGTCCACACATCGGGTGTGAAACATCGCATTGTGGCGCTTGTACAGTCACCATTGATGGTAAATCGGTCAAAGCCTGCACAATGTTCGTGGCGCAGGCCAGTGGCAAATCCATTACCACAATCGAAGGCTTGGGGGATCCCGACAATCTACATCCGCTACAGTCCGCCTTTAAAGAACATCACGGGCTTCAGTGCGGTTATTGCACACCCGGTATGATCACGCGCGCAAGCAAGCTGTTGGAAGAAAACCCAAACCCAACAGAAGAAGAAATTCGCTTTGGCATGGCAGGAAACATCTGTCGCTGCACAGGCTATCAGAACATCGTTAAGTCCATTCAGGCGGCAGCAGCCGAGATGAATGCAGCACAGGAGGCGGCAGAATGAAAGACGAACTTGATAACCGCGAAGAACGGGTTGCCAATCTCAAAGGTATGGGCTGTTCGCGCAAGCGCGTAGAAGACGCACGTTTTACGCAGGGCAAAGGCAACTATGTTGATGACATCAAGCTAGACGGCATGTTGTTCGGGGATTTTGTACGGTCTCCTTATGCGCATGCTCGGATCAAAAGCATCAACACAGAAGCGGCGTTGCAAGTGCCGGGCGTGCTTGCTGTTTTGACGGCTGCAGACTTGGCGCCTTTGGGGTTGCATTGGATGCCGACCTTGGCGGGTGACAAGCAAATGGTGCTGGCGGATGGCAAAGTGCTGTTCCAAGGCCAAGAAGTCGCCTTTGTTGTCGCAGAAGATCGCTACGCAGCTGCGGATGGTATTGAAGCCGTCGAAGTCGAATACGAAGAGCTTCCTGTTATTGTGAACCCTTTTGAATCCCTAAAGTCTGATGTGGTTCTAAGAGAAGACTTGGACCCCAAAGCACCAGGGGCGCATGGTCCACGCAAACATCACAACCACATCTTTACCTGGGAAGCTGGCGACAAAGAAACAACCCAAGAAGTCATCTCTAACGCCGAGGTGGTTGCCGAAGAATCCATGTATTACCACCGCACACACCCTTGTCCGCTAGAAACATGCGGTTGTGTGGCATCCATGGACAAAGTTAATGGCAAGCTCACGCTTTGGGGGACATTCCAAGCGCCGCACGCGATCCGGACTGTTGTATCGCTGATTTCCGGGATCGAAGAGCATAATATCCGCGTTATTTCCCCTGATATCGGGGGCGGTTTTGGCAACAAGGTCGGTGCCTATCCTGGCTATGTGTGCTCTGTTGTTGCTTCTATCGTCACAGGAAAACCTGTGAAATGGATCGAAGATCGCATGGACAATTTGATGACCACAGCTTTTGCGCGTGATTATCATATGACAGGCAAGATCAGCGCAACCAAAGAGGGCAAGATCACAGGGCTTCATTGTCAGGTCGTCGCCGATCACGGTGGTTTTGATGCCTGTGCAGATCCGACCAAATTCCCTGCGGGCTTTATGAATATTTGCACGGGGTCTTATGACATTCCAACTGCTTATCTCGAAGTCGATGGTGTTTACACAAACAAAGCTCCAGGTGGTGTAAGCTATCGCTGTTCTTTCCGCGTAACGGAGGCGGTGTATTTCATCGAACGTATGATCGAAGTGCTTGCGATCAAGTTGAATATGGATGCAGCAGAGCTGCGCCGCATCAACTTTATCAAAAAAGAGCAATTCCCATACAAAGCCGCACTGGGTTGGGAATATGACTCTGGTGACTATCACACGGCTTGGGACAAAGCCCTAAAGACCGTTGATTACGAAGGCTTGCGCAAAGAACAAGCAGAGCGCGTCGAGGCCTTTAAACGGGGCGAAACCCGCAAAATCATGGGCATTGGCTTGTCGTTCTTTACGGAAATCGTGGGTGCTGGGCCTGTGAAAAACTGTGACATTCTCGGTTTGGGAATGTTTGACAGTTGTGAAATCCGTATCCACCCAACTGGATCGGCTATCGCACGATTGGGAACGATTTCTCAGGGGCAAGGACACGCAACAACGTTTGCGCAAATCCTTGCGTCTGAAATTGGGTTGCCGGCTGATAGCATCACCATCGAAGAAGGCGACACAGATACCGCGCCTTATGGGCTTGGGACTTATGGATCACGCTCCACACCAGTTGCGGGTGCAGCAACGGCAATGGCAGGACGTAAAATTCGCGCAAAAGCACAGATGATCGCGGCCTATCTATTGGAAGTGCACGATAACGACGTGGAATTCGATGTGGATCGCTTTGTCGTCAAAGGGGCGCCTGAGCGCTTTAAGACGATGAAAGAAATCGCGTTTGCTGCCTATAATCAGGCTATTCCAGGGCTTGAACCCGGCTTAGAAGCGGTAAGCTATTATGATCCACCCAACATGACCTATCCATTTGGCGCTTATGTTTGCGTTATGGATATTGATGTTGATACAGGTGTTCCGGAAATCCGCCGTTTCTATGCGTTGGATGACTGCGGCACGCGTATCAACCCAATGATCATCGAAGGTCAGGTCCATGGTGGTTTGACCGAAGCCCTTGCCGTCGCCTTGGGCCAAGAAATTGCCTATGACGATATGGGTAACGTGAAAACCGGCACATTGATGGACTTCTTCTTGCCAACAGCATGGGAAGTGCCAAACTATGAAACCGACTTTACGGTAACGCCTAGCCCGCATCACCCAATCGGTGCCAAGGGCGTTGGCGAAAGCCCGCATGTCGGTGGTGTTCCGTGTTTCTCGAATGCGGTCCAAGATGCGTTCCGTCCATTTGGCAACACGCATACCAACATGCCACATGACCATTGGCGGATTTGGCGGACTGCCAACGAGCTAGGGTTACATTCCTAAATCGTAGATCTCTGGGTTCGGCCAACGGCGTTTGGCCGAACCCCTATTCATAGGATAAATCATGACTTGGAGCGATCTTCAAAACTCTCTTAACACCATAGGGTATTCGGCCTCTGATGATTTGAGTGTGGCGCTGCATTTGGCTTTGACGCTTGGGCGGCCTTTGTTGCTCGAAGGGGCAGCAGGTGTTGGAAAAACCCAACTGGCTAGCAGCCTTGCTGCCGTCAAGGACGCCAAGCTTATTCGCTTGCAATGCTACGAAGGCTTGGATGCGGCACAGGCCATTTATGAATGGAATTATCAGCATCAGCTTTTGGCAATTCGCGCTGCCGCTGAAGACGGGGAAACCGGAAAATCGGTAGAGACACGGATTTTTTCCAATGAATTTTTATTGGAACGACCTCTCTTGTCGGCGATCACACAAGAACGGCCCCCGGTTTTATTGATTGATGAAATTGATCGCGCGGACGAAGAATTCGAAGCCTATCTGTTAGAGATTTTATCCGAATTTCAAATTACCATTCCGGAACTTGGAACAATAACGGCGACAACCAAGCCTATTGTTATTCTGACGTCAAATGGTACGCGTGATTTGTCTGACGCGCTACGTCGGCGGTGTTTGTATAGCTATGTTGATTATCCAGATCGCGATATCGAGCTGGCTATTTTGAAATCGCGCTACCCGACACTTGATGCACGCTTAGGGGCTCAGGTTGTGGGGTTTGTGCAAAAGTTGCGACAAGAGGATTTAGAGAAAACACCTGGTATAGCGGAAACATTGGATTTTGCTGCGGCCTTGATGGGCTTGGGTATTGCGGATCTAACTGCTGATCCTGTGGTGTTACAGCACACATTAAGCACCTTGCTGAAAACACAAAGCGATCGCGCACAGATCACGAAAGAAGTCGCTGGTCGCATCGCAGGGCGTGCCGCATGACACGTGTGACCCGATTTGCAGGACGCGATCCCGGTCCCTCTGCGCGGGTAACTGGATTTATCGCGCATCTTCGGGCCAACGGGCTTAGGTTAGGGGTTGCAGAAACATCACTGGCTTTGTCGGCCTTGTGCGAAGTTGACGCAAGCTATGCCGAGCAAAGCCGCCAAGCGCTCAAGGCAGTTTGTACAGGATGCAAAGACGAAGTTGAACGATTTGACGCTTTGTTTGACAGCTATTGGATGGATGCAGGTCGGGTAAAACAAAAAATTGTCCCAACAAAAAGCAATGCCTCTACCGAAGAAACTATCCATTCGTCGCGCGACGCCCAAGGCCAAGACATGGGCTCGTCTGGGACAGCATCCGCGCCAGACGGTGGGCAGGGCGAAGCCGAAAGCGATGGCGAAGGCCGTTTAATTGCAACGCAAGTGCGTAATTTGATGCGCAAAGATCTTCGTGATTTGGTGCGTTCAGAAGACGTAGCAGAAGCAGAGAAGGTTGCGCGGCGTTTGGGTGCCGCACTGCGGGATCGCCGTTCGCGGCGCCGTATTGCCGCGCGCAAAGGGGATCGCCTTCATTATCGCAAAACAATACGTGCAAGTTTGGCCACGGGTGGGGAACCGTTGCGATTGATGATGAAACATAGACCCGACCGCCCGAGAAAAATTGTGGCTTTGTGTGATGTGTCTGGCTCAATGACAATTTACGCGCAGGTATTTCTATCGTTCTTGGCTGGATTGATGCGCAGTGACACGACGGCGGATGCCTATCTGTTTCACACACGCCTCGTGCGCATTACCGAAGCATTGAGAGACAAAGACACGCTGCGTGCGATTGGGCGAATGTCCTTGATGGCTGATGGGTTTGGCGGTGGATCGGAAATCGGCCCATCTCTTGCTCGGTTTTCCAAAACATATGCAAAACGGTTTGTTGATGGTCGAAGTGTGGTGCTGATTTTGTCTGATGGATACGATACAGCCGCCCCGCATATATTAGACGACGCTTTGCGCGACCTTAAGAAGCGCGGCTGTAAAATTATTTGGCTTAATCCCCTAAAGGGATGGCGCGATTACGCACCTGTCGCCGAGGGTATGGCGGCGGCTTTGAAACATTTGGACCTATTTTGTGCTGCCAACACGTTAGATGATCTAGCGGCGTTAGAGCGTGAGGTGATGAAATTATGACCCCTGCTGAACTATTGTCTGATCGCTTTGCCGATGTCGCATCGCAACTACGAACCCAAGAGGAACCCTTTGCGTTCGCGACGATTGTGCGCACTGCCGGCGCGACGGCGGCAAAACCGGGCGCCAAGGCATTGCTTGGCGTGGATGGATCCATTTTGCATGGATGGCTTGGCGGCGGATGCACTCGTGGTGCGGTCAAACAGGCCGCACTTATGGCGTTTTCTACGGGCCAACCACAGCTTGTTTCGGTTGCGCCAGAGGATCTTTTGACAGAGCGTGGTGTTGCTGCGGGGGATCAAGTGGATGGAACGCGGTTTGCCAAGAACGGCTGCCCGTCTCGGGGAAGCGTTGATATTTTTATTGAACCCTGTTTGCCAATACCGCAATTGGTCGTTTTGGGGGCATCCCCCGTTGCGCAAGCGCTCGCCGATCTTGCACCACAATTTCATTGGGCGGTGACACGAGAAATTTCAAGCGGCTTAGAAAAGGCGACGCGCCCTCAGAAATACATTGTCATCGCGACCCAAGGCCAAGGGGATATTGACGCTTTGAAGATGGCGATTGAAGGTCCCTCTAAACATATAGCTTTTGTGGGCAGCAAGTTGAAATTTGCAACACTTGCGGACAAGCTTATTGGTCAAGGATGTGACGCCGCACGTGTTCAGTCCGTCAAAGCCCCGGCGGGTTTGGACGTTGGAGCGGTAACCCCAGAAGAGATCGCGTTGTCAATCCTTGCCGAACTTTTGCAAATCCGACGCGCAAAAGTTGCGGCGTTGAATGGCTCATAAGTTTCTAGAAAATGATCCGAATATCAAGCCGCACTTGGTGGGTTTTCCCCAAAACAAAAGGACCGAAAGCATGAGAAAAATGATCCACGCGCTGAAAGACAGGTTCAAGAAGTTAAAACTAACATCCGCTCAATCCGAGCATATCAGATTTCCCTGTTGTTAAGAAAGGACAGATTATGGAACTCTCAGATGAGATCATTATTAACGCCCCCAAAAGCCACGTTTATGCGGCTTTGAATGATCCGAATATTCTTCAGCAATGTATTCCGGGGTGTGAAGAGCTAATCAAGCATTCAGATACAGAGCTTGAAGCAAAAGTTGTGCTTAAAATTGGCCCCGTAAAGGCCCGGTTTAGCGGTACAGTTCAATTGGATACGACTGGCGCGCCGGATGCGTTTTCATTGACAGGACAAGGCAACGGAGGTGCTGCTGGTCACGCCAAAGGCGGTGCGGACGTTACGCTTGAAAGTGACGGTGACATCACGGTTCTTCGGTACCAAGCTAAGGCTGAAATAGGAGGGAAACTCGCCCAACTTGGAAGCCGGTTGATCCAAAGCACTGCAAAGAAACTTGCTGCAAAATTTTTCCAATCGTTTGCAGAAGCAGTAAGCGAAACCGCTGAGGCATAATGCTTTTCCCCTCATTTCATATCGACGTGACATGAGGGGACCCCGTTTTCCAGTTTCGAAAACAAATGATTTCATGACATAAATATAGTGTTTGATCACATCAAACAAATCCTGTGAAAGTTGCCAAAAGATTTTTTTTGAATTTTCAGTATGGAATCTGTTACTTGATAACTAAACTCATGCTAGATACCCAACTTATTGAAAAGATTATTTGGTGGGTGGCTAATGAGTGGTTTTCCAGAACCTGTCGTTGTGTTCGTAATTACGTTAATGTGTTGTTTGTTGATTTTGGCGACAAAACCGCTCCATATTTTACGTACGTCCAAAGGTCATAATGGCACAGCGGTTCAGTCTGCCCACAAGCTTCCGACACCTCGTATCGGCGGTGTTGCAATCGCCCTTGGATTGACATTTGGCAGTCTGTTTTTTTTGGAACATTCTATTTTCTTGTTACTTTTACTTATGTCAACTTTACCTGTTTTTATTGGTGGTTTGGGCGAAGATTTAGGATTTGATGTCAGTCCAAAGCGCCGTTTAATTTTATCGTTTCTCTCGGCGCTTACGGCGGGTGTGTCGCTTGGGGTGTGGATACCCTATACAGGTTTAACTGGTTTAGATTACCTTTTTGGAAATGTTGTTTTTGCTGCCGCATTTACGATCCTGCTGTCCGGAGGGATCAGCCATTCTTTGAACCTAATCGATGGTTTAAATGGCTTGGCTTTGGGGGTTTCTATAGCAATGGGAATCGGTTTGATTGCGATCGCTGTACTTTACGAAGATTGGGTTATGTCGCAATTTTTGGCGGTGTTTGTGGCGGCATTAGCCGGTCTATTCGTGGTTAATTTCCCATTTGGAAAATTGTTTTTGGGGGATGCCGGGGCATATTCACTTGGGCATCTGCTCACCTGGTCTGGTATCGTGCTGTTAAATAGGCACGAAGAGCTGGCCCCGTTTTCGATTTTTCTGATCTTTTTTTGGCCCTCTGCAGATATGATCTTTGCGATTATTCGTCGGCGGATGACTGGAAAGCCAATTGATAAACCAGATAGGTTACATTTTCACCAATTGGTTATGCGCGCAATTGAGATGACTTTGTTGTCCAAGGAAAAACGCTATATATCCAACCCATTGGCAACGGTGATTGTCATTCCATTAGCCAGTATACCAATCGTTTGTGCCGTTGTCTTCGCCGAAAATAATCTAGCTGGCTTGATTGGGTTGGGTATTTTTTCGATACTTTTCTGGCTGACCTATGTGTTTGGCATGTTCATAGCGAGACGGTTTGCACGAAGCTGACGCAGACTTCTGGTATTGTATCGAAAATCGTGTAAAAACACGTAAAAATTATTATGGGGCAATTTACTGATGCAGGACATGTCTGCCAAAGAACCTGAGTTTTCAGACGAAATAGATTTGCTTGAATTGTTTGCGACGATTTGGGCTGGTAAATTTGTGATCGCGTTATTTGTCGTTGGCTCTATTGCGCTTGGGTCTTTGTATCTGCACCGAGCCGATAGAAAATATACGGTTTCTCTTACTGTTAGCCAAGTTGGAGAAGAGCAATCCGGTCCCAACCTTGCTGGACTTGGTGGTTTGGCATCTTTGGCAGGTGTTAGTTTGCCATCTGGCGGTTCTGGTGATTTTTCAAAATTCAAAGCGATGATCAAAGCAGAAGAGCTTGCCAGTACAGTGCTAAAATATGACACATATCTTACTGTGATTTTCGATTCCGAGTGGGATGAAGAAGCCGGTAATTTTGCGGCAAAAGCCCCAAGTCAACTTGGCGAATTGAAACAACAAGTAAAATTTATCCTCACAGGTGAAAAACCGATGGATTATCGTGCACCGGATGCTGCGCGATTGGCGGCATACATAGGTCAATCCGTGTCTATTAGCGAAGATAAAGACACCGGATTTTTAGCTTTGAAAATGGAAGTCGTAGAGAGCGATTTTGCGAAGCAATTCTTGCAAACAATTGTTTATGAAACTGACAAAATGTTAAAAGAGCAATATGTTGCGAGTGGCACACAAGCGCTGCAGTTCTATCAAGAAAAAATAGCGCGCGCTCGATCGCAAGAGCATCGTGAAGCGTTGGCGAAAATGATTGCATCAGAAGAGCAAAAGCAAATGCTGGCCAGCCGAGATGGCCCATTTGTCGCCGAGGTTGTCATGGGCCCCAGTGTGTCTCTTGGACCGACGTCGCCAAAATCAAGCTTGATCCTTGCGCTTTCGCTTGTTTTGGGCGCATTTTTGGGGACTGCTTATGTATTGGTGAAAAAAGCTTTGACGAATAAAGGGGACGCCCGTGCTTAAACTATTTAGAGTGCTGTTTTGCACAGCTTTTCTGGCCCCTCAATTTGTGGCGGCTCAGGCATTAGACCCGCAGCTTTTGCTCGGAGCTGGCGGTTTGAATGGCTTGTCACAAGCGCAATTACAGGCTTTGGCAAATTCCGGCCAATCACCGCAAGCGATGGATTCCAAGGTAAATGGCCAAAGAAATGCAGTTCAGAATGCAAACGATCTAAAGGCATCTGGCAATGTATTAGGTGCCGATACAGGAATTAGAACCGATCAGGCGGAGCCAAAGTCACCCATCGTGGAATATTTTCGCGTCTTAACGGGGCAGGAATTGGATCTGTTTGGGGCGGATGTGTTTTCGTTCGATCAAGACCCTTCCATCCTCTTTTACAACTCAGTTGCGAATGATTATGTGCTTGCCGCCGGTGATGCCTTGTCGATTTCGTTACGTGGCATTCTTAGTTTGGATTTAAATGTCACCGTGAATCAACGGGGCGAAGTGACCCTTCCTGATTTAAATCCGTTTCGGGTAACGGGCATGACCCTTGCCGAATTCGAAGATGAATTGAGCGAACAATTGCGCGTTGACGATGCATCGGCCCGCGCGTTTGTCGATCTTGATGCGGCCCGATTGATCCCTGTGCGCATTACTGGGTCTGTCAAAGAACCAAAAACACTTGCCTTACCGGCTTATACGCCGCTGAGCCGAATTTTGGGATATATCGGGGAATTGGGGCCACAGGCATCGTTGCGAAACATAACGCTGCTTTACGATTCAGGGAAACGCGAAACTTTTGATTTATATGATATTTTGACCAATGCATCCGATGTGCGTGATCCCTTAATCGAGTCCGGTGTTCGTGTGCATTTTGGGTCATTGGGTGCAACCGTTGCCGTCTCTGGATTTGGTGGGCGCGCCGCGATTTACGAGCTTGGTGCAGATAGCGCGACAATCGATGGCCAAGACTTGTTTGCCCTTGCCAATATTTCGCTTATCCCTCCCGGAGCATCGATCGAACTACTCTCGTTTGATCAAAACGGTATTGCCAATTCTGAGCGTGTCGATCGTGATCAGCCGTTCCAATTATCGAATGGTCAAGCTGTGCGCATTCAATTTGTCCAAACGCGCAACATTTCGTCAATCGAAGTGACAGGGGCAACGATAGCAGAATTTTCTGTGGCGAGCACGGGGCCTGTTTCCTTGTCTCAAGTATTACGCCAAGGCGCGGTGCTGACACCCGAAGCGGTTCTAGAATTCGCGTTAATTGAAACGACGTCAGTTGGCAGCTCGCAAGCACGGGCCGTAGACTTGCGCTATGCCTTTTCTAACCCCGAAAGCGTTGTTATCAATCCCGGTGAAAAGCTGACTGTTTTTACCGCTCAAGATTATCAAAATTTACTGGATTACGAAGAAAATCAAAAGAAAGCGGCATCTTCTGAAATTCAACCGACGGCATTTAACGACCTAGGAGAACCTCTTTATCCTTCGCCGGTGTTCTTGGGCGAGCGTGAAATAGAACGCGATTTGGCTATTGAGAAAATGTTGACCACGATTAGAATATCTGGGGCTTCGGAAATTTTTCTAGATGACCGGCGTGTCGCGTTCTTGGCGCCTTTGCCAGAGCAAAGCGTGGTTGATATTGTTGATAATCGGTTAAATGTTCCAGTCGACCTATCCCAAG
>JAHEJA010000001.1:78858-158846 GCA_024639125.1 Paracoccaceae bacterium
TCTGGGGCTTCGGAAATTTTTCTAGATGACCGGCGTGTCGCGTTCTTGGCGCCTTTGCCAGAGCAAAGCGTGGTTGATATTGTTGATAATCGGTTAAATGTTCCAGTCGACCTATCCCAAGATTTCGCGGTTTTGATTGATCCGGATAATCGCGCTCAAAGCGCGCGTGCCTTTACAATTGGTGCAGCACGGATCACTCCACGGAACTATTCCGTTCCGCGCGGTTGGCGTTTGCATCTTTATTCAGAAAGCTTTTTGTCAAAGGTTGATCTGGGTGAATTTACGCTTGGTGAAAATGAATTTAGCTTGGGGACACAAGTTATAGAAGCCTCTAACCCAGCCGAGATTACAATTGACGGTCGCCGCATTGCATTGTTGCCAGCAGGGGTTCATTTACACCAATCTCAGATTGCGGCCCAACTTCGTAACAGTCTGGACCTTTACCCCCTATATTCGAGTGTTTTGACAAAGCAAGGTGGCACACTGTTCTTTAACACGTTGCCGGTGCGATTGGACTCTTTGATTGGCAAAGAGTCGTCGTTCAATGTTTCCCCTGGGCAACGAATTGATATTTTCACAACCGCTTTTATGCGGGACGTTTTTGATGAGGTTGAGCAAACTATTACCGCATTGGACGAATTGTCCGTTTCAAGCGAAGCGGATCAGTTGATTGATCAAGCTGCGGATAGCATTGTGAATTCAAACGAATTGAATCAAACGACCAAGGTTCAAGAAAAAGAAAAAGTTAAAACGGCGCTGAATGGGTTGAAGGCGGCGGCAAAGCTGGTGTCAGGGGCTGTTGAGCAACCTGGATTTTATCCAATAGCCGGTAATGTCACGCTTGCAGAAATCATCAGTGTTGCAAATGGCGTCCTTCCGACGGCTGATATTACACGGATTGGTGTGCGATCCTATGTTGCCAATGCGTCGGGTGCAATGAATCTACGCGATAGCAAAAAAATTGATATCAAGTCCGTTCCTGCGCATAAAATTGTGTTGAAAGGCGACTTTGACGTTCAGGTGCCGACCTTTATCAACAATGCATCGGTTGGCCAAATTGTCCTAAGTGGCGAGGTTCAGCGCCCCGGTGAATATACATTTAGCCGCTCAGAAACGTTACATGATGTGATCCAGCGGGCAGGTGGGCTAACCCCTGTGGCTTATCCATTGGGCGCGGTCTTTACGCGTGACTCTTTACGTGCAGAGCAGACCGCTGCTAATTTGACCTTAGCGCGGCAAGTCGAGCAATCAATTTTGTCTTTGTCGCAAAGTGATCGTACTGGCGCCGGGGATCAAATTTCTGCAGTTTTGACTTTCGCAAAACAGCTCAAGTTATCCCCTGTATCAGGCCGACAAACAGTTAATATTGCGTTGCGGACCAAATCTAACCCAATTTACTTGCAAGATGGTGACAACGTGTTTGTGCCTCAGCGCCCATCGCATATCAGCGTAATTGGCAGTGTGTTTAGTCAGGTTTCAACCGAATTTAGCCCCAATAAGTCGCTGATGGATTATATATCGGATGCTGGTGGGTTTGACCGTATTGCGGATCAGAAAAAGGTATTCATGGTTCTTCCAAACGGGCAAAGCAAACCAATTGAATCTGCATCCGATGAAACAGTCATCATCCCGCCGGGGGCTGTTATTGTCGTTCCTCCGAAAACGGATAAGCTGACAGCGCTTGGTTTGACGGAAATTATTTCTAAAATCTTAGGGAATATTGCAACATCTCTTCTTGCTATAAATGCAGTGAAATAGCCAAACGGTGGGCGGGGTGATACAAAAGCGCATCATCAAATTGATCATAGCAGCATTCCTATTTGGAGTGCTGCCAAACATCGGATTTGCGAAAGCATGTGCCGACCATTTGATTTCCGAACGAAACCGTTTGTTCAAATCCCTGAATGTTTCAAATGAAAGCATTCTAGAAATTTCAGCTGGTGACATCAAAATTATCACGGGCACTGGAAAATCAGACCAAGTGCGAAATCGCTCTGGTGATTATATCGAGGTCTATGAACTCGATGATAAACAGATCGTGTTAAAGCACATTGTGTTTTCAAAAATTTCGGACCGCACATGGTCTTTGACCGACGCCTTATACGAAAATATGGGTGCATCGATTTTGGTCAAGGATGATTTTGTTTGGGAAATACGTGGTAACGATTTTGAACCGCTTGATTGTGCTGAGAAAAATGGATTTTTTGAAAGACTATCATCAAGCCTTTTGACGTTTAAGCGTGGTGAAACCAGCGTTTTGAACATCGCGAAATCAGAATTATACACGCTAATTCTGGATGATCCGGAAACATTATTCTCGATCAAAGATCGTATTGTCGTTGAAACTGATCTTTTACGTGACAAAGGGCTTCAGTCAGATATAGCTGACCGCCGTGCGTCAAATTCCAATTTTGAAACGTCCATCGAACTAAACCACCGGTCATTAGGGGTTCAAAAAATAGGCGTGACCATTCCAGCGCAAGAATTGGACACCGCAGTACAGACAGGCGATGAATCAGCGCTCTTTTACCTAAGTGACTTTCATGGGCAGTCCCAAGAAGCAACCAAATCGGCGTTTTTGCGATTTAACCTTGGGGTTACCTTGCAAGACGCATCACAGACACTGTTGCAAACCGACGTCTACGCGGCTTTGGGCGGGAACGTATTTGTTCAATCTGGCCTATCTTTGAGCACAGACAAATTGAGTTCGAAAAAGTTAGCACTTGATCAGATGTTAATCGGGGCCGAAATCGATAGTGGTGCATTGGGATTTGCACGTTTTCGGGTGGGGCAATTTGATGCCCAAAACCAAGGTTTCCTTGTCAGCGCCTATAAACCTGCGCGGTCCAGTGAAAAGCTGTTTTCCCTTCAGGCATATTTTTCGTCGGATCAATCCTGTGACCAATGTACACAAACAGCCATCTCCATGAGCGTCCAAGAATTTAGGCCGCGATTTGGTGGATATTGGACAACGTCCGTGGATTGGGTGAAATCCCAAGGACGTTATGATAAATCGACCCACTTTATGTTTGAAAAGCCAATCTTAAATGGGGCCCGCATATTTTTCACAGGAACATATGATCTAAGCCCTGACAATGATCACGGATTTAGTTTTGGCGCGCATTTTCCGATTGCCTATTCAAAATCCAACAAGGCACCGATATATTTTGATAGCTCTATTCAAGCCAGAAAAGGGCGTTATGTACCGCTTCGCGACTGGAGCCAGATGGACAGAGACATCTATATCTCTAATTCTAAAAACACGCTCGAGCGAAATTGGAAAAGCTATATGGATTTAGATTTCTAAATCTTTCAAGGTTTTTCCGGCATCAAGCTGATCTGACACCCAGTTTGGCCTGCGACCGCGCCCAGTCCATGTGTTGCTGTTATCATTAGGGTCTTTATATTTGGGCGCAATTTTGGGTCGCTTGGCTTTGGAATTGATTATCTGTTCAAGTGAATACCCAAGAGTTTTAGCATGATTTTCTAATTCAACACGTGCATTTTCCAAAGCACGTGTTTCAAAAGACGCAATTTCTTTTTCAACTTGGCGCTTGAGTGTTAATAATTGATCAAGTGAATATGTGCTTAAGTCCATGTTCATTTTCCCTCTTTAATCCAATTGGTGATATTGTGATACGGTTTAACGCGAAAAATGGATCTGTCTACTTATTTGCATGGCAATTAATATAGGTTATGATTTATCGTATGGAAAACATTACTTTTTAAATTGCACACGACGTGAAACAGTCATTCAATTACCTTTTGAGGAGAAATAATTTGCACGTAGCTATTATCATGGACGGAAATGGACGTTGGGCGACCAACCGAGGCTTGCCTCGTGTTATGGGGCACCGTCGCGGCGTTAAAGCCGTCGAAGATATCGTGAAATTTGCCCCCTCAATCGGCATCGATGTTATAACGCTTTACGCGTTTTCGACAGAAAACTGGAAACGCCCTGCCAAAGAAGTTGAAACGTTGTTTCGCCTGTTTAAATTCTTTTTTGTTCAAAAGGCCCAAGAATTTAAACGTTTGGGGTTCAAAGTGTGCTTCATTGGCTCACGTGTGGGATTGCCCGCAGCGATAACACAAACGATGGATCATGTGTCCGACCTTACGCAGGATTGTCAGCGCATGACTGTTAACATTGCGATCAATTATGGTGGTCAGGCTGAAATTCTGGATGCGACAAAAATTATTGCACAACAGGTTGCAGACGGCACTTTGTCAGTGGATGATATAGACGAAACAGCATTCAGCAATGCGACGCATTTGGCGCATTGTGCCGCACCAGATCTTATTGTGCGAACAGGTGGCGATGTGCGGTTGTCTAATTTCTTGCTATGGCATGTGGCTTATAGCGAGCTTAGTTTCTCTGATACACTTTGGCCTGATTATACACCTGCGGAACTTAGCGCTGTGGTAAATGACTTCGCCAGCAAAGACCGGCGTTTTGGCGGACTTACTAAAAAAGCAGTCTAACATTGACGTTTGTTATAGTAATGACAAGTCGCGTTCGTTTCTGGGACGTGTCCAAAGCTATTTCGCATACCCCTTTGTATCAACAAAAGTAACCCTCGGTTCAGAGGCGTAGGTCTCTTGGACCAAGCGTTAAAAGTTTCCTTTTCGATGCCGTTAGCAGACTCGAAGCGTTTCACGCATGCAGCTTGGCCCCAATCTTGCTGTGTGTGTGTATCGCCTGGTCATTCGAAAGGTAGGCTGTCATGCTTAACAAAATTACAATCGCAAAAAAGTTGCCCGCGCTATTTGCGATTATGACGACATTTTCCGTCGTCGTCGTCGGGCTTTTATCGTATCTTGAAACCTCGCGCACTCTTGAAAACGACGTTTTCGCTAAGCTCAAATCAGTTGAGCAATCCATTGGGAAATCTATCGATCGTGATTACAAACGGATCGAAGCAGATTTGAATGTCATTGCCGGCACGGGCATGACTGAAGATGCGTTTACGCGTTTGGGCGCTGGGTTTGAAAATATTCGTCGAGAAGGCGGTAACCCAAAAGACTTTCTCCAGGCGTCATATATCCGCAACAACCCTTTCCCACTTGGCGAGCGTCAGTTAGCTGACACTGTTGATGATGGTAGCTATTATTCCAAATTCCATAGTAAATATCACGATTGGTTCCGTACGATGTTAACGGAATATGGCTATTATGATATCTTCTTGGTGTCGCCAGAGGGGGATGTTATTTACTCTGTGATGAAAGAAGGCGACTTTGCTGAAAATATCAACTCACCTATCTTAAGCGATACGGGTTTAGCATTAGCTGTTGAGCGTGCCAAAAGTTCAAAGATTGGGTTGACCACTTTTGAACCATACGAAATTTCTAACGGAATTTTGGCATCATTTATAGCCTTGGAAGTAAAGGATCAATTTGATGCTTTGTTGGGCACATTGGTTTTGCAGCTTGATCCTGCACCATTTCAAGCCACAATTTCCTACGAGGCAGGCTTTGACGGATTAGCCAAAGCTTTTGTGATTGGCGCCGATGGTTTGATCAAGTTCAGTTCGGGTGTAGAGCCGAATTCGCCTGAATCCGCACCGGATTTCTTTTTGAATTCAAAATTGCTGCAATTAACGTTTTCCGGGGTCAACGATGTTGACATCACGACAGACCCTGCGAATGGTCGAAAAATGATAACCTCTTATGGTTCGCATCCACACTTTGGCGTGGACATGGGGCTTATTTGGCAGGTCGATTATAATGAAGCTATGTCAGCGGTCAGCTCATTACGCAACAAGATCTTGTTGGTTGCGGTTGCAACGATGTTGGTTGTCGCTTTGTTAGGCTTATGGCTGGCCCGGTCTATTTCTGTTCCGTTAACATCCTTGCAGACTGGACTACAGCGTTTCGTATCTAGTGGCGATTTAACCATTCGCGTTGGCACGTCTGCCAAAGACGAAGTTGGGTCATCCACACGTGCCGTTGATGAAATCCTTGAAATGACACAACGTACATTGATCGGCATCAAAGATGGTAATGATACGGCGTCTGAAGCTGCCGAGAAAATGATGAGCGCGGCCAAAGTGATGGCTGCAAATGCCGAAGTGCAATCATCTTCTGTTGAAGAGCTGTCATCCTCTGTTGAAGAAACAGAAAGCCAGGTTTTGTCGAATGCGAATGCTGCGAAAGAGGCAAATGATCTGGTTGTTGGAACATCTGCAGTCGTTCAAGATGGTAAGGAAAAGATCAATCGCATGGTTGACTCGATGGACCGTATCAAGGCGTCGTCAGAAGATATTGCCAAAATCATCAAAGTGATCGATGAAATTGCGTTCCAAACCAACTTGCTTGCTTTGAATGCCGCTGTTGAAGCTGCGCGTGCAGGTCAGCATGGTCGTGGCTTTGCAGTTGTGGCTGCCGAAGTGCGCAACCTTGCAGGACGCTCCGCAAAAGCGGCTCAGGAAACATCTGAGTTGATCGTCGGCTCATCAAAGCGCGTTGAAGCAGGTGTCGAGGTGTCAAACCAAGCACGTGAAGCATTTGACAAAATTGCAGATGATATTTCCCAAGTCACCGAGCTTGTTGGTAAAATTACCATGGCAAGTGATGAACAAGCGCGTGGCGTGACGTACATCAACCGGGCCATTCAGGAAATTTCTGACGCAGCAATGACCAATGCTGTACGTGCCGAAGAATTGACTGTGGTCGCAGACGAATTGAGCACATCAAACGACATGGTTCGTCGTCAGATTTCTCAGTTTGATTTGGGCGCTGCTGCGAACCGGACGCGTCGACCTTCTGGGAAAGCGACGACCAAAGCACCAGTCGAAAAAGCACCTGTGGCAAAATCATCTGGCGATGTTGCCAAGGTCGATCATGACGAACGCGGTTTCGGCCGTTACTAAAAATTGACTTTTGAATGACATTAAGGCTGGGCAAATACTTGCCCAGCCTTTTTTGTTGTGCAACATCATGTGGACGGGTGGGATACAGGATGCGATTTATTATGAAATTTACAAGAAAACCATTACACGCGGTACTATTTGTTGCCCTATTAGGCAGCTTGTGTGCCCCTTTGACTGCGCAGGAACGGGATCGCACATTTGTCGGCTATGGTCGTTTGCTGACCAACGATTTGCTTGGCGATGGACATGATCGTTGGCAAACGGGGTCGCTGCAAACCAGCCGCGTTTGGGCTCCGCATCGGCCGGATATTGTCCCCACAAGATTTGGTGACATGATAGAATTTCGCTTGAATGCTCAGGTCACGGCCCCTTGGGATTTAACGCGCGACGCGTTCGGGGATCGCAAGTTTGGTACGGCTTTGACATTTGGTGTTCACACACATTTCCAACCCAATCACTGGGAATATATCCTTGGTTTAGAAACGAGTATTTTAGGCAAAAAGAATGGCCTGGAAACAATACAATCAACGATCCACGATTTGGTGGGGGCCGATCAACTTTCACAGTTTGTAACAAAAAATCAGATAAAATCCCAAGTTCTCTTGGGCGGGGTCGCCGAAGCAAGTCGCGATTTTGATTTTTCTGACAGGTTGCGCATGGTGCCTTTTGCCGAGCTGCGATTTGGTATGGAATCTTTGGTGCGGTTTGGTGCGGATATCAACATTGGACACATTGCCAAACGCGATTTTGCAATTCGCGATGCAGTAACAGGTTTCAAATATGCAACGGTTATTCATCCAGAGCAGGGGACATCGTTTATTTTAGGGGCTGACACAGCTTTTGTTCAAAACTCTGCATTTTTGCCAAGCGATGGTTGGGCGCAGCTTACCAATATCCGTCACCGCGTGCGTGCGGGTGTTTTGCACAAAGGCAAGCGGATAGATTGGTTTTATGGCGCAACATGGCTGAGCCCTGAATTTGATCAACAGGCGTCTGGCCAAATTGTCGGGTCGCTTCGAATTGATCTAAAGTTCTGATCACTCTGCAGTGAGTGCGCTAAGAACCGCAATGGCGTCTTGGCTTGCCCAATCTGCATCCCCGCGTAGGCGCGCGATTTCCTGTCCGTCTGGGGACAGAATGATTGTCATCGGCAAGCCCAATATCGCCATTTCGCGCGCAATCCGTTGTTTTGGATCCTGGAATTTAGGAAGGTTTGACACTTTGATTTTGTCAAAAAAATCGGCAATGGCAGCAGGAGAATTGCGACCGGTTGCAAGAGTGACGACTTCGAATGTATCGCTTTGAAGTTGGGTTTGTAGTTCTGACAAGCCGGGCATTTCTTTGCGGCACGGCGCACACCAAGTGGCCCAGAAATTCACAAGGACGTATTTTCCAGTGTAATCTGCAAAAGCAAACTCTTGTCCGTTTTCATCTACAAAGGACAGGTTGGACACGTCTTTGGGGTCTGAATGAAAATTCAGCTTTTTCATATCGCCATTTAGCAGGGGTGTAATTTGTGCGTAATTGGGGTTTTCTGCAAAGGCAGTATTTGCACCCAAAGCAAAGGCCGTATAAAGAGCCAAAGTTAATACAAGACGCATAGATCCTCCGAAAGGCAAAGTAATGTCAAACAAGTCCTCGAACCAAATGTGGGGTGGCCGTTTCGCCGCTGGTCAAGATGCCATAATGGAAGCAATTAACGCTTCTATCGGGTTTGACAAGCGTATGGCTCAACAAGACATCCAAGGTTCAAGAGCCCACGCCGCCATGTTGGCAGAGACAGGCATTATCACAGATAGCGATGCGGAAACTATTCGTGAAGGTCTGCTCACGGTATTGTCAGAAATCGAAGATGGAAATTTTGAATTTTCAACCGCGCTTGAGGATATTCATATGAATGTCGAAGCGCGGCTAAAGGAAATTGTGGGCGAACCAGCCGGACGTTTGCATACGGCAAGATCTCGAAATGATCAGGTGGCGACGGATTTCAAATTGTGGGTTCGGGACCAACTTGATGCATTTGAACAAGGTCTTTTGGCATTGATCGCGGCGTTTTTGGATCAAGCAGAAGCAGGTGCCGCATGGGTCATGCCAGGGTTTACACACTTACAAACGGCGCAACCCGTCACGTGGGGCCACCATATGATGGCCTATGTGGAAATGTTTGGTCGTGATCTTAGCCGTGTGCGCGACGCGCGCGAGCGGATGAATGAATGTCCCTTGGGGGCGGCTGCTCTGGCTGGAACCTCGTTTCCGATTAACCGCCATATGACAGCAGCGGCGCTTGGTTTTACGCGCCCTGCTGCCAATTCGTTGGATGCCGTAAGTGACCGTGACTTTGCGTTGGAATTCATGAGCGTTGCTTCAATTTGTGCCATGCACCTTAGCCGCTTTGCCGAGGAATTGGTGATCTGGTCATCAGCGCAATTTAAATTTGTTATGTTGTCAGATAGCTTTTCCACCGGCTCGTCCATTATGCCACAGAAAAAGAACCCAGATGCAGCCGAGCTGATCCGCGCGAAGGTTGGGCGCATTTTTGGGGCAAATGTTGCTTTGATGATGGTCATGAAGGGGCTTCCGCTGGCTTATTCCAAAGATATGCAAGAAGATAAGGAACAAGTGTTTGATGCTGCGGATAGCTTGATGTTGGCCTTGGCCGCAATGGAAGGCATGATCAAAGACATGACGGCTAACCGCGATAATTTATCAGCGGCAGCAGGATCCGGATTTTCGACAGCTACGGATTTGGCGGATTGGTTGGTTCGTGCCTTGAATATGCCGTTCCGCGATGCGCACCATGTGACTGGGTCTTTGGTTGCTATGGCTGAACAGAAAGGGTGCGATCTTCCTGATTTGACGCTCGCAGATATGCAATCTGTCCATGACGCAATCACAGATGATGTGTTTTCAGTGCTGACTGTGGAAAACTCTGTCGCGTCGCGGATGTCCTATGGAGGCACTGCACCAGCACAGGTTTTGGTCCAAGTTCAAATGTGGAAAGATCGCTTATGATCAAACGGTTGCTCATTATGACAGTATTGGCCTTGGCTATAGCAGGCTGTGGCGCTGATGGCGCGCCTAAGGCACCAATGGCAACAAGTTCGAATTAAAAGGTTAGGGACGTTCATGGACCACTTTAACTATCAAGCTGGCATCCTGCATGCCGAAGACGTTTCGATCGCAGATATTGCCGCCGAAGTTGGCACACCGTTTTATGTGTATTCCACTGCGACGCTTGAGCGGCATTTCAAGCTGATTGACGAAGCGCTGTCGGGGATGGATCACCTTGTTTGTTATGCAATGAAGGCGGCATCGAACCAAGCAATCTTGCGCAGTTTGGCGAAACTTGGTGCTGGTATGGATGTGGTGTCTGCTGGTGAATATGCGCGTGCCAAAGCCGCAGGCGTTCCGGGGGAGCGTATCGTTTTTTCGGGTGTTGGTAAAACACGTGATGAAATGCGGCTTGCTTTGACAGGTGGCATTCGTCAGTTCAATGTCGAATCCGAACCAGAGATGTTGGTCCTAAATGAGGTCGCAACAGAACTGGGATTGCGCGCGCCGATCACCATTCGTGTGAATCCTGACGTAGATGCAAAAACTCACGCGAAAATAGCAACAGGCAAATCCGAAAATAAATTCGGCATTCCTATTTCAAGGGCGCGTGATGTCTACCGGCTTGCCGGGACATTGCCGGGGTTGGATGTGATAGGCATTGATGTGCATATCGGTAGCCAATTGACCCAGCTTGAGCCATTCGAACTTGCTTATCAAAAGGTCGCAGAGCTGACCCAGGTTTTGCGTGCAGATGGGCATGACATCCGTCGTTTGGATTTAGGCGGCGGTTTGGGGATACCTTACGCGCGCTCTAACGAAGCTCCGCCTTTGCCGTCCGATTATGGTGCAATGGTCAAGCGCGTCTTGGGTGGTTTGGGCTGTGAAATCGAAATCGAACCGGGTCGGTTGATTGCTGGCAATGCTGGGATATTGGTGTCTTCGGTGATCTATGTAAAAGAAGGCGAAGACCGCAAATTTTTGATTGTTGATGCGGCAATGAATGATTTGATCCGCCCTGCGATGTATGATGCGCATCATGACATTGTACCGGTTGTTGAACCAGCTGTCGCGGCAGAGCAGGAACCATATGATGTTGTCGGACCTGTCTGCGAAAGCGGAGACACTTTTGCCAAAGGGCGCAACTTGGTCAGCCAATCCGAAGGCGACATGGTCGCGTTTCGATCCGCCGGTGCCTATGGCGCCGTGATGTCGAGCGAATATAATACACGCCCCTTGATCCCCGAAGTTTTGGTGAATGGTGATCAATTTGCCGTTATTCGCCCAAGACCAACCTTTGACGAAATGATAAATCGCGATACCATCCCTTCATGGCTATAGTCGCCATGGAAAGGGAGTGGCCCGCTGAAACTATCATCGCTCTTTGCTGATCTGCCAAATGTGCGCCGCACCCTTTGGGTGACGTACGGCACCCTTTGGTGTGAACGCCTATGGTTGGCGTTTTGGCCGCTTGCGGCTTGGATCTTATTCGGTGTTGGCCTTGCGCGTTTGATCCCCAGCCTTAGTTTTGCGGGCATTGGTGTCTATTGTATCATTTTCCTTGGGCTGTCGGTCTTTGGTGCTTTGCGTTTACATGCGCCGCGATTTGGTCAGGCGATTGAGCGCGTGGACGCAACGCTATTGGGGCGTCCTTTGTTTTCTTTGATGGATGCACAAGCGACTGGAAATGCTGAACTGTGGGACTTGCAACAAGCCAAACTGCGTTCAGTTGCAAAAAAGGCGCGCCCTCATGCGGGGCATTTCCAAATTTCACATCTTGACCCATTTGGCCTGCGCTTTATTGCGCTTTTGACATGTTGTGTCGGGGTGCTCTTTGGATCTGGGGGGCTGTCCTTTGATCAAGGGCGACGTGATCTTGGTACGGCTTTGGCTGCAAATGGGGGAACTTGGGAAGGTTGGATAATCCCGCCAGAATACACCCAACAACCTACGGTTTATTTATTGGATGTTTTGACTGAAACGCCACTGTCAGTGTTCCAAGGCAGCATTATCGAACTACGCACCTATAGCGAAACAGACGCGTGGGTTGATCAGGACGTGACGGACCAAGACGTCGTTGATGGAACTGTGATGCGTATCCCTATTCAGCGGTCTGGTACGCTGCAAATCACATCCGATCCCAAAACGACTTGGAGTATTCAGGTGGAACAGGATGCGCCGCCAATGGTTCAAATCACATCGGATTTTAGTGCGGATTATTTTGGCGCCTCTCAATTGCCCTATGCGGCCCAAGATGATTTTGGGGTCGTCAGTGGGCGGTTGCTGGTTGACTTGGACGCGGCGCTCTTGGATCGACGATTTGGGTTGATCCCTGACTACCAGGGTCCATCGACCGTTGAAATGCCGCTTGCGTTTTCATTACGGTCTCTGCGCACCGATATGAAAGCTGTCGCAGAGCAAGATTTCTCAGAGTCAGTCTGGGCGCATTTGCCAGTACGCATAAGGGTCGAAGTCACGGATGGCGCAGGCAACACAACGCTTTCCGAGCCATTGTTTACAACACTGCCAGCACGTCGATTTTTTGACCCACTTGCCGCCAGTTTGATAGAGCTGCGACGCGATGTTTTGTGGTCATCCGAAAATGACCGGCGTGCGCTGCGATTGATGCGCGCATTGACCTATAAACCACATTCGGAATTTATCCGTGAAACGCATTACCTTTTGTTGCGCAATATTATGGATCGATGGAACACGGCGCTTGTTACGTCAAACACCAAGGTGGCACGTGAAAAGATCGCCCAAGATTTGTGGTCCCTTGCGATGGCAATCGAAGAGGGCGATGTTGATGATGCTTTGGCACGTATGCGCAAAGCCCAAGAGCGGTTAAGCGAAGCCATAAAAAACGGCGCCAGTCCCGAAGAAATCGAAAAATTGATGCAAGATTTGCGTGCTGCTAACGAAAATTATTTGCGCCAGCTGCGTCAAGAGGCAGAACGCGACATGGCGGAAATGACACCAGAAGAGCGTTCACTCGCAGATCAAGATCAAATGCAAATGTCGATGGATCAGCTTCAAGAGATGATGGATCGTATTCAGGACTTGATGGAGCAAGGGCGCATGGCAGAAGCGATGCAAGCTTTGGATGAATTCCAAGACATGGTGGAAAACATGCAAATGGCACAGTCACCCCAAGGGGGCGAAAGTGGTACGCCATCAGAAACCTTGGACGACCTGTCGAATACTTTGCGCGAACAGCAGGGTTTGTCGGATCAAGCCTTTGATCAACTTCAGGATCAATTCAATGGAACTCCGTCAGATCAATCCGGCGATGACCTGGCACAACGCCAACAAGACTTGCAAAACCAACTGAACAGGCAGCGGGATAATTTGCCAAATTTAGATGGCAAAGCCGCCCGGGACGGTCAGCGTGCTTTGCGCCAAGCCCAAGAAGCAATGAAAGACGCCGAGCGTGCCTTGCGAGAGGAAAACTTGGACGGGGCCTTGGATCGCCAAGCAGAGGCAATGGATGCGCTGCGCGAGGGGATCAAAAGCATAGATCAAGCTATGGCTGAAAATTCCGAAAACGGCCAAGGCACCAATCAGCAAAACGCAGGCGGAGAAAGGTCAGACCCCCTTGGACGATCCCAAGGCGTCGGCGGACAAAATGGCAATTCTGATGCATCGGTTGGCGATGCCGACATTGATGAAAAGCAGAATGCCATTATGGATGAAATTCGTCGCCGCACAGGGGATCTAGAGCGATCCGACAAGGAACGCGATTATCTAAAGCGGTTGCTGGAACGGTTCTGATTACCCTTGACGCGCTTTGGCAGCTTGGGATTCCAGCCATAAAATCGCGTTTTGCGTCACTGTATCTAGCCAAGCACGCGCATGATCGATTTGGGTCACATAGGCATCCAGATAGGGCTGCGCAGCAGGCATCGCCTGACCGAATTCGCCCGCATAAACATAGAGTGCCGTTGCGATCGCGATAATAAGCAATCCAAACACAAACCCCTTAAACCGGCGTGGTTTACGTTGATCTTGGGGAAGCGACGTTTCGTAGGATCGGTGTTCTGTGCGGCTTCGGGTTGAGGTTAGCGTCGAATTGATTTCTTCGATGTCGGGCAAAAGTTCACGCCGTTTGGCAGGAATGTCTTTGATCCCTTGCTTATAAAGCGTTTCCAATTCGTGCAATTCATCGTCTGTCGAAGACGGCGCCTTGGGCCGAGTTGGGGCCACTGAGGGCAGCGCTGCAAAGTTATCCTCTAGGCCCAGCTCAGGCTGGCTTTCCAAAGTGTTGCCTTTGCGAGCTTGCATTTCGCGTGCGACTTCTTCTTTCAGGACTTCGGAAAGCGCGGGATCAATTTTTGCTTTGTTTGCTGCGGGGCGCGTGGGTTCTGGCAATGGGTCGTTCAACGCCGCCTGTAGTTCATCGTCTTCATTTGGCGCACTTAGTGGTGGGACTGGTGTGACGCTTGGCGTTGCTGTCGCTTTGCCGGGGTGGTTTTCAAACCACGTGTGACCACAAGAAGAACATTCGACATCCCGACCGTTTTTGGGAATGACGTTTTCTGGTACTTCGTACCGTGCACTACAATTTGGACAAACTAGCCGCATGTATACTACTGTCCTCGATTACGCCTCGGAATTACATTTTGTTACACATTAAGGTGTTAATTGCATTCGTTAAAGACTATTCTTGCAGGAAACAAGATTGCATCCTGATTATAGCTCAGGCACAACAATTTAAATCGTCCAGTGATAAACGAGGAAACGTTGATAGAACTTGAAAATGCCGCTTATTCCTATGGGGGCGGAGAGCTGATATCGGACATGACCTTGTCGATTTCTTCGGGGTCTTTTTATTTCCTCACCGGTCCCTCTGGCGCGGGTAAAACGACATTGTTGAAAATGTGCTACGGTGCTTTGGTTCCAACAGCAGGGCACGTGCGTTTGTTCGGACAAGATTTGCGTGACATGACCCGAGACGATATCGCCATTGCGCGCCGCCGCGTTGGTGTGGTGCATCAGGATTGCCAATTTTTGGATCATCTTTCGGTCGTGGATAATGTGGCATTACCTTTGTCTGTCGCGGGGCAGTCTGGTTTGGCGGATAATGCTAATCTAAAAGAGCTGTTGGCTTGGGTTGGATTGTCAAAGCGGGCCAATGCTTACCCCCCCGAATTATCGGGCGGTGAACGTCAACGCGCGGCCTTGGCGCGTGCGATTATTATGTCGCCTGATGTGATTTTAGCAGATGAACCAACGGGGAACGTTGATTGGGAAATGTCACAACGTTTGCTTAAGTTGTTGGTCGAATTGAACCGGATGGGCAAAACAGTGTTGATTGCCAGTCATGACCTTAGCCTAATTCGTGCCGCCAAATCCCAAGTCCAAGCGCGGGTTTTGCGTATTTACAATCGTCGTATTCAACTGGCCGGAGCAGACCTATGAAGATCGCGCTGGGCGGAATTACCAGCTTGCTGGCGGGGGACGGACACCGTGATCGTGTTGTGCCGCCGACGGGGTTTACCGCGACCTTAACCAGCTTTACCTCTGGGGCGATGGCGTTTTTGGTGGTGTTTGCGATGGCTTTGTCCTTTGCATCGGCACGATTGGCGGACCGTTGGGGGGATGCCTTGGCAAAATCTGCCACTTTGCGTATTTCCGCGCCGCAAGCTGAAATCGAAATTCAACTGGCAGCGGCGATGCAGGTTTTAAATACGACCGCAGGTGTTAAATCAGCTACTGTCATTTCCCAAGAAGATCAGCAAAAGCTGTTGGAGCCTTGGTTCGGACCTGATGTGCCGTTAGATATGCTGCCGGTTCCTGTATTGATTGATATCCTTGAAACCGAAGATGGGTTTGATCCTGATGGGCTTCGGTTGCGTTTGGCCGCAGAAGTGCCTGCCGCGGTGCTTGATGATCATTCACGTTGGCGGCGACCTTTGATTTCGGCTGCGACGCGGCTTTCTTTGTTGGGGTGGGTTTCGATTATCTTGATCGTGGGGGCCAGCGCGGCGATGATCACACTTGCCGCGCGTGCCGCATTAGCCGCAAATGCCCAAGTGATCGCCGTGTTACGTTTGGTCGGTGCCCAAGATACATATATCGCAGCGGCCTTTGTCCGTCGTTTTGCAGCGCGGGCCTTTGTTGGGGCGCTTGTCGGTATGGTCTTGGGGGCTATGGCAGTTTTGTTACTGCCGTCTTCGGCACAACAAGCAGGTATTTTGACAGGATTACGGTTTCAAGGGACAGATTGGTTATGGCTTTTGGTCATTCCATTGTTTGCCGCCGTGGTCGCATTCGTGGCAACACGTTTGGCGGCATTAAAGGTTCTAGGGGAGCTAAGCTAATATGAGATATGCAATTCAATGGGTGCGTTCCTTTGTTTTCTTTGTGCAGATGTATGTGGTGCTGTTGATTGTTGGCGTCGGTTTTTTGCCTTGGGCGCTAATTGATCGCAGGGGCGGTTATGCCTGCGTACATTTTTATTGCGGTTGGGTACGTTGGACCGCGTCTTGGATGGTTGGGCTCAAGACCGAAGTGCGCGGTACTCCGCCACAAAACGAAGTTATTGTTGCCGGAAAACACCAAAGTTTTCTTGATGTACTCATGATTTCAAGTGTGATCCCGCGGCCAAAATTCATCATGAAAGATTCTCTGCGGTGGACGCCTGTTCTTGGATGGTATGGGGCTATTTTAGCATGTGTTCCTGTTAAGCGGGGGCGTCGAGCTGAAGCCATTAGAAAAATGATGGAAGACCTTGAAAAAGGAAACTCAGTTCGCGGACAGCTATGTATTTATCCACAAGGAACGCGTGTCGCCCCAGGGGATTATGTACCCTATAAAGTGGGTGCTGCAGTGTTATATCGTGAAACAGGTCAATCCTGTGTGCCAGTTGCCGCGAATGTTGGGGTGTTTTGGCCTAAATACGGAATATTTCGAAAGCCTGGGCTTGCTGTTGTTGATTTTTTGGATCCAATTGAGCCAGGATTGAATAAAGATGAATTCTTAGAAACGTTAGAAAATGTTATTGAAACGCGATCAAATGAGTTGATGCGTGAAGCCGGATTTAATGTTCATGCAGATTATAAAATCAAAGGCTGAATTAAGACAGCTTTATGCACAGCCCAAAGGGGCCTCTGTTGAAAAAGTGATGGACCATTTGGGGCCGCTTCATGCCACGTGGATCGCAAGATCGCGTTACTGTGTCCTGACGACCATTGGCGCACATGGCACAGATGGAAGCCCGCGTGGGGACGATGGCCCTGTTGTAAAAATTCACGATCAGCGTACCTTGTTGTTGCCCGATTGGCGCGGCAACAACAGGTTGGATAGTCTGGAAAACATCCTTGAGGATGGGCGCGTGTCTTTGATGTTTATGGTCGCTGGAAGCAATACTGTTTTGCGGGTGAACGGAACAGCGGTTCTTAGTCAAGACAAACAGCTTTTGGCGCATTTCGAAAAAGCTGGGGTAAACCCCATTACTGTTATCGTTATATCCATCAAAGAAGTGTACAGCCAATGCGCCCGTGCCTCGATGCGGGCGCGCCTTTGGTCGCGTGACGATAGTGCAGATTTGCCTTCTGTTGGCGATCTTCTGAAAGAGGCGTCAGATGGAAATTTAGGTGGTGCAGAATATGATTCCGAATGGTTGCCGCGCGCGCAAAAATCAATGTGGTAGGAGACGAACATGCCAGCTTTACATGTGACTGATTATTTTGCCGAAGTTGTCTGGCTGGGAAAAGTGGCCAATCGTGAGGCCAAATTGAATTCAGTGTCCTGCACGTCGCTGAAATTGTTGTTCAGCGGACCAGAGGGTGAAAATCACGGTGGCGAGACGCGACTGTCGTGTAGTCGTGTCCTGGGACAATACCGGCGCGGAACACCCATTCGCAACACACGCCAATTGAGCATCGCCAGCGAAGAAGAGCTAAGCATGATCGCCAAAGGAATGGGCATTGATGCATTAGATCCAAGTTGGTTGGGGTTAAGTATGGTCATTCGGGGCATTGATGATTTTTCACATGTTCCCCCGTCAACACGGATGCAAAATGAAGCAGGCACCACGATTACCGTAGATATATTGAACCGTCCCTGTCACCTGCCGGCCAAAGTGATCGAAGAATACTGTCCCGACAAAGGAAAAGCTTTCCGCCAAAACGCCCAAGATCGACGCGGCGTGACTGGTTGGGTCGAGCGAGAGGGAATCATCGCGCTGGGCGATGTGCTACGGTTCCATATGCCGACCCAACGTGAATGGCGCGGGGGGGCTTTTTAGCTCTATTACGGAATTCGTTTCTTATCAGAAACAAGACATGTGACATCCCGCCGCAAGTGCTTGTGAAAATGTCGGAAACGCAGCCTTTGTCGCTTTTGAACCCCACTATAGGAAGAGTAAATCAAACGCGCTCTTTCCTGCAGGGGACATTACCATGGGTTACAAATCAGACATCGAAATCGCACGTGAAGCGAACAAAAAACCAATCCAAGAGATTGGCGCAAAGCTAGATATTCCTAGCGAACACCTTTTGCCATACGGCCACGACAAAGCCAAAGTGAGCCAAGAGTTTATCAACTCTGTTCAAGGCAATAAAAACGGCAAGTTGATTTTGGTGACTGCGATCAACCCGACACCTGCGGGTGAAGGTAAAACAACGACGACTGTTGGTTTGGGCGATGGTCTAAACCGTATCGGTAAGAAGGCCGCGATTTGTATCCGCGAAGCGTCCCTTGGTCCATGCTTTGGGATGAAGGGTGGCGCTGCTGGTGGTGGCTATGCTCAGGTCGTGCCGATGGAAGAAATGAACCTGCATTTCACGGGCGATTTTCATGCGATCACATCTGCGCACAACCTTTTGTCTGCGATGATCGACAACCATATTTATTGGGGCAACTCATTGGAAATCGACGAACGCCGTGTTGTTTGGCGTCGTGTGATGGATATGAATGACCGCGCTCTACGTGATATGGTGACATCTTTGGGTGGGGTTTCCAACGGTTTCCCACGGCAAACGGGTTTCGACATTACAGTGGCCTCCGAAGTCATGGCCATCTTGTGTTTGTCGACATCTTTGCAGGATTTGCAAAAGCGTTTGGGTGATATCATCGTTGCGTATCGCCGTGACAAAACACCAATTTACTGCCGCGATATTAAAGCGGATGGTGCGATGACTGTTTTGCTAAAAGACGCGATGCAGCCGAACCTTGTTCAAACATTGGAAAACAACCCTGCATTTGTTCATGGTGGCCCATTTGCGAATATCGCCCATGGCTGTAACTCTGTTATGGCGACGACAACCGCGTTAAAGGTTGCCGACTATGTTGTGACTGAGGCGGGCTTTGGTGCTGATTTGGGTGCTGAAAAGTTCATGAATATCAAATGCCGTAAAGCCGGTCTTGCGCCTGCTGCTGTCGTGCTTGTGGCGACTGTGCGTGCAATGAAAATGAACGGTGGCGTTGCCAAAGCTGATTTGGGTGGGGAAAATGTGGACGCGGTGAAAAAAGGCTGCCCGAACTTGGGTCGTCACATCGAGAACGTGAAATCCTTTGGCGTCCCAGTTGTTGTCGCGATCAACCACTTTGTCACAGACACAGAGGCCGAAGTGCAAGCGGTTAAAGATTATGTCGCGACTATGGGATCTGAAGCGATCTTGTGTCAGCACTGGGAAAAAGGGTCTGCAGGTATCGAAGAGTTGGCAACACGCGTTGCAGAAATCGCCGATGCGGATATGGCAAACTTTGCACCGCTCTACGCAGATGAATTGAGCCTGTTTGAGAAAATTGAGACCATTGCAAAACGTATCTACCGCGCTGACGAAGTTTTGGCGGATGCGAAAATTCGCAGCCAGTTGAAAGAATGGGAAGCGGCTGGTTATGGTCACTTGCCGGTTTGTATGGCGAAAACACAGTATAGCTTTACCACCGATCCGAACCGTCGCGGCGCGCCTTTGGGGCATTCTGTTCCTGTGCGTGAAGTCCGTCTAAGCGCGGGTGCAGGTTTTGTGGTTGTTATTTGTGGTGAGATTATGACAATGCCTGGTTTGCCATCTGTGCCAGCGTCAGAAAGCATCATGTTGAACGATCAAGGCCAGATCGAAGGTTTGTTCTAAACAAAGCGAACGCGCCGATCGGGGATCGACCCCAATCGGCGCGTTTGCCTTTGGCAAGGATATTTTTAAAAAGAAGAAGGAAAGACAATGGCGGCGACTGTGATTGATGGAAAAGCTTTTGCAGCGCGCGTGCGGGGCCAAGTGGCAGAGCATGTTGCGCGCTTGAAAGAAGAAAGCGGGATCATTCCCGGTTTGGCCGTCGTTTTGGTTGGAGAAGATCCAGCTAGCCAAGTGTATGTGCGTTCAAAGGGGAAACAAACCGTTGAAGTCGGGATGAATTCCTATGAACATAAGTTGGATGTGGATACGAGTGAAGCGGATCTTTTGGCGCTTATTGATCGTCTGAATAAAGATGCGGATGTGCATGGTATCCTTGTTCAGCTGCCTTTGCCCAGCCATTTGAACGAAGACATGGTGATCAATTCGATTGATCCTGCTAAGGACGTAGATGGGTTTCATATTTCAAACGTTGGCTTGTTGGGGACGGGGCAAAAATCCATGGTGCCTTGTACGCCGTTGGGATGTTTGATGATGCTACGGGATCATCATGGGTCGTTGTCTGGGTTGAATGCTGTTGTCATTGGGCGGTCCAACATCGTTGGAAAACCTATGGCGCAATTGCTATTGAATGATAGCTGTACTGTGACGATTGCACATTCGCGCACCAAGGATCTTGCTGAGGTTGTGGGTCGGGCGGATATCGTCATTGCGGCGGTTGGGCGTCCAGAGATGGTTCCCGGAGATTGGATCAAGCCGGGCGCGACTGTGATTGATGTGGGCATCAACCGTATTGACAAGCCAGAAGGCGGAACGCGTTTGGTTGGCGATTGCGATTATGCGTCTTGTGCAGCGGTTGCCGGTGCAATTACGCCTGTACCAGGGGGCGTAGGGCCGATGACCATTGCGTGTTTATTGGCAAATACTGTCACAGCCTGTTGCCGTGCACATGGGTTAATCGAGCCACAGGGATTGACGGCCTAATAACAACACTTTCGATAGTTTTTATATCCTTATTGATATTTGCATCAAAAATGTGATTTATTGATATTCAGGTGCTTTTGTTTTGCGACAGGGCGATAGGAAAGTAAGACTAGTTCGGTATGAGTATTTTTGTTACTAGGCGTCGAGAGCTGCTTATGTGGGCGGTGATGAGCCTTATTTGTGGGTTAACAGGGCCATTTGGGTCTTATGTTTACCTTGATTGGAATATACGGTTTTTATATTGGGGCGTGCTGACGGGCGCCGCAATGGTATTCGGTGCGGCCATTGAATTAATAAGCGCGAATTTTTTCGTTAATGTTAAATCGATGTACCGCGATTTAATATCTGCTTGTGTGATGACCGTTTTGTTTTCACCCGTTGTGGTTTCCTTGAATGGTTTGTTCTATCCGGAAAACGTTATATCGTCGTTGACACCCACTGTTGTTATCCTGGGCGTATTGGTCGTGTCGGTTCTAATGATTGGAATTTGGCGGTATATCAATCAGATTAACGAATATGCTGCTGCACGGTCAGAGGGTCCAAAGCTATT
Organism: Paracoccaceae bacterium; assembly: GCA_024639125.1. GTDB lineage: Bacteria > Pseudomonadota > Alphaproteobacteria > Rhodobacterales > Rhodobacteraceae > JAHEJA01. Next base: position 100,389 of record JAHEJA010000001.1, read on the forward strand.
GCAGCGCTTGGATCAGGATATAGGGGTGATTTATGCCCTAACAGCGAATAGCCATCTGGTCGAAGTTGCCTGTGAAAACGGTCAGCAATCGATCCGTTTGCGGTTTTCTGATGCTGTAGATGAAATGCACCCAATTGAGGGTATCATGGTTCACCGTTCTCACTGGGTGAATAGATGCTATGTCAAAGGGTTCATTTACGAAGGGAAAAAGCTGATGGTTGAAATGGAGAACGGCACAAGTTTTCCAGTGAGCGCATCAGGCCGCGTGAATATAAGCCGTTTGGGAATTGACGTTCCTTTGCCGGATTAACGCGGCATCGGAACAGCAATTGCTTTGCTACCAGTTAAAATAGCAACGGCTTCGCGGCGCATAAGTGATGATATAGTTTCGGATTTTGTGTCTAATCCGCCTGTATAGGTGCCAAAAGCGGGCAAAATTAGCCTATCACTATCAACCAAAAAACAAGGTTTGCTTAGGCTACGCCCCTTGAGGTTTAGGGTCGCTTTTGGGTGATAGTGGCCTGACACGTCCCCCGAAGATTTCGGATCCGCGATATGCCGAAACGTAAGCGGTGAAATTGGCAACGTGCCAAGGTGTGTACCGCTTAGATCAAGTGGACCAGGATCGTGGTTTCCTTGGATCCAAACCCATCTCCGTCCCGCTTGAAGCCGCAAAATCCATGTACGTTCTTCGGGGGCCAATGACTTTTCTGCGTCTTGATCATCAAAGCTATCGCCCAAGCACACCACAGTTCTTGGATCACATTCGTGGATATCATGTTCCAGCCGAAATAATGTGTCGCGTGTCTCATAAGGAGGAAGCGATGGCGCGCCAACGCGTCTTAGGCGATCTGATTTCCCCAAGTGAAGGTCAGACACGCACAAGACACGCTGGTCGGGCCACCATAATGCACCGGACGGGCAGGCGACCAAGGCGGCGCCAGCCAAGGTAAACGAATAAGTGTTCATAGCGTGATAAGCCCAAAAAATCGATGCGATGACAAGCTAGAAATCCAGCCCGGCTTCGCGCATGAGGGTTTCTGCCTCTTGGTGTAAAAGCCGATCAATGGCTTGGCCTTCTACGGGTACCTTGCCGACTTCTAGAAAAAGGGGGGCGGCCATCGGGGAAACATGGGGCAAGGTGCGATGTTCAATCAGTCCATTCACGCGGTCCAACATGCCTCTGATACGGGCAAAATCGACCAATCCGCTTAGGGCTTCGGTACGGGTGATTTGCATTAAAATGTGATTAGGGTCGTATTTGGATAGCGTATCATAAAGAATATCTGACGAAAACGTGGCCTGCCGACCCGATTTGCGCAAACCGGGAAGGTTGCGTTCAATTAAGCCTGCAATCGTGGCAACGGCGCGGAAACTGCGCTTCATCACAGCGTTTCCCATAAGCCAGTTTTCAAATCCTTGTTCTAACGTATCCGCAAAGAGCAGGGTTTCTGGGGCGTCAATCGGTTCTAGGCCCCAAATTAACGTCGCATAATCCGTAGCTACAAATCCAAGGGGCGCAAGGTTTTGCTCTTCCATTTGTTTGGTTAACAATAACCCCAAAGTTTGCTGTGCATTGCGCCCTGCAAACCCATAAACACAAAGGTGATGCCGGCCTTTTCGGGGGAATGTTTCGACCAATAATCGATGTGCCATTGGCAAGGTTGAAATTTCTTTTTGCTTGGCAAGCCAGTCAACGGTGTTTTGCGGAAGAAATCCCCAGTTCTGGGTTTCAAAATTATGCAAGACGCGGTCACACAGTTGGGTAGAGGTTGCAAATTTCGTTCCGGCAAAAGTCGCAATTTTGGGCGTCTTGGTGGCGTCTCTTGAGACTTCGACAACCATCTCGCGCAATCCTTCGAAACGGACGATTTGCCCACCGATCAGAAATGTATCCCCTGCGGTCAGGGTGGCGGCAAAGCCTTCTTCTATTTCCCCAAGCGGCTTGCCACCGCGGTTTCGTTTCATACGTACTTTCAAGGTATCTGTGTCTTGGATCGTACCTGCATTCATACGGATGCGCGCGGCACTTCTTGGGTCCCGAAGGCGATAGGTTCCATCGCCCATGTGAATAAGCCGATGCCATTGGTCATACCGCTGAAGCGCATAGCCACCCGTTGTACAAAAATCCAAACAAGCATCGAAATCAGCGCGGGCCAAAGTGTGATAAGGGCCAGCGCTTGTGATTTCTGCAAAGAGGTCATCGGCAACAAAAGCACCAGAGCAGGCGGTTAACACAATATGTTGGCACAACACATCCAAGGGGCCAGGGGCGCGGGGATCACCGTCTAACGCGTTTTCCCGTACGGCTTCAAGCGCGGCTTGGCATTCGATGATTTCAAACCTATTGGCCGGAACGATTAATGCTTTGGAGGGGGCGTTGTAGCGATGGTTTGATCGCCCGATCCGCTGCACCAAACGTTTCACATTCTTGGGGGCTCCGATCTGGATGACCAAATCAACATCGCCCCAATCAATCCCTAAATCAAGGCTTCCGGTGCAAACAATTGCACGCAGCGCCCCATGTGTCATGGCATCTTCGACACGTTGGCGTTGTTGTTTGTCAAGCGATCCATGATGTATCGCAATGGGCAATGCATCGTCGTTCGCAAGCCAAAGGTTGTGAAAATAGATTTCCGCCTGTGCACGGGTATTATGAAAGATCAGCGTTGTTTTGTGTTGTTTGATTTGATCCAACACATCTGGAATAGAATGTGCGCCACCTGCACCTGCCCAAGGGGGCGCTGCCTGAGTGTCGAGCATTTGTATATCTGGTGGCGCAAGGGCCGGTGTAAAGTGTATTTTGCAAGGATCAGGGTGCCGCGCCATCAATGACGCGATGGCATGGGGGTCTTCTACAGTGGCAGAAAGCCCCACACGGCGCAAATTGGGGCAGAGCGCGTTAATGCGACTTAGCGCTAAAAACAGCTGATCTCCGCGTTTGCTTTCGGCCAAAGCATGGACTTCGTCGATGATGATCCGTTCCAAGCCGTCAAAGATACGTGGCGCATCTTCGTAAGACATCAACAATGCAAGGCTTTCTGGCGTGGTCAGCAAGATATGCGGCGGATCTACGCGCTGGCGTTTCTTGACGGTTTGTGTGGTGTCGCCGGTGCGATCTTCGACGCGAATGTCTAACCCAAGCTCTTGGATGGGGGTTGTTAAATTGCGTTTGATATCCGCTGCAAGTGCCTTGAGTGGGGACACATAGAGCGTATGAAGCCCTTTGCGCGGTGCGGTATCCAATTCCATTAAAGTAGGCAAAAACCCAGCAAGCGTTTTTCCAGCCCCCGTTGGCGCAATCAACAGCTGTGACGCAAGGTGGGCGTGGTCCAGCATGTCCTGTTGATGCGGATGCAGTGACCAATTTTTGGTGTTTAACCATGTTTGAAAGAGGGGCGATAACGGTGTCATTTTGCGCCACTCTTTCCTAAGTGCAGTTGCGAATTAGGCCGTCGTTTGTGTCAACCCAAGCACCATATAAAGCGCAAGGGTCGCCCCAAGAGCGACGCCCATTGGGAAAACTATGCCAGTTGTCCAACATTTCCAGTCAGGGGCTAATTTTGTTATTGCCGTTCTGCGAATAAGCCGTAGCCCAATTGTTGTAACCAACATGGTCGCGCAAAATAACAGTCCAATAAATATCCAATCGCCGGGTGCAATAAAGGCAGCGGCGGCTGCGACAAACTTTGCATCACCACCACCGATAGCTCCAATCGCAGTCATGATAAATGTAATGACCAAAGCAATGCCAACTTGAGCCAGTCGCCAGCCATATTCATTCAGCTCAAGGGGCAAAAGCCCGACGGCCAAAAACACACCCAACAAAACCAGAACAGTTATATTGGTGATTTTCATAATTTTCATGTCTTGCCATGCTGTCCATAGGCAAATGGGGATAACAAAAGGTGCGAAATATAGGGCTTGGATATAGGTCAGAGACATGATGGATTACCTTAAGAGTTTTCAAGCGCTTCTAAGCTGCGAACTGCGGCTTCAAAGTATTGGGGGTGGGTTTCAACCGCCTCGCGAAATATACCTTTCGCGATACTCACATCGCCACGTTTCACCGCAGACAACCCCATTGTATGAAGCAATTCTGCGCGTTCCGTTTGCGTCATTGATACGGACGGAAGGGTATAAACCCCTTGGGCCGCCCGTGCCAAAACCAGGTTATTCTTGACCGTGAAATTGGATTGGTCATGCGTCAAAGAGTCATTAAACAACCGTTCTGCATCCTTATAGGATCCACGCGTTAGTTTGGAATATCCCCAATTGTTCAAAACGTTTGCGGGCTGGGTCGTTAGGCCGGTTGCAATTTCATAAAAGCTATCGGCACGTTTCCAGTTTTTTGTGCTGTCAGCAACAATCGCTTCTAGACGGTATCGGTCGTATGTTTCGTATGTTGGCGGTATTGTGTTCAATACATCCGCCGCTTTTTGCCATTCGCCGGATCTTATTAATGCATTTGCATAGTTGACGCGATCTTCGCTTGACGCATCTGGATGTGCAATCACATTGGCCCAAGCAATGCTGGCTTCGCTTGCGCGTCCTGCCCGCAAAAGCGACACACCCAGTCCACGTTTGAATTCAATATTATCAGGGTTTTCCGCACTGGTCCGTTGAAAATATACGGCCGCTTCGTTTGGGTCCGCCACGGTAAGCATGACATCATTCAGCTCGGCTCCGTTGACGGCATTCACGGCTTTCAGTTGTTCATCAACTTGGTTGTTACCATTTGCGCAGGCGCTAAGTGAAAGCGCGGCTATGGCAAGGGGAACCAAGACTAATACGTGGCGCATTTTTGCGTCCTCTGCTGCTGTGCCTTATGGAAATTGTTCGATCAGATAATCACTGTCTGCTCGACGTACCAATTTATAGTTATTGTCTGTTGCCATATCATAGACAGGTTCATTCAATTTTTCGAGCGCCAATCTAAGATTTTCTCGGATTGAGTCACTTTGGCCGTTATCCAAGGCAAAGGCCTTGCGAAAGACCTGTGATGCCTCGGCTGTTTTGCCGCGCTCCATCAAAACCACGCCAAGATTGTTCCAGATTTCGGGCCAGGTGGGTTCTAGGTCGGTTGCGCGTCTTAGTGTTGTTTCAGCTTGGTGCAATCTATCTAATTTTAGATTTGCTGTGCCAATTGCAGAAAGGGTTTCGCCCGTTAATCCAGTTTCCGCCGCTGCCCGTTGAAAGGCTCCGAGCGCTAATTCATATTCCCCAGCCGCCATAAGCCGATGCCCCACAATCATGCCATCAACAGAGGCAGCAGCGGGGTCAACACCAGGCGCAAAAACGCCAGTTGGCTTGCTTTCTGTGCAAGCCATCATGACAAGGCAAATCGCGATAAATCCGATGGTTTTTAGCGTCAAGGACCGAACCCGTTACTCAGCATTTCTGAGACGCCAATAATGGATGGACCCACCATGATAATCAATAGCGGCGGAACCGTCAGGGCCATTGTCGACATCGTCATTTTCGTCGGTAGCTTGTTTGCTTTTTCCTCTGCGCGCAAGACCCGTTTTTCGCGCATTTCCTTTGCATAAAGATTAAGCGCGTCCGCAATCGACGTCCCAAAGGTTGCCGATTGGATCATCACGGTCACAAAGCTGGTGATTTCTTGTAAATCCACCCGTTGTGCAAAATCCATCAAAACATTTGGACGTTCTTTCCCCGCCTTAAGTTCATGGGCAATGATCATGAATTCTTCTGCTAGGGGTAGGCAGGAATGTTTCAGCTCGCCACTGATGCGCACAATAGATTGATCCAATGTTTGTCCGGCTTCCACACAGACAAGCATCATATCAAGCGAATCCGGAAAGCTGTCTTGGATTTCTTGTTGGCGTTTGGCCGCACGTTTGTTGACGATAAATTTCGGCATCATGTATCCGGCTGCACCCGGAAGGATCACATACATGATCATTGATGTCATGCCGCCCTTGTCAGCAGGGACTTTTAGCAAATAGTAAATCAGCCCCATTGCAAGCAGTCCCAGTCCAAGCCCAAGTTGCGCGACAAAAAACATACGCACAGCGTCTGCACTGCGAAATCCTGCGGCATTAAGTTTTTTGCGAATTGCAGAAAATTCTTCTTGGTTTGTTGGCTCTAGGAAAGCGGAATATTTTTCTAAAGCCTGGTTCTTGGATCTTTGGCGCAGTAAATTAGCGGGGTTCTGTGACTGTGTCCACGTTAGCGACTTTGCCTTGCGTTCCAGCTTGGAAAGGGGATCCTTTTTTTCTTCTGATCTGGCCCAAACGATCAAGAGAACAAAAAATAGGATCAACCCACCCAGCATAATCAAAGGTCCGCTTGGGCCCAATGAAACTTGTAATATTTCGATGATTATTGACAGCGTTTCCATTGTTAAACCTTAATGTTCAGGATCATTTTCATGACAACGAGGTTGGCGACGATAAACCCAAAAACCACAAAGCATCCAACCGTAAAGAGGGGATGATCAATCACTTTGTCATAGTAATTCGGATCCAACAAATTCACCGCCAAGATCGCGATAAATGGAAATGCTGATAGAAAGCGTCCGGAAAATTTTGCTTCGGCGGTGATTGCATTGACTTTGCGGAATAAACGGAACCGTTCCCGGATCACATTCGTGAGACCCGTTAAGATATCAGCCAAGTTACCGCCTGATTGCTGTTGGATTGTTACAGCAACAGCCAAAAAGCGTAAATCCTGCAAACTGAGGCGCCGGGCCATATCGTTCAAGGCGTCTCCTACGTCGCGACCATAGGCGATTTCATCTGATACCACACCAAGTTCGGTTGCCAAAGGATCCTGCGTTTCATTGGCGGCAATTGACAAAGACGATGTGAACGGATGACCCACACGCAACGACCGTACCATAAGGTCAATCGCTTCGGGTAATTGTTCTTCTAATAGGGTCATGCGTTTCTTGGCCTTGCCATTGACCCAAAAAATTGGACCGCCCACACCAACGATAACTGCAATCATCATTTTTGTAACAAAGCCCGAACCAGTGAGCGCGGAAACTATGATAAAAACGACCAAGCTTAGCAGCGCCATAATTCCAAATGTTTGAGCGGGCGTAATAGGGATTGCTGCGCGTTGGATTTGCCCCGCCAGCAAGGAATAAATTGGAATATTGCGCGCAGATTCGTGCATATCCAATTCTTTGCGTAATTTGGCCAAAACATCTTCGCGCGATACAGTTTCGCTTAGCATGGACAAGCGGCGGTTTACCTTGTTGTTGACCGTGATGTTCCGGCTGAACGTCAACAGGTAAATACCTTCGATGAGCGCAAAGACACCAATAAAAACAACTGCATAAATGATTAATTCAGTCTGCATTGGTGTTACTCCTGTAAGACATCATAAATGCTGCTTGGCACATCAAATCCCCACATGCGGAAGCGTTCACTAAAGTGACTCCGCACGCCAGTTCCGGTGAAATGTCCAATGATTTTGTTCTCAGGTGTTAGGCCCGTACGTTGAAAGCGAAACACTTCTTGCATAGAAATAATTTCGCCTTCCATGCCTGTGACTTCGGTGATGGACACCATGCGGCGTGAGCCGTCTTGCAACCGGCTTGCTTGCACGATCAAGTTTACAGCAGATGCAATCTGGGATCTTACGGCTTTTAGCGGCATTTCGACCCCTGCCATTGCGATCATGTTTTCCAATCGGCTGATCCCGTCGCGCGCCGAGTTTGCGTGAATCGTCGTCATGGATCCATCGTGGCCCGTATTCATCGCTTGAAGCATGTCGATAACCTCTTCACCTCGGGTTTCCCCAACAATGATGCGATCAGGCCGCATACGAAGCGCGTTTTTCAAACAATCGCGTGGGCTAACGCCGCCTTTTCCTTCGACATTGGGTGGACGGCTTTCCATGCGACCAACGTGGGTTTGTTGCAGCTGCAATTCTGCGGTGTCTTCGATTGTGAGAATGCGTTCGCTGTTATCAATAAACGACGAGAGCGCGTTCAGAGTTGTGGTTTTACCCGACCCGGTTCCGCCGGATACAATCACGTTCAGACGGCATGCAACCGCGGCCTCTAGATAGGTCGCCATGGGATCATTAAAGGCGCCAAAGCCGACCAGATCACGAATGCCTAGCTTGTCTTTTTTGAACTTACGGATGGAAACCAAGGATCCATCGATCGCAATTGGGGGGATCATCGCGTTAAAGCGGGATCCATCTAGCAAGCGTGCGTCAACATAGGGGTTGGATTCATCAACCCGTCGTCCGACGGCGGACACGATTTTGCCGATGATGCGCTGAAGGTGCTTTTCATCTTTGAATTTAACTTCGCTTAGGCTTAGTTTACCGTTGCGCTCGACAAAGATCTGTTGGGGTCCATTCACGAGAATATCCGCAATAGTATCGTCTTTTAGCAGACTTTCTAACGGACCAAGCCCCACGACTTCGTCATAAAGATCGTTGTTTAAAAGATCACGTTCGTCACGGTTCAGAATAATGGTTTTCTCGGTCAGGTATTCATCCGAAATCAATTGAATTTCCGCACGAAGCTCTCTTTCAGAGACTTGGTCAATCGCAGCAAGGTTCAAAGTTTCCAAAAGCGTGGAGTGTAGCTGTAGTTTGATGTTTGCCATCCGCTCGCGGCGTTTGTTTTCCTTATCGCTTGGCGCGACAGCCGCCGGTGTTTTTGGCGGTGATTTCTTCATCGAAGACGCCGTTTGCGGTGCTGGCGCGTTTACGACGGGATTTGCGGTTGCGGTGTCTTTTTTATAACGAGAAAACATAGGAACCTCAGGCCGCTTTTGCGACAAATTCAATTTCGTCTAGGATGGCTTTTAGTAGTTTTACTATTTCTTTGCGAAGCGGGCTTTTGGGGCTTGCCAACCCAAGTGGTTCGCCGTGATCACAGGCGTTGACCACAGTTTTCCCGCCATCAGGCAACGAAAATTCAACCGTGATCCCCAAGCTATCACTTAGCCTCTTGATGCGATTTTTACCGTTCAAGTCCGTGAACTTTGGTGCGCGGTTCAAGACATAACGCAGTTTGTTATAGGGTAAATTTTCAGCCTGAAGTGCGGACACCAACCGGATGATGTTCTGGGCGGTGCGCATATCAATATCGATCAGGTTTAGATAGATATTTGCCTCATTCAGTACAGCTTCGCTCCAGGTGACCAATGTTTGTGGCATGTTCACGATGACGATATCAAATTGTGCGCGGGCAATATCCAGAATGCGCATCACATCCTCTGAGGTGATAAGGTCCAAAGGCACAAGTTCATTGGGGGACGTCAAAACCGACAATTTATCTTTGTAGCTTGATAGAGCTTGTTTAAAATTGTCGGCGTCGACGATTTCTGTATCTGCCCACATTTCAAGCACAGAGCTTTTGCGCTCTAAATCGAGATAGGTTGCAGCAGACCCGAATTGTAGGTCAAGATCAAGCAAGCATACTTTGGCATTCGGCCCCTTGGGGTTCAATGTGGCGGCTTCCCACGCAAGGTTCACAGCAAGCATCGTTGCACCAACACCACCTGCAAGCCCATGAATTGCGACCAATTTACCTTGGGTAGCACGAGGTGCAGCTGCCATTGGCTGAGGTTGAGGAATTGGGGTCACAACTTTTGCAGCGTTGGCATTTTGCACAGCCGTTTTCAATTCGTCCTTGGGAAGCGGGTAGGGGACGAATTCATTTGCACCATTGCGCAATAGACGATGCAAAAAGTTAGGAGTGATATTATTGGCCACAATAATGGTGTTTATGTCATTGTGTTTGGCCTTGCGGATCAGCTCGATGATGGCATCTGCGTCGGCTTCGTCTTGGGTATTCAGCGCAATCGCCAAAAACTCTAACGATGTAGCGTCAGCTTGGCCAACAAAGGAATGGGCTTCGCTAAACGATAGATCCCCCCAGGCATCACCCAAAAGGGCCTCCATGTCTTCGATCAATAGATCGAATTTTAGAATGTCACTGCTGACTGTGCAGGCCCGGATGGGAGTGTCATAGTCTTGATCTGTGTTCTCTAACATGGCGTCCTCATGACAACGAGTGCATTGGGAGCCGAGTCGGATTCGTGGTTTCGGCCCCATTGTTTCCTATTTGGACGCTAAATTGGGCGAGAATGGGGCGAAAACCGGGGCGTAATCAGGGAATTTGTTGCAAAAAGCGAAACAATTATAATCCGTCGGACGCTGTTCCTGTGTAATTGCGATAAACAATTTGACCGTATTCGCCGTTCATTACCATTGGGTGTGACGTGACAAAACCGGTAACTTCGGTAACAGCGCGCCGGTTTATGCGTTCGTCACCCGGGGTTACGATCATAGGCTGGCTATCACCAAGGGATGTCACGGCCTGTACGCGATTTTTGGAAATTCCGTTTTGGATCATGTAACTTACGACAGCGTTTGCACGGCGTTGACCGAGCAGCTTGTTTTGCTGACGGGACCCCGTCGCATCGGCATGTCCATAAACCCGAAAGCGGACTTCTGGGAATTGTTTGATCCAATTTGCTTGACGGCGTATGATGGATTTTGCTTGGGTATCAAGCTCGGCGCTATTTGTCGCAAAATTGACGACTGTATCCACGTCATTGGCAAATCGCGCAGCCAGTTCCAAACTATAAAAATTGGCATCTGACATGCGCAATGTGTTGGTTTGGGTTGCTATACCAAAGCTTTCCATTCCCGCATAGTTTCCCGCACTCGAATAGCGCGCGGTTGCCGCGACTTCATCTGTTGACGCACAGGCGCCCAGTCCGAATGTTGCCACCAGAAAGGGTGCCAATTTGTATACAAACCTTGCCATCACCTTAGTCCAACACATACCCGTAGGATGAGTTAAAGTCTTGTCTCGCTATTTCGCCAGCGGCTTTGTTGGTTGTTTCAAATTTCTTTAGAATTTTACCATTCAAAAACAGATCTTTTTCGCTCGGTGCGCGAATGCGATCCGTCGGCAAAGCAAGTGTTTGACCTTTGGTTGGCGTAACCAGGTGGGGGGTGACGATAATCACCAATTCTGACTGTGACCGTGAATAATCCGCGCTTCTGAACAGAGCGCCTAGAATTGGCACGTCACCAAGCCAAGGTACTTGGCCCGCGCTATCGCGAAAATCATCTTGTAGCAGGCCGGCAATCGCAAAGCTTTCGCCGTCACGCATTTCCACCGTCGTTGATGTGCTTCTTGTTTTGAAACCATTGACCAGAATGCCGTTGGCGACAATGCTGTTGGTTGTATCTATCGACGACACAGATGCAGTGAGCTCGACATTGATGACGTTGTTATTCAACACGGTCGGAGTAAACGACAACCCAACTCCGAAATCTTTGAACTCGACGGCAACGGAGCCATCTTGGACGGTTGGAATGGGATATTGTCCACCGGCCAAAAATTGGGCTTCTTTACCAGACAATGCCGTTAAATTAGGTTCGGCTAGTGTGCGCACAAACCCCTTTGTTTCAAGCGCTTCTAACAAAATTCCAACTTCGACTGGACCAGCGTTAAAGCCTAATAATGTTGCGCCTTGGGCTGTGCTGGCTGCTGGGCTATTACCGCCAAGCAAATTTGCTTGCGCTGCGGTGCCGACAGCGGTTCCTGAACCCATTTTAAGCCCAACATTTCCACCTAATACATTGCCACCCAAAGCAAGCGAAGACCCAAGCGATTTCGCCACTGAACGCTGCATTTCGGCAAAGCGCACCTTGAGCATGACTTGCTGTACGCCACCCACGCTCATCAGGTTTGAAACCCGACCGGGTGCATAGCGTTCGGCCAATTCCATAGCTTGACCCAATGAAACGACGCTTGTTGCGGTGCCTGACAAAACAATCCCGTCATTTGCCGTGCGGACTTCGATTTTTTCATTAGGAAGAATTTGACGCAAACGTTCTTTGAATTCGCTGATATCCGCAGATACGCGCACATCAACGTTTGAAATCAAACGTCCAGACGCGTCCAAAAGCGTCAAAGTGGTTAAACCGGGTGCTTTCCCCAAAACGTAGATCGTTCGATCAGACAAGGTGGAAAAATCGGCAATCGATGGATTGGCGATTGAAAGTTCGGCAAAAGGTGTATCGCTTTCGACCACGACCGCGCGGTTCATGGGAATGTTCAACGATGACGCGCTGCCACGTTTCACAACGCGCAGGGTTTCTGCCAAAACAGGTGAAGTGCAAACCAATGCAAACGTTAACAAGAGGGCGCAAACGGCCCTTACTTTTTTTGCTATGTACATGTGATCTGCCCTTTTGATCACGCCTCATTTAAGTGGGTCTAACGCCCTTATTGCAAAAGACTGTGACCCAGAAAGGTTAACTTTGCAACTCTCAATGCATCAAAATGCATGATTTCGCATGTTTTGTTACCTTTTTGCATACGCCAAAAGGCCAATGTCCTGTGGCGATGAAACGATTAGAGGGGTTATTCAGAGCACGGAATTTCGGTGATCACCACATCTGCGCCTTTGCGCGATTTAATTGTGCAAACTCTCTCAAGGGTTCTTTCGGCTTGTATCCCGCCAAAAAGCGTTAGCTTGTCAACTTCGTCCACGATCGCGACGTCCATTTCCTCGGGGGATAAAAGCGAAAGATAAAGCGAACCGGTTGCTTGGCCCAATGCCAATTTGGCAACTTGCTGCGGCGTGATTGAAACCGTAACGGTTTTTGCAACGCGCGTCGTTGCTTGGTCAATTTCGCTGACTTGGTCAACGGCAATAAGTTCAACGTTTGTTTCGATAAGCCGCGTAACGGGAAGCGCGCTGTCGTTTTCATTTAAAATCGGTGGCGTGCCTGTCCAATAGACATCAACACGGTCTGAGGGACGCAAGAAACCAGAAACGCCAGATTTCGCGTCAACCTCGATTGTAAAGGCACGCATGCCTGGGCCAATTTTCGAAGTGAGGCTTGCCAAAGATCCGGGTTCGGTCACTTTGGTTGCCATTATCGGTTCACCCTTTTCTATAACGCGCACAGCGAACCTTGGTGCGTCATTGGTTGTGAAAATAGGGTTGTCTTTGGTAAAGGCTCCAACCGGTACGGACACAACGGGCCATTTAACCAAATGTACGTCTTCGGGGGAAATTTGTTCGCCAAAGCGCGCGTTTTTCTTGATTACGTAAACTTCAGTAAGTTGAACAGCGGTTCCAGAATTTTGGCGTTCTTGAACAAGAGCGTTTCGATATGTGCTGACATAGTTGCGAACGACATAAACCGCCAACGCGGAGAGCGCGATGCCGATAATGAGGACCAAAGAAAATACTGACCGCATTGAAGTACCCTTTCAACGAATGGACCAATTTTTAGGACCTGCTGCACAAACAATGTCAAACTCACTAACAGTTTGATGTAATGGGCGCATGTGTGATACGCGCCCATCAAAATGATATTCTACAAACTTAGTCGTTTGGATTATTCTGTGATTGTTACAGTTGGGCTGAAGCCAGTTAGTTCGCCTTTAGCACCGTTCAAAAGTGTTTCAATTTGCGGTAGAATTGCGGAACCGGCTGCTACGGCCATTGCAACGGCTGCGGCTGTTAGAACAACCCAGTCTACTGTTACTGCGCCAGATTCGTCGTTTGCGAAATTTTTGATCATGTTCAACATAGTGTTTCTCCGATAGGATAGTTAAGTTAATTTTTTCTCGCCTCACGATGTTGATCAGTCCCGCTCTGCTTCGGTGCTGCATCGTTTGCATGGCCCTATATAGCCCTCGGATTCGGGCGCAAGTTTGGCAGGTGACCGTAAATTTTTATCCTTTAGGGTATAACGCATATACTTTTTAATATATCATTGATTTTAAACGATATTAATTTTTAAAATTTGATGTAACGTGAATTAATTTCGTGCATATCCGCCCGCTTTTTGCGAAATGAAGCACAAAGTTGACACATTTGACCCATGAAAACCGGCCTTTCATTCATTTTTTCGCGCATAACGATTCATTTCGTGTCATGCTGATTCAAGCGGACAGCGGCATTTAGGCGATAAATACATTGGGACGACGCGTGTTAGGTTTTTATAAATATCTAGGAGTCGTATGCCTGTCCTGTTTTGGGATTCTGGCGCACGCTCAGCAAAATGACCTCGATACGGGGGCGCCACCGCCTTTCGTGGATTTCTCGCCAAAATTTGGCAAGCCGCCGCCCGATGGACAGCTTGGAAAGATTGATGTCGAAATCGCGCCAGTCGTGAATAGCCCGTTTGCGCAGAAGTCATTAACAGAAAACCTGTCCAAAAATTTACCTGACAAGATGGCAACCCCCAAGGGTAGCTATCCTTGGTTCTGGAATGTCATTCCAGCGGTTGATCGCCAAGGGCGCGCTGCGTCAGATTTTCGTCCTGCATTGGATCATTTACGATCTGCGCCGCAAGCGCAGGATATTTTTCCGCGTCTTAACGATATTCAAACACTATTAGCTTTGTATAAAACTGATATTTTGTCGGCATCGGTTCAATTCGGAGTGTCGCCGCCTTTGATCGCATCTGTGATCTATGTAGAAAGCGGCGGGGATCCTCGTGCCGTGTCCCGGTCTGGTGCGCAAGGCTTGATGCAGTTGATCCCTGCGACAGCCGATCGGTTCAAAGTCCAAGACGCTTTTAACCCCCGTCAGAATATTATGGCCGGAACAGAGTACCTTGCTTGGCTGTTGAACGAATTTGAAGGGGATGTTTTGAATGCCTTGGGTGGCTACAATGCTGGTGAAAACACCATCAAACGGGCAGGGGGCATTCCAAATATCGAAGAAACGCGCGGGTATGTCCCCAAAGTTTTGGCTGCTTATTTGATTGCACAGTCGTTTTGTAAAACGCCGCCCGTGTTGGTCACGGACGGCTGTGTGTTTTCGATAGATTAGTCAACAAGCGTTGCCAAGGTGGCCGCACGGAGTTCGGCTTCGCTGACACCTTCTGCGCATTCAACGATCTTTAGCCCACCTTCTACGACATCCAAAACGCCCAAGTTGGTGATGATACGATCGACCACGCCCTTGCCCGTTAGGGGCAATGTACATTCAGAAAGCACTTTGCTTTCGCCATGTTTGTTTGTGTGGTCCATAACAACGACCACGCGACCGACGCCGGCAACCAGATCCATTGCACCGCCCATGCCTTTGACCAATTTGCCCGGAATCATCCAGTTCGCCAAATCGCCGTTTTCCGCAACTTCCATCGCACCAAGGATAGCCATGGCAATTTTGCCACCACGGATCATGCCAAAGGATGTCGCACTATCGAAATAGGCTGTTTGCGGCAGCTCGGTTATTGTTTGCTTGCCGGCGTTAATCAGATCGGGGTCTTCGCTGCCTTCGACGGGGAATGGCCCCATGCCAAGCATCCCATTTTCGGATTGCAACGTAACGGTAATGCCCTCTGGAATGTAGTTAGACACCAGCGTTGGAATTCCAATGCCTAGATTTACGTACCATCCATCCTTGAGTTCTTGTGCCGCGCGCGCGGCCATTTGATTGCGGTCCCATGCCATATCAATCTCTCCTTATGCCGCTGGGCGCGTGGTGCGCTGTTCAATGCGTTTTTCGTGATCGCCTTGGATGATCCGGTGCACATAGATACCAGGCAGGTGAATGTTATCGGGGTCCAAGGAACCCGTTGGAACAATTTCTTCGACTTCAACGACGCAAATTTTTCCGCACATTGCAGCAGGAGGGTTAAAGTTGCGCGCCGTTTTACGGAACACAAGGTTACCTGTTTCGTCTGCTTTCCATGCTTTAACAATCGCAAGATCGGCAAAAATGCCTTTTTCAAGGATGTACGTTTCGCCATCGAAATCTTTGTGTTCTTTGCCTTCGGCAATCACAGTTCCCACGCCAGTTTTCGTATAAAATCCGGGGATACCGCATCCGCCAGAGCGCATCCGCTCGGCCAATGTGCCTTGTGGCGTGAATTCCAATTCTAATTCGCCGGATAAATATTGGCGCATGAATTCTGCGTTTTCGCCAACATAGGACGAAATCATTTTGCGAACTTGCTTGGTTTGCAACAAAATCCCAATGCCAAAATCATCAATGCCAGCATTATTCGACGCAAAGGTTAGGTCTTTTGTGCCTGCTTCTTTGATAGCATTGAGCAGCAATTCGGGGATGCCACACAATCCAAATCCACCAGAGGCGATGAACATGCCGTCAAATAGCACGCCATCCAAGGCCTCGGCGGCTGATCCATAGACTTTCTTCATGGAAACGCTCCTTGATTAAAACTGCCACGATGTGTGACGGTTCCTCAAGGGGAAGTCAATTCAAAGACCATTCAAAAACTAGGACAGAACCGACTTCCTATTGCGATATTCTATTTGGCTTTTTTCTTGGGCGCGGCTTTCTTTTTGCCGCCTTTTGCTGCTTTTTCCGCTATCAGTTGAACAGCCATGTCCATCGTCACATCCGCAGGTTCAACATCCTTGGGAAGCGTTGCGTTGACTTTGCCAAACTTGATATAGGGACCGTAGCGTCCTTCCATCACGTTGACTGGACCACCCTCCGTTGGGTGTTCGCCTAATTCTTTTAACGGTTTTGCCGCCGCTCCGCTTCCACGGGCGCCACCGCGTGCGGCTTTTTTCGCCAGCTCTTCCATTGCGCGATTCATGCCGATCACAAAAACGTCATCGACCTCTTTGATGTTTGCATATGTTGAGCCGTGTTTGATGAACGGACCATAGCGACCAATACCGGCTTCGACCATTTGCCCATCCTCTGGATGCGGGCCAATTTCACGCGGCAAGTTCAACAACATCAACGCCTTTTCCAAGTCGATATCCGCAGCGGCCCATCCTTTGGGCAAGCTCGCCCGAGGCGGTTTTTTGTTTTCTGGCGTGGCGTCGCCGCGCTGCACATAGGGGCCAAACCGACCTGATTTCAGGCTGATCTCGTCGCCTTGATCTTCGCCTAGAATGCGATCTGCCGAGTCATCAGCATCGCCTGAAATAGGGCGCGTAAAGTTACATTCAGGATAATTCCCACACCCAACAAATCCCCCAGTTCTGGACGACTTGAGGTGGAGCTGCGCGACACCACATTTTGGGCAGACCCGAGGATCGGAGCCGTCTTCTTTGGGCGGATAAAGCTGAGGAGCAAGTGCCGCGTCCAAGACATCTAACACTTCTGAAATCCTAAGATCAGATGTTTCGGTAATAGCGGCGGAAAAATCACGCCAGAACCGATTTAGCAATTCTTTGTAATCGCCTTCGCCGGCGCTAACATTATCAAGCTGGTCTTCAAGGGAGGCTGTGAAATCGTATTCGACATAGCGCTTAAAGAAGTTCAGCAAGAATATGGTTACGATACGGCCTTTGTCTTCGGGGATGAGGCGGTTTTGTTCTTTGCGGACATAGTCACGATCTTGGATTGTTGTCACAATCGACGCATAGGTTGACGGACGTCCAATACCCAGTTCTTCCATGCGTTTGACCAAAGTGGCTTCGGTGTAACGCGGCGGGGCTTGCGTGAAATGCTGCTCTGGAGTGACCGCGCGCTTTTCAGCTTTCTCGCCTTGGGACAATTGCGGCAGACGCTTGTCATCATCATCAAGCACGGAATCATCGCGGCCTTCTTCGTAGACGCGCAAGAACCCGTCAAACAGAACGACTTGACCATTTGCGCGTAGAACAACTTGGCCGTCAGCACTGGCGATTTCTGCAACGGTGCGTTCTAGACGTGCCGCCTCCATTTGGCAGGCAATCGTGCGTTTCCAGATCAAATCATAAAGCTTGCGCTGATCTGCATCTGTCAATTTAAGCGACGCAGTGTCCCGTTTCATTTCCGTTGGGCGAATACATTCATGCGCCTCTTGTGCGTTCTTGGCTTTGTTTTTGTACATCCGTGGGGATTTGGGAACATAGTCATCCCCATACCGATCTTTGATCGCATCGCGGGTTGCCATGACGGCTTCTGGGGCCATGTCGATGCCATCGGTTCGCATGTATGTTATATGCCCGGCTTCATAAAGACGTTGGGCTGCATTCATCGTTTGGCGCGCACCCATGCCAAATTTGCGGCTGGCTTCTTGTTGTAATGTCGAAGTCATAAAGGGCGCAGAGGGATTTCTCGCCGCTGGTTTCGCTTCAACAGATTGAACAGTTAGATCACGGCTGCGAATGGCTTGAACGGCCATATCTGCTTGGGTTTCGTTTTTCAGATCATGCTTGTCTAGTTTTTTACCGGCCAAGCTGACCAAACGCGCTTCGAATTCTTGACCGCGTTGCGATCCAAGGAGTGCTTTGACCGACCAATATTCTTGGGCGCGAAAGGCTTCGATTTCCATTTCACGTTCAACAATCAAGCGCAAGCATACGGATTGTACCCGACCCGCAGAACGCGCACCGGGAAGTTTTCGCCACAAGACGGGCGACAAGTTAAAGCCAACCAAATAATCCAATGCACGGCGCGCCAAATATGCATGAACCAAGGGCGCATCGACTTCGCGTGGGTTTTTCATCGCTTCGGTCACGGCGGATTTGGTGATCGCATTAAAGACAACACGGCTCACTGGTGTGTCTTTTTTGATGGCACGGCGCTTGCGAAGTGTTTCTTCTAAGTGCCATGAAATCGCTTCGCCTTCGCGATCGGGGTCGGTTGCGAGGATAAGTTCGTTGTCATCTTTCAAAGCATCGGCAATGGCTTTGACATGTTTGCGGCTATCAACGCCGACTTCCCATAGCATTTCAAATTCGTTGTCCGGATCAACAGATCCATTTTTCGCAGGAAGGTCACGCACGTGTCCATAAGAGGCTAAGACAGTATAGTCGGAACCCAAATATTTGTTGATTGTTTTCGCTTTTGCAGGGCTTTCGACGACAACTACGGGCATTGAATCTCCTTCCGACTCTCAACGAGTACTATGGCGGCGGAACATGGCCGCCATTGGATATGTTTGTCAATGCACCTAATCGGGAATTTTAATTCTGTGATAAAACCACGTTAAATTCGCCGTGAAAGCAATCCTCCTGCTTGGCGTTCTACTTCGCCGGATAATTCCATGTTCAACAACACACTAGAAATTTCTGCGGGTGTCGAATGAAGGTCACGAATAAGTTGATCTTCGACAATGCCTGAGGTGCTAAGCCGATTTAATATTTGCTGATGAAGCTGAGAGGTTTCATGCAGAGATCGTTTTTGTTCGGCGGGCGGTGCTGGAATATCGAATGAATATTGTTGCGGCGCTTCCAAGGCTTCGAGCACATCCTCTCCGTGACGGACAAGCGTGGCACCGTCCCGAAGTAACATATTGCATCCTGAAGCGCGGGCATCAAAAGGATGCCCCGGAACGACCAAAACATCGCGCCCCTGATCCAAGGCATTTCGCGCGGTTATCAAAGAGCCAGATTTTGCAGCAGCTTCAATGACGATTACCCCGCGCGCCAAACCGGAAATCAATCTGTTACGCATCGGAAAATGACGCGCCATCGGTTGAAGCCCCATGGGTTGTTCCGAAATTAATAGCCCCTTTGTCGCGATATGTTCGGCCAGAGCGCGGTTTTCCGTTGGGTAAAACACGTCTATGCCCCCGCCAAGTACGGCAATCGTGCCTGTATCTAAGGTGATTGTGTGAACGGCTGCATCAATCCCGCGTGCAAGGCCAGAAACAATTGTCCATCCTGCGGCGCCTAATTCCTGACCAAGGAATTTGGCCATTCGTGTGCCCAAACTTGATGCATTGCGCGCACCAACCATCGCGACCGTTTTCGTGCGCAATAGCTCAATGCGCCCTTTGACCCAAAGCATTGGCGGAGCATCGTTCAAATCACAAAGTGCAGGCGGGTATATATCATCACCTCTGAAAATAAGCCGTGCGCCAAATTGAGCGCCGGCTTTCATTTCTGCACGGGCAGCTTTTTCACTAAAGACAGAATAGTTTTCCACACCCGCGTCTTGTGCAATCTGTGGCAAATGCTCCAGCGCAACTTGCGCAGAGCGATAATCGTCCATCAAACGATAAAACGTAGAAATGCCAACACGGCGAGAGCGTAAGAGACGAAGCCAAGCTACCCGATCATCTTCCGAGGTGGGTGGGAGTAGGGGGTGATTGGAAGAATATGTTTCGTCGGTCATCACGACTCCGTCTGCTTACAGAATCATGAATAACCGATTAGCCTTTAATTTTAGGTAAATGCCGTTCAAGCCCTATGTGCTGGAACCGCCAACCGTCAATCCGCCGATCATCACAGTAGGTTGTCCGACGCCGACAGGCACCCATTGACCGGCCTTGCCACAATTTCCCATTCCCGGGTCTAGGGCCATGTCATTTCCCAAGGCGCGAATTTTCTGCAACGCAGTTGCCCCATCGCCAATAAGTGTAGCCCCTTTGACGGGTGCGCCGACTTTGCCATCTTTGACGCGATAAGCTTCGGTGCAGGAAAAGACGAATTTGCCATTGGTGATATCCACTTGGCCACCGCCAAACCCAACTGCGTAAATGCCGTCTTTTAGATCGGCAACAATATCTTCGGGGGCGCTATCGCCGCCTAGCATATAGGTGTTCGTCATACGCGGCATTGGCGCGTGGGCATAGCTTTCGCGACGTCCGTTCCCAGTCGGCTCAACGCCCATCAAACGTGCATTTTGTCGATCCTGCATGTAGCCGACCAATATGCCGTCTTCGATTAGGGTGTTTTTACCCGAGGGGGTGCCTTCGTCGTCGATGTTGATAGATCCACGGCGGTTCGCCATTGTTCCGTCATCCAAGACGGTCACGCCTTTGGCGGCAATTTGCTGACCCATCATGCCCGCAAACGCGCTTGATCCTTTGCGGTTAAAGTCGCCTTCTAATCCGTGGCCGATCGCTTCATGCAGCAAAATGCCGGGCCAACCGGGGCCAAGGACGACGTCCATTACGCCCGCCGGTGCTGGAACTGCTTCTAGATTGACAAGTGCAACACGCAATGCTTCGCGGGCTTTGGGTTGCCAATCATCTGGTGCAACCACTTGACCCAGCTCAAAGCGACCACCGCCCCCGGCTGATCCAGATTCGCGACGTCCGTTTTCTTCGACAATGACCGAGATATTCACGCGGGTCATTGGTCGGGTATCTGTAATTACATCACCTTCGGGGCGGAGAATAACAACATCTTGGCAAGAGGCTGAAATAACGGCGCTCACCTGAATGACACGTTTATCCAAATTGCGCACATAGCTGTCGATTTCCTTTAGGATATCTATCTTGGCCGCAAATGAAATTTCCTGCGTAGGGTCAAAGGCTGGGTATAGGTTGTTGTTTGTCTGAGCCGGCGGTAACGCCAACCGGCTTGGCGTATCTTGCGCTGCAAGCGCCACTGTCGCGGCGGCGCGTCGAATTGAGGCTTCGCTGATGTCTGATGAATGGGCATATCCTGTTACATCCCTATGCACCGCGCGCAGACCAAAGCCTTCTGAGGCATCAAAATTTGCCGACTTTAGCCTGTTATCATCTAAAACCAGTGTTTCAGACTGGCGGCGTTCGAAAAAAAGTTCGCCGTCGTCTGCGCCCTGCGTTGACTCGCGCAGAATGGCGAGAGCAGTTTCTTGGGAAAGGCTGGTTTCAAAGGGACGAAAGTAAGAGTTTGACATTATTGAGGTGCCTTTTCTTGGATTTATGTCATAAAATATCACCAAAGCGGCTCTTTGCCGCAATCAAGGTTCTTTATCTATTGGTCAGAATATGATTGAAACCATCCAGAATACAATGGGATTCCGTTTTTGATGCCACGAAGGTAGCAATATCGGGATCTGAGAGAGACACTCAACCGATCAGGGTGAAATATGCGACTTATGACAAAGCTCTTTGGCCTTTTGGCTGCTTTTACTGCTCTTCCTGCAATGGCCGACGAAATTGTCGGACGACCAAAACAGGGTGGAATTGGTTTCCAGCCTGCGGCGACCGAACTTGCACGTGACATTCATTGGCTAGATGGAATGATTCTTGTCGTGATCACGGCAATCGTGGTTTTTGTGACCGGCTTGTTGGCTTACGTTATCATTCGGTACAACAAACGCGCAAACCCGACACCGTCCACCTTTACACACAACTCACCTGTTGAAGTTGCTTGGACAGTAATTCCGATTGTAATCTTGGTTCTTATCGGTGCGTTCTCGCTTCCTATCTTGTTTAAGCAACAAGAAATTCCAGAAGGCGAAATCAACATCAAAGTAACGGGATATCAGTGGTATTGGGGTTATGAATATGTTGACGAAGGGTTTGGTTTCGACAGCTTTATGATCGGTGACGGAAAAGTCCTGAATGATGAAGTCGAAGCAGAGCTTGTTGACGCTGGCTATTCACGTGATGAATTCTTGCTTGCCACAGACACAGCGGTTGTTGTTCCCGTGAACAAAGTCGTTGTTATGCAGGTGACAGGTGCGGACGTGATCCACAGCTGGACCATTCCAGCGTTTGGCGTGAAACAAGACGCGGTTCCAGGTCGCTTGGGTCAATTGTGGTTCAAAGCTGACCGTGAAGGCGTGTATTTTGGCCAGTGTTCAGAGCTATGCGGAAAAGACCACGCATACATGCCGATCACCGTCAAAGTCGTAAGCCAAGAAGCATATGATGCTTGGTTGCAAGACGCCAAAGATGAATATGCAGGGACACCTGCGTCATTCGATGTAGCTTTGGTAGACTAAATGGAACAATCGCCCCGAGCTTATTCGGGGCGTAATCCGGAGAGAGACATGAGCGATAGTAGCCTACATAACACGGTCTATAC
This sequence comes from Paracoccaceae bacterium, assembly GCA_024639125.1. GTDB lineage: Bacteria > Pseudomonadota > Alphaproteobacteria > Rhodobacterales > Rhodobacteraceae > JAHEJA01. The sequence goes on from JAHEJA010000001.1 coordinate 123,031, forward strand.
AGATGACGCGCAATTTGGCGATTACTTTGCCTTGCTTAAGCCGCGCGTGATGTCGCTTGTTGTCTTTACTGCTTTTGTCGGGCTTTTGGCGGCGCCTGTTGCCGTTCATCCTTTTGTCGCTGCGGTTTGCATTTTGTTCATCGCCTTGGGTGGTGGCGCATCTGGTGCGCTGAATATGTGGTACGATGCAGATATTGACCGTATCATGAAACGCACGCGCAAACGTCCGATCCCTGCTGGAAAAATTACCGAAGGCGAAGCGAAATCGCTTGGTATTGCATTGTCCGGATTTTCAGTAATCATGTTGGGTTTGGCGTCGAATTTCGTCGCTGCCGGATTGCTGGCCTTTACGATTTTCTTTTATGTGGTGATTTACACCATGTGGTTAAAGCGCTGGACGCCGCAAAACATCGTTATTGGCGGTGCAGCTGGGGCGTTTCCTCCGATGATCGGCTGGGCTGCTGCAACAGGTGGTGTGTCCGTCGAGAGCGTTTTGATGTTTGCATTGATCTTTATGTGGACACCACCGCATTTCTGGGCATTGGCCCTATTTATGCGGAATGATTATGACGACGCCAAAGTTCCGATGCTAACAGTTACGCATGGTCGCCGCTCGACACGTAAACATATCTTTGTCTACACTGTTTTGCTTGCTGTTCTTGCGATGGCAGCCGGGTTCACATCCCTTGGTGGTCTGGTTTATATCGTCACTGCGGTTGTATTGAATGTGATGTTCCTAATCGGTGCATGGCGTATTCTAAATCGTAACGAAGACGATTCAGAACAAGACAACTTTGCCGTTGAACGTAAATTTTTCCGTCTGTCACTGGCATATTTGTTCCTTCATTTTGGTGCAATATTGCTAGAAGCAGGCTTGGATCGTTTTGGAATGGGAACATGGCTATGAACTTTCGTCCAGAACACGAACTTCACAAACGTCGTTTTAGCCGCAACATGGGCTTAGGGCTGGTTTTGGTTTGTTTCGTTTGCCTTGTTTTCGGGCTGACGATTGTCAAAGTCACGAATGGTAATGTAGCGGGTGCAATCGCGGGGCAAACAGAATAATGGCGATGGAAAAGACACATAAAACAGCTTTGCAAGCCGTTGGTGTTGTGATCCTAATGGGGAGCCTTTCTTGGGCCTCTGTTCCATTTTACGACTGGTTTTGCCGTGTGACCGGATTTGGTGGCGTAACCCAAACGGCGACCACCGGGTCAGACGAAATCTTGGATCAAACGATCAAAATACGCTTTGATGCGTCTTTGGATCGCGATATGCCGTGGACGTTCAAGCCTATGCAACGTCAAATGGAAATTCGCATCGGGGAAACGGGGCTTGCTTTTTACGAAGTTTACAACCCAACCGATCGACCGGTCGCAGGATCAGCGGCCTATAATGTAACCCCCTACGAAGCGGGGGGCTTCTTTACAAAAATAGCTTGTTTTTGTTTTGAGGAACAAGTTTTGCAACCAGGGGAGCGGGTTCAGATGCCTGTAACCTTTTTTGTAGATCCTGAATTGGTAAATGACAGAGATGCTAAATTTACAAAAGTTATCACTTTGTCGTATACTTTCTACGAGATTGATTTGCCCGAAGAAACCGCAAAGGTTCAAGGGCAAAGCGATTCAATTGTCAACTAAGCCTTCCAACGAGGGAAAACTATGGCGCATGTAAAAAACCACGACTACCACATTCTCACACCATCAGTATGGCCGCTTTTGGCGTCTGTATTCGCATTCATAATGCTTTTCGGTGCTGTACTATTCTTCCACGACAGCGGCCCTTGGGTGATGTTGATCGGCTTTGTTGGCGTTCTTTACGTCATGTTCGGCTGGTGGGCTGAAACAATCAAAGAAAACGGCGCTGGCGATCACACGCCCGTCGTTTTGATTGGCCTTCGGTATGGCTTTATCCTGTTCATTACATCAGAAGTCATGTTCTTTGCCGCTTGGTTCTGGAGCTTTTTCAAGCATGCCATGTACCCAATGGGTCCAATGAGCCCCTTGCAAGACGCGCAATGGCCTCCTGCGGGGATTGAAACATTTGATCCTTGGCATTTGCCTTTGATCAACACATTGATCTTACTGTGCTCCGGTGCCGCGGCAACATGGGCACACCACGCATTAGCCCATGAAAACAACCGCCGCGATTTGAAAAACGGTTTGATTCTTTCTGTTGCGCTTGGCTTGATCTTTACTGTGTTCCAAGCTTACGAATATTCGCATGCGGCCTTTGGCTTCTCTGGGAATATCTATGGCGCCAACTTCTTTATGGCGACTGGCTTTCACGGCTTCCACGTTATTGTCGGAACAATCTTTTTGTTCATCTGTTACCTGCGCGCAAGACGCGGTCACTTTACCCAAGAATCCCATCTAGGATTTGAAGCGGCGGCATGGTACTGGCACTTTGTTGATGTTGTTTGGTTGTTCTTGTTCGCAGCAGTGTACATCTGGGGCGGTTGATCGCACCAAGATGGGTTGCAGCCAACGCATCCATATCGCATAAGATCAGCGCGCCCCATGGGGCGCGTTTTTCAGTTTCAAAAGGAGCCCTGCGGTGAAGCGCGCTATTTTCATTATTTTGGTGGGACTTTTGGGGACAGTCGTGTTGCTGTCGCTGGGGAAATGGCAACTTGATCGGCTGGCTTGGAAACAAGGCATTCTGACACAGATTGACGATCGAATGCTGGCGACGCCCGTGCCTTTGCCATCTGCGATTGAAGCGGATGTAGATAAATATCTTCCTGTTTATGCACAGGGCGTGATTTGGGAACCTTATCTTCGGGTATTGACCAGCCGTAAAAATATTGGCGCGGGGTATCGGATCATTTCGGTATTTGAAACAAACGGCCGTCGTATTTTGTTGGATCGCGGCTTTATTCGTCAAGAAGATGCCGTTGCTCCGGCGGATATGGGGCAAGTCAAAGTTGTGGGCAATCTGCATTGGCCGGATGAAACCGATAGCTTTACGCCAAAGGCTGACATGGACAATAATATCTGGTTTGCCCGTGATGTGGCATTGATGTCCCAAGCGCTTCAGACGGAGCCAGTTATGATTATTGCATCCTCAATCACGCCGAATGATGACAAAATTACACAAATGCCCATCGACACAAGTACAATTTCAAACGATCACTTGAATTATGCTATGACATGGTTCTCGCTTGCTGCTATTTGGGCGGGAATGAGCACGTTTTTTGTCTGGCGCACACGAACACGAAAAAAAGGCTGAGGCCCATGAAATATATCTCGACTCGCGGACAAGCTCCGACCCTGACTTTTGAAGAAGCAATGCTAACCGGCCTTGCGCGGGATGGGGGGCTTTATGTTCCGGAAACAATCCCCCAGATGTCAAAAGACGACATTTCTGCGATGGCTGGGTTATCCTACGAAGAGGTCGCTTTTCGCGTTATGCGTCCTTACATCGGTGACAGCTTTACGGATCAGGAATTCAAAGAGATCATTGCCAAGGCATATTCTGGATTTGGACACAGCGCGCGCGCGCCGATGGTACAATTAGATAGCAACCATTTCTTGCTAGAATTGTTCCATGGCCCCACGCTTGCGTTCAAAGACTTTGCCATGCAATTGATTGGCCAATTGTTCCAAGTCGCACTTAAACGAAGCAATGAACGCGTCACAATCGTTGGTGCCACAAGCGGTGATACAGGAAGCGCAGCTATCGAAGCCTTTAAAGGGTTGGATGCGGTTGATGTCTTTATTCTATATCCACATGGTCGGGTATCCGAGGTTCAACGCCGCCAGATGACAACCCCAACGGAAAGCAACGTGCATGCTTTGGCGATGGACGGTCATTTTGATGACTGCCAAGCGCGATTAAAAGACATGTTTAACGATTTTGAGTTTCGGGATGGCGTTCGCTTGGCGGGTGTGAATTCGATCAACTGGGCGCGTGTCCTGGCGCAAGTTGTCTATTACTTTACCTCTGCTGTGTCCCTTGGTGCGCCAGATCGGAAAATTAGCTTTACGGTGCCAACAGGGAACTTTGGTGACATTTTCGCAGGTTTCATAGCCAAGAAAATGGGATTGCCGATTGATCAGCTCATTGTTGCGACCAATCAAAACGACATTTTGCATCGGTGCCTAAGCACAGGTGAGTATATCACCGATTCTGTTATACCGTCTATAAGCCCATCTATGGACATCCAAGTCAGTTCCAATTTCGAACGCGCGCTGTTTTATGCCTATGATCAAGACGGCGCTGCGATTTCTGCACTTATGGAGGATCTGAAAACCACAGGGGGCTTTACCCTCTCTCAGGGTATCATTGATCGTTTGTCCCAAGATTTCGTATCTGGTCGGGTTTCAGAATCAGAAACAAGTGCCCAGATTACAAAATCTTTGGCGGTTCATGCGGAATTGCTTTGCCCCCATTCGGCTATTGGTGTTGACGTCGCGGATAGGCTGCGTAAAGCAGATGTTCCTATGGTGACACTTGCAACGGCGCATCCTGCAAAATTCCCCGATGCGGTCGAAGCGGCAACCAACATTCGCCCACCATTGCCCGCGCGAATGTCTGATCTATTTGAACGGAATGAACGCGTTACCCGTGTTGGTAACGATCTCGAGGCACTTAAGTCTCTGGTTATGGAGCGTATTGCAAAGTGAGCGTAGAAATTCACACATTGTCCAATGGCCTTCGGGTCGCAACCGAAGAAATGCCAGGCCTGCAATCGGTTTCTGTGGGCGTTTGGGTGTCCGCCGGTGGACGCCACGAGCGGATCGAACAAAACGGCATTGCGCATTTTCTGGAACATATGGCGTTCAAGGGGACCAAGACGCGATCTGCGCTGGCAATCGCCGAAGCCATAGAAGATGTGGGGGGCTATATAAACGCCTATACCTCGCGCGAAGTGACAGCATATTATGTTCGCTTGCTCAAAGATGATGTTGGTTTGGGTGTCGATATACTTGCTGATATTTTGCAGAATTCGATCCTAGACCCGCGTGAAATTGAAATTGAACGTGGTGTGATTTTGCAAGAAATCGGTCAAACCAATGATACGCCTGATGATATCGTGTTCGATTGGCTTCAGGAAACCGCCTATCGGGATCAGGCCTTGGGGCGTTCGATCCTTGGTCCGTCTGATAATGTAAGCCGCTTTTCTCAGGAAAACCTGTCCCAGTTTATCGCCGAACATTATTCGCCTGATCGCATGATATTGGCTGCGGCAGGTGGTGTAAGCCATGATGAGATGGTTAAACTAGCTGAAGCGGCCTTTGGTCATATGGAACGTCATCCAGCTGCTGAACCTGAAACGCTTGCCACGTTTACCTCTGGTGAATTCCGCAAGCTCAAGGACCTTGAACAAGCGCATTTTACAATGGCCTTTGAAAGCCCCAGCTATCGTGATGATGACATATATACAGCCCAGATTTACGCCATTGCTTTGGGTGGGGGCATGTCGTCGCGATTGTTTCAGGAAATCCGTGAAAAGCGGGGATTGTGCTATTCGATTTTTGCCCAAGCAGGTGCTTTTGCTGATACGGGTCTTACAACAATTTATGCCGGAACAAGTGGGTCTGATGTCGCCGATTTAGCAAATTTGACGATCGATGAGCTAAAGCGCGCTGTCCAAGACATGTCCGAAGCCGAAGTCAATCGTGCCCGCGCCCAAATGAAGGCTGGGATGTTGATGGGATTGGAAAGCGCATCTAATCGTGCCGAGCGTTTGGCGCGGATGATCCAAGTTTGGGACAAGGTTCCAGATCTAGAAGAAACAGTGCGTCGTATTGATGCGGTTTCGCTCGAAAATGTCCGTGAGTATGCGGAAAAATTTGCCAGCCAAGCGCAAATGGCATTGACCTGTTATGGTCCGGTCAGTGACGTTCCAACGCATCATGACTTAGAACATCGTCGAGCCGCCTAATGTTTTTTCCCAAACGCAAAATTCAGATCGAAACTGAACGGTTGATTTTGCGCGTTCCTGCCCATTCGGATTATCGGGAATGGGCAGCTTTGCGGCACGATAGCCGTGATTACTTAATGCCCTGGGAACCAACATGGGCAGAAGATCATCTATCGCGGCGTTCTTTTACCAATCGTGTGTATTGGTCAAACCGCTCAATGAACAAAGAAACCGCTTATCCGTTTTTTATGTTTCGCAAGCTTGATGGCGCATTTGTTGGCGCAATTACGCTAGACAATATTCGCCGCGGTCCCAATCAAACGGGCACGATGGGATATTGGACAGGTCTGCCTTTTGCACGCCAAGGTTATATGGCAGAAGCCGTTCAAGGCGTTGTAGATTTTGCGTTTAAAGCGCTTGACCTAAGTCGCATCGAAAGCGCGTGTTTGCCCGATAACCTGCCGTCGCGGGGCGTTCTTGAAAAGTCGGGTTTCAAATACGAAGGCGTTGCACAGGCGTATATTCAGATCAATGGCCGTTGGCGCACGCATGTGCTTTATGCATGTTTGCGCATTGACCGGCGTGGTCGGACATCCGTAGGATAGTCAAAATGCTAAACCCCGTTACGGATGCTCTTGTTACCAAACTTAAACGCTGCGTTCCTGAACATTTGGTACGTATAGCAGAGCCGCGCTATCTAGAAGAACCGAGAGGTTCATGGCAAGGCACAGCAGGCGTTTTGGTGCTTCCCGAGACAACAGACCAAGTTGCAAGCGTTGTTCGATGTGCAAATGAGCATAGGGTCGGTATCGTGCCTTATGGTGGGGGCACCGGATTGGTGGGCGGACAAATTTATCCGCAGGGGCCAAGTGTCATTTTGCTTTCTCTGGAACGCATGAATACGATACGTGCAGTGTTTCCAACCGAGAACGTCATAGTTGTTGATGCCGGTTCCATTCTTGCGGATGTACAAGAGGCGGCAAAAAACGTTGACCGCCTTTTTCCGCTATCGCTGGCTTCCGAAGGGTCGGCGCGGATTGGTGGGAACCTTGCCACCAATGCAGGGGGGGTCAATGTTTTGCGCTATGGCAATACGCGTGATCTTTGCCTAGGACTAGAAGTCGTGATGGCGGATGGATCAATTTGGAACGGTCTTACACGTCTGCGAAAAGACAACACTGGCTATGATCTTAGGAACCTTGTGATCGGGTCTGAAGGGACGCTTGGTATCATAACGGCTGCGGCTCTTAAGCTTGCTCCTTTGCCGAATTCCTATGGGACGGCGTTGATGGTGACGCCATCGCCCGAAGCGGCGCTTGGGTTATTGGCACTGGCGCGTTCGCATTTGGCCGAAGGAATTTCCGCTTTTGAATTGATGCACCGCCAAGGGTACGATTTTTTAACTGAAACCTTGCCTGATTTGCGTCAACCGTTTGAACAAGCACCCGAATGGAGCGTGTTGATTGACATTGGACTGGGACAAGGGGCAACCCCCGAAGCCGCACTAGAAGATTTGTTTGCACAAGCCTTGGAACATGGTTTGGTCAGCGATGGTGTGATCGCGCAATCCGAAACCCAAAGACAGGCATTCTGGTCCATCCGCGAACAAATCCCGACAGCTAATCGATTGATTGGGTCAATTTCCAGCCATGATATTTCTATTCCATTGTCGCGCATTCCGGAATTTATTGATCGCGCCGAACCGATTATGCGCGGGATTGCAGATATCCGGATCAACTGTTTTGGACACTTGGGGGATGGCAATCTGCATTATAATATATTCCCAGCCTTGGGAAAAACCAAAGGCGACTACCCCGGTTTGAAAGCCCAAGTTCAAGCCGCTGTGCATGATCTGGTTGATGACATGGAAGGGTCCATGAGCGCCGAACATGGGGTTGGGCGGCTCAAGGTTGACGATCTTGAAAAATACGCCGATCCCATCAAGCTGGCGACGATGCGATCTATTAAAAACGCATTGGACCCCAATGGCATTCTGAACCCCGGCGTTATTTTGCGGCAACCATAGCCATCGCAGGCCTTGGAACCTTTAGTTCACTCAAAAGGCTAAATCTATCGGTGCGATAATAACCTCGGGTGAATTCAATGGGCCGACCTGTGTCCAGATAAGCTGTTTGCTTTAGATGCAAAACGGGGTTTCCAACAGGTAACTTTAGGTAACGTGCTATGTCACCACGCGCTGCGTCTGCTGTGATATTTTGTAACACACGCGACGCGGCATATCCGTTTTGTTTGAGGCGATGATAAACGCAATGGGTTTGCGGCGCTTGCGGGATCACCAATTGTTCAGGGACAATGGTGATTTCATATCCAAAGACGCAATCATCATTTTTACAGAGATAGTCAAATTGAACAATGCGGTTCCAAGCTTGAACACCCAGAAACAGGGTTTCGTCATTCGTTGGTAATCGCGGAGTTTCGGTCAAGAGAACATTGTTTAAATGGTTGCGTTCAAAGCGAAGGGTTTCGATTTCTGTTTGCACAGGTTTACCCCTTGCAAAATTTCCATATGGTAAAACAAACGATCCTGCGCCGTGACGCTGTTGGATAAGCCCGTCTTGGGTTAAAAGATGAATAGCTTGCCGCACAGTTACCCGACTGACAGAGGTCATTTGTGCCAACTCACGTTCCGAAGGAAGCTGCGTCGCTGTTGCTAAGGTGTTACGCATAATGAGCTGCGCCACGTATTGATAAAGCTGTTGGTATTTTGGGCCATGTCCTTTGGAATACCATTTAGAGATCAAAAATATCGAAGTGAAATCATTTGAATTATGCAAGGCGTTTACTTTCAGTTTTGATGAAAAATTCAAAATAAAACTAGTAACGTTAATGCAAATATTCTTAACAGGTCGATGATTTTAAAAAAGGGGAAAATAGGGCGCGGCATGCCAAACTATCCAAGGGCGTAATAGCTAAAGCGTAAGATTGTATTTGCAGGCATGCCAAAGGGCGGGTTCAGCGGACCCTGCACAGCATAGGATAGTTGACAAATTCATGCCAAGCACAATGCTTAAACGCCACCAAATCCCAACAGCTCAGGATCCGACCCAGTCGGGACCTGTGCGGCACGAGGCATAAAGTTTTGCGTGGTTATGCGGGGTTTGAACCCCATAAATCGTATTCACCAGCTTCATCGACTGTGACTTTGACGATATCCCCGACTTTTAAATGTTCAAAGCCTTCGTCGATAAATAGGTTCCCGTCAATTTCAGGGGCGTCCGCCATTGTCCGACAGGTCGCTGCGTCGTCGTCGATTTCGTCAACGATCACATCCAAAGTGCGCCCTACTTTTGCGGCAAGCTTGGCTTCGGAAATGGCCTGAGCCTTTTCCATGAAGCGGTCCCACCGATCTTGTTTGATGTCTGGCGCAACGTGATCAGGCAAGTCGTTTGACCGCGCACCGTCAACGTTTTCATATTGAAAACATCCGACTCGATCCAATTGTGCGTCGTCCATCCAATCTAGTAACGTTTGGAACTCTGCTTCTGTTTCCCCCGGATACCCCACAATAAATGTGGACCGCAACGTAATGTCAGGACATGCAGCGCGCCAGGCTGCGATTTCATCCAATGTCTTTGCCGCTGCGGCTGGTCGTGCCATCCGCTTGAGCGTGTCAGGATGGGCATGTTGGAATGGAATATCCAAATAGGGCAAGATTAATCCATCTGCCATAAGGGGGATCAGATCACGCACATGTGGATAAGGGTAAACGTAATGCAACCGCACCCACGCACCAAGAGAACCCAAATCACGCGCCAAGTCGGTGATATGCGCCCGATGACCGCGGTCTTCGGCATATTTAATGTCAACACCATAGGCCGATGTATCCTGAGAAATGACCAATAGTTCTTTGACACCATTCTCTACTAATTTTTCGGCTTCACGGAGAATGGCATGTGCGGGGCGCGACTGTAAACGGCCGCGCATATCTGGAATGATGCAAAATTTGCATTTGTGATTACAGCCTTCGGAAATCTTTAGGTAACTGTAATGACGTGGTGTGAGCTTGACACCTGAGGCAGGCAAAAGATCCACAAACGGATCGGGGTTCGGGGGCACAGCCGCGTGCACAGCATCCAAAACCTGTTCGTACTGATGCGGGCCAGTCACAGCAAGCACCCGTGGATGCACGCCTGTGATATATTCTGGATCTGCCCCAAGGCACCCCGTGACGATCACACGACCATTTTCGTTCAAGGCTTCGCCAATAGCCTCAAGGCTTTCGGCCTTGGCGCTGTCAAGGAAGCCACAGGTATTTACGATCACGGCATCCGCACCGGCGTATTCCGGGCTAATCCCGTACCCTTCGGCACGCAAGCGCGTCAAAATACGTTCGCTGTCCACCAAAGCTTTGGGGCAGCCAAGCGATACCATACCAATCGTTGGCTGGCCTGCACGTTTGTCGCGTGTAGCTTGGTCATCGCGAATTTTGGCATTGGCCAAATCGGGGCGGAGGTTTGGTGGGTTCTGAGACATAAGCTGCGTATAATTCCAAGTCGGCCAAGGATAAAGAGGGATAAAACCTCAGCCTGTAAAATAGCGCGGAAAGATGGGCTTTTGCAAACTTTGTTTTGCCCTTGTTACCCAGACTGATTTGAAAAATTACACGGCAGAACTTGGCCGAAAAAATCCTGCGGGATTGTAAGTGTAGCCGTTTTAAAATAGGTCCAACCAGATAAGGTAAGGAGCCGACATGCGCATTTTAAAATCCCTTTTTCTATTCGTCATTGCAATTGTTCTTGTTGCAGTCGCAGCAGTTTTTGTGATCCCAAAAGAAAAAATCGCGCAAGCGGCTTTTGCCAAAATAGAAGACGCAACAGGACGCAAAATCACGGCTTCTGGCGATGTTAGCATTCGTCTTTTTCCGGTGCTTGGTGTCAGCATTTCCGGCGTGGAAATGGCGAATGCTGATTGGTCCACGTTGGGGCCGATGGTATCTGCCGAGCAATTGAACGTTGGCGTTAAAACGGGCCCACTCTTGCAAAAACGTATCGAAGTCAGCCAGCTTGAATTGATAGCGCCTAAATTGATTTTGGAAATTGCATCCAATGGCACAGGTAATTGGGTTTTTAACGCAACGGCGCCGAACGATGCTGTATCCACCGCTAACAACACGACACAGAGCGCGACGACCACGCCAACCGCTGTTCCGGATGTGACCCTAAGCACCGTTACAATCAAGAATGGCGACCTACGTTTTGTCGATCATGCAGCAGCGTCAGATTATCAGCTAAGCGCGCTCAACTTAACGTTAGATTGGCCCACGCTTGCCGCGGATGTAAGCGCAAGCCTGTCTGCTCAGTTCAACGGCCAGCCAATTTCTGTGACACTTGCGTCTACCTCGCCAATGGATTTGATCAACGGTAAAAGCGCAACTGTTGATCTAAGCGCGGATCTTTCTGGTTCACAGATTAAATATGATGGCACTGTGTCCATGGCTCCGAATGCCACCGGATCATTGAACGCCGACATTCCCAATATTCCCGCGCTTCTCAGCCTTGCAGGACTATCTGGCGTGGCGCTTCCTGACTTCATCGGGAATAGCGCCAAAGTAAAGACAGATATATCGTTCTCAGAAAATCGCATCTCTTTGCCGAACCTGTCAGTAGGACTAACCAAAAATGCGATTTCAGCGTCGCTCGACATTGCGCTAGCAGCCAAAGCAACAGTATCGGGATCCGTCAATATTGGTGATTTTGACATGCGCTCTGTAGGGGGTGCCGATCAAGGCACTGCTGGATCGAAAACCTCTGCTAGTACGTCGACAGGATGGTCAACAGCCCCCATTGACGTAAGCGCGCTTGGTGCATTGAATGCTGATATCGCGTTGACTGCGCGCTCGCTGAAATTGGATGCCCTGTCGACACAGGCAATTTCTGGTAGGATTGCACTTAACGATAGCCGCGCAACAGTTATACTAAACGATGTTGCAGCCTACGACGGAACCATAAAAGGCGAAGTGATCCTGAATGGTCGCAAAGGTTTATCCAGCTCAGCGGATCTTCGGGCGACGCAAATCGCGATGAAACCGCTACTGACTGAAATGGCGGAAATTACCAAATTTGGAGGACGTGCCGATGTGTCATTGTCCTACCTATCAAATGGTAATTCGCTGGATGCTTTGATTAAAAACCTATCGGGTCAGGGGGCTATTTCTTTTGTCCAAGGTCACTTTGATGGTGTCGACATGGATAAATTAATGCGCTCTGGTGATGTGGGGTCAGGAACCACTGTATTTGACGATCTTAATGCGAGCTTTTCTATTAAAGAAGGCGTCGTTACAAACAAGGATTTGAAACTTTCGCTGCCAAATTTCGCCACTTTCGGAGAAGGGCAAATCAACCTCGGTGCGCAAACGATTGATTACCTCTTGTCGCCCAAAGCTCTAAAAGCACGCGATGGCAAAGGTTTATCAATTCCGGTTCGCATCAAGGGCCCTTGGAGCGGCCCAAAAATCATCCCCGATCTAGAAGCGGCTGTGAACCAAAACTTGGAAGCTGAAAAAGCCAAGGCAGAAGCCAAGGTCAAAGCAGCAGTTGAGGCCGAAAAAAAGAAGATCGAAGACAAGGCTAAAAAGAAAGTTGAAAAAGCCTTGGGTGTCGAGATTCAGAAAGGCCAAAAAGTCGAAGACGCCGTCAAAAAGAAAATTGAAGACGAAGCCAAAAAAGGCGTGCTAAAATTATTGGGTAAAAAGTAAATTCAGCACACCAATTCAAGTACGCCTTCGGCGAGAGTATTTTTAGCAAAAAGAAAACAAATGCGCCCCAACTTTTGAAGGTTGGGGCGGCTTTCTCTTTGCACTGTCATCGGCTCTCCAGCCTGTACCGTGAATTTACTCTAAGATGAGAATCTTAACAAAAAGCTATCTTGTTTTCTTTTTGCCAAAAATACTCAAATGCCATCAGCGGCGGCGATCGCGACGTGTGCTCATTGGTTGAAACGCCACGCCCACATGTGCTTCGCAATAGGGCTTGCCAGATTGTGTGGGAAGGCCACAGAACCAAAAGTCTTCTGTTGCAGGATCACCAACGGGCCATTTGCACGTACGTTCAGTGAGCTCTAGCAAGCTTATTTTTTTTGCCTTCTTTTCAACTTCATTGACCCGAGCAAGTGCCTCTGGACTTATTTCGTTCGCAGAAGGCTGTGGGGGAAGGGGTTGACCGGCTGGTATGATTTGCCGGCGCGCAGGAGTGGTTGCTACGATTGCAGGCTTCGTTTCCATTTCAACTTTGGGTTCAGGATCCGACTTAGCAGCCTTGGGCGGCGCTTTGGGCGCGGCTTTTGCTTTGGCTTCTGTTTTGCTTGCTGAATTGGCCGTTGTTGTCGTGGCACGGTTCGACAACCCTAGGCGATGCACTTTGCCGATAACGGCATTGCGCGTCACGCCACCGAGTTCTTTTGCAATTTGGCTCGCGGATTGGCCTTCGCCCCACATTTTCTTTAGCAGTTCGACGCGTTCATCGGTCCAAGACATCGGATTTCCTTAGCTAAAAAGCACCTTGCAGAAAGGCGCTTCAATAAATTGGATCAAGCCTCTATTCTAACCATAGATGATCGAGTTACAAGGCGTCTGAGACGAAGAATTGAGGCAAAGCGATGACAAGTGATACAAAAATGGGGGTTCGCCGCTTTGGGCGGGTGAATTGGTTGGGTTTACTGACATTATCACAGCGCGAAATCTTGCGATTTTGGAGTGTATGGACCCAAACTTTATTAGCGCCTTTGGTGACCGCTGGGCTTTTCTTGATGATTTTCAATATTGCGATTGGCCCCAAGCGGGGGGACGTATTGGGCGTGCCGTTTATTTCATTTTTAGCACCTGGGTTGATGATGATGGCGGTTATTCAGAATGCATTTGCGAATACGTCGTCTTCTATCGTTATTTCCAAGGTTCAGGGAAATATAGTCGATACATTGATGCCCCCTTTGTCGGCCTTGGAAATGGTGCTGGGCTATCTGTCTGGTGGTATCGTTCGTGGTTTTGCCGTTGCTATTGGAATTTGGCTAGGATTGTACGTGTTCTTGGGGATGGGCATTGCGCACCCCTTGTACTTTGCAGCGTTTGTGATTCTAGGAGCGGCATTTTTAGGCGGACTTGGGATCATTGCTGGTATTTATGCCAATAAGTTTGATCAAATGGCTGCCATTACCAATTTTATCATCACACCGCTCGCGTTTTTATCGGGTAGCTTTTATTCTATTACCGCTTTGCCCGACGTGATTAGACACATCACGTTGTTTAACCCAATTTTTTATCTGATTGATGGCGTTCGCTATTCTGTGCTGGGCGTGTCAGACGGCCCTGTGGCATTGGGTTTACTGATTAGTGCAGTGTCCGTTATTATCGTTAATACGCTTGCTTGGGCGATGATAAAAACGGGATACCGGTTGAAAGCCTAGGAACGCTCGGGGATGATTTGTTGCAGAATTCCCGCAAACAAAAGGTAAATCGACGTCGCAATGAGCCCCCAATGTGCCCAGCTTTCGGGGTGGAAATCGACCCATGCGGCCCATCCGGCAAAAAACGTCCATGCCAAGGCAATGGGCAATGAATAGATGCGCCAGCGTTTTGTGCGTGTTGGATGAATGAATTTGAGCGGCAAAAACATTGCCACTGCGAGCCCTGCAACAAGGACCAAAGTGATCCAGAAGTTGGGTTCAATTGAGAAAATCACGATGACAAGCATATTCCAGCATCCCGGAAACCCTTGGAAGCTATTGTCCTTGGTTTTCATGTTGCCATCACAAAAATACATGGCGGACGCAAAGGTGATGATGATAATTGCAATCCATCCCGTCCATCCTGGCAGCAGCCCTGATTTAAACAAGGCAAATGCAGGAATAAACACATAGGTCAAATAGTCGATAATGAGATCCAAAAGCACACCGTCAAACCGTGGTGCGTTGGTTTTAACATCCACTTTGCGGGCCAAAGGGCCGTCAATACCGTCCACGGCAAAGGCAACCACAAGCCAGACGAACATCAGCCCCCATTTTGCTTCGCTTGCAGCGAGCATGGCAAGCATTGCAAACACAGCCCCACTGGCAGTTAGCAAATGAACAGAAAGCGCTTTTTGTTGAATGGTCATAGGGAACTCTGACTTTGTTTGGTTGACCGCATCATGAGCCGACTGCTTTGGGATGGGTTTGTGCATAAACTTCCATAAGGCGTGCGGTGTCAACGCCTGTATAGGCTTGGGTTGTAGATAAATTGGCGTGGCCCAGCAATTCTTGGATCGATCTAAGGTCCCCACCGGCACTTAGCAGGTGTGTTGCAAAGCTATGACGCAATGCATGCGGGGTGGCTGTCGCTGGCAACCCAAGCTGCATTCTGGTGTTTTGCATGACTTTCTGGATGGCTCTGGGCGTCAAGGCCCCCCCACGTGCGCCACGGAATAGCGGATCACCCGACCCAAGATCAAAAGGGCACAG
Organism: Paracoccaceae bacterium; assembly: GCA_024639125.1. Classification (GTDB taxonomy): domain Bacteria; phylum Pseudomonadota; class Alphaproteobacteria; order Rhodobacterales; family Rhodobacteraceae; genus JAHEJA01. Next base: position 138,350 of record JAHEJA010000001.1, read on the forward strand.
TCTACGATAATCTTCAACGGCATCGCGAGCGATCTGGAGCACGGGAACAATGCGATCTTTGCCCCCTTTGCCTGTTATATGTAGCGTTTTGGCAAGCGGAGCAGCCTTGCCCGTCAAAGAAAGCGCTTCGGATATGCGCAAACCACAGGCGTATAACAAGGTGATCACAGCCGTATCGCGCGCCGCAATCCAAGGGGTGGTGGATTGCAATTCAATCGTATCGATGACATCCATCGCGGCGTCCTCTGCCAAAGGACGCGGCAGCTTGTTTTGAAATTTTGGCGCTTTGGTCGAAAGCACAATCGTGGGATCGATCCCTTCGCGTTTGGCAAACCATTTATAAAAACTTTTGACCGAAGATAATTTGCGCGCCAATGAGCGGGGCGCGATTTTTTGCCCCCGCAAATGTGCCATCCATGCACGCATGTCGTGGACTGTGATGGCGGCCAAGCTATCTCTGCCACCGACGGTGGCGGTGTGTTGGGTTAAAAACCCAAGGAAACCCAGCACATCGCGCTGATAAGCTTGCAAAGTATGCGGGGATGCATTGTCCACAGCGGATTTTACATCGAGCCAATCAGCAAGATACGTGAGCGCGGCGTCCGATATTGCGCTCATGCCAACCAGCGGCGCATGACGCGTTCAAAGACACCGCCGAAGAACGCCAAAAGATCAGTGCCTTGTTGTTGGGAAAAATGCTGTGGATCATGTGATCCGAACACCAGCATTGCAGGCAAGCGACCTGGTCCGAAATCAAGCTTGAGGCAGGCTTCGGATTGAACCAAATTTGCATCTTCGCCAAAGACTTGTTCGACCGCTGGTCCAACTGGGCGCAATGTCACGGCCCTGGTTGGGGTATCGCGACCGCCAGTCAAGTAAGCGTCAACAAAGCCAGGAATGACCAATGTGATACATCCGCTCACGTCTTTTAATGCAGCGGCGGCTTCCATATCTTTTTGGCGGGTTTCTAACACCAAACGCACGCTGTCTAGACGTAGAATATCTGCGACATCACCTTGCAGATCGCTCATGAAATGTTCGAATTCAACGGCATCCATCAGCCGTAGAATCGCGCGGTGGACTTGGTTGGTGCCAGCAAGGTTTTCATAGGCGGCGGCGATCACGCTCCGGTGGGTGTCTTCTAGTCGATCCAACCGGGTTTCAAGCCGCTCCATGGCGACACCGCGCAAATCAACGATATTTGCGCCCATGGATTTTTCGTTGGCCGAGATAAGGGCGCGCATGACGTCATGGTCATCCAGAACGAAATCCGGCCGAGATATAATCCGTTCGCGGAGTTCTTGTTCAGTCTCTGGATTTATATTCATCATGCGCACCCTTTTTGTCTTAGTGGGCTTTTAGCACAGGTTTATAGAATTTTCTGCCCTGTTTTTTCGATATCGGCCAAAAATGCCGCTAAACCTTTGTCGGTCAACACATGTGACGCCAAAGATTTGATAACCGCAGGCGGGGCTGTCATGACGTCTGCACCAATCAATGCGCAGTCTTTGACGTGGTTTACTGTGCGCACAGAAGCCGCCAAGATATTGGTTTCAAAGCCATAGTTGTCATAGATCTGACGGATATCAGAAATAAGGTCCAAACCGTCGATGTTGATGTCATCAAGGCGCCCAATGAAGGGTGAAATGAACGTCGCCCCGGCTTTTGCTGCCAACAACGCTTGGTTTGCAGAAAAGCAAAGTGTGACATTTACCATTTTGCCTTCGTCAGAGAGCGTTTTACAGGCTTTTAGGCCGTCCCATGTTAGGGGCACTTTTACAGCGATGTTTTCTGCGATCTCGGCCAATTTGCGACCTTCGGCGATCATTTGATCTGCGTCTGTTGCTGTGACTTCTGCGCTGACAGGGCCGGAAACGATGGAACAAATTTCTTTGGTCACTTCGATGATGTCACGGCCTGACTTTTTGATAAGAGAAGGGTTCGTTGTTACGCCATCAACCATGCCAAGGTCGTTTAGTTCGGCGATTTCATTAATTTCGGCGGTATCTACAAAAAATTTCATCTGGATTGTCCTTTGATGGGTTGGCCTAATCACTCGCAGGCTTTACTTCAATAAGATGCCAATCGAAACCCTAAAGGCAATTGAAACTGTGTCGGACCCTGAATTTTTTCACGAAGGACAGCTTATATCTGTGCTTACGACCCAACCCTTGGATCGGTTCCTTGATTACAAGGCGCCAGACGGGGGGTGTTTTAATGGGGCTTTCCTAGAAGTGCCCCTTGGCCCACGCAAAGTATTGGGCGTTGTCTGGGGGCCGGGCCAAGGTAATTTCGATATTGCAAAGATTCGGTCTGCGACACGTGTATTGGATGCCGCCCCCATGCGCGATGAACTTAAGCTTTTTTTGAAAAAAGCAGCAGATTACACCGTCACGCCGATGACATCTATGCTGCGCTTGGCGACACGCGCACCGGGGCTTAGCAATCCACCGTCAATGCAAAAGATATATCGCATCGGGGATGTGGACATGGGCCGCATGACCAAGGCACGCGAACGTGTCATCGCAGTTATGGAGGACTTTGCCGGTGCTGCCTTTACACTCAGCGAGCTGTCCAAAATGGCAGGGGTTTCGACCTCTGTGATCAAAGGCATGGTTGACGCAGGATCAGTCCACGAAGAAGAAACGCCACGGGATGCGCCGTTTTTGCGGATGGATGCCGACTATGGGGCCAAGACATTAACCGATGATCAAACCAGCGCCGCAGCGCAGCTTTGTGACTACATGCGTCAGGATCACTATAGCACGACGCTTTTGCGCGGAATAACGGGGTCTGGAAAAACCGAAGTTTACCTAGAAGCCGTCGCGGAATGTTTGCGACGTGGACAGCAGGCATTGGTTCTGTTGCCGGAAATTGCTCTGACAGCCGAATTTTTGACCCGCGTTGAAGCACGCTTTGGCGTTAGGCCCGCGGAATGGCATTCTGGCGTGACGATGACAGAACGGCGACGCGTTTGGAAAATGGTCGGACAAGGGGGCGCTCAGTTGGTTGTGGGCGCGCGGTCTGCATTGTTTTTACCCTATCAATCTTTGGGTCTTATCGTTGTCGATGAAGAACATGATACGTCCTATAAGCAAGAAGATGGTGTTCTATATAATGCACGTGACATGGCTGTTTTGCGCGCTTCCATCGCTGGGGCCAAGGTGATTTTGGCGTCTGCCACACCCAGTTTGGAAACATGGGTCAATGCGGATACTGGCAAATACAACAAGGTTGAATTGACGGCCCGTTATGGCAAGGCTGTTTTGCCAGCGCTCAAAGCGATTGATATGCGTGCGGAAACCTTGCCATCAGATCGTTGGATTTCATCCGTTTTGCAAACGGAAATTGCGCGGCGAATTGCGGATGGTGAGCAATCTTTGTTGTTTATCAATCGGCGCGGTTATGCCCCAGTGACCCTCTGTCGGGCTTGTGGACAGCAAATCGGATGTGATGCCTGTGATGCGCGACTGGTGGAGCATCGTTTCCAAAAGCGGTTGGTGTGTCATCAATGTGGTGACAGCAAACCCATGCCCGAAGCATGCCCCCATTGCGAAGCCCAAGACCGCTTGGCGCCTGTTGGTCCGGGTGTGGAACGCTTGGCCGAAGAAGCTGCGGCTTTGTTCCCGGAAGCAAGGCTCGCGGTGCTATCATCTGATTTATTCGGATCGGCGCGATCCCTAAAAGAAGCAATCAATTCCATTGCCGACGGAGGGGCCGATATCATCATTGGCACGCAGCTTGTTGCCAAAGGGCACAACTTTCCCAATTTGACATTGGTGGGTGTTATTGATGCCGATCTTGGGTTGCAGGGTTCTGATTTGCGCGCGTCTGAACGCACCTTTCAATTGATGCGCCAAGTTGCAGGACGCGCTGGGCGTGGGGAAAAGGCAGGGGTTGCGATGCTGCAAACATATCAGCCGGAACACCCTGTGATCCATGCCATTCTACATGGTGACGAAGTGGGGTATTGGAATGCCGAAGCCGAAGGACGTCGCGCTGCGGGCGTTCCCCCGTTTGGTCAGCTGGCTGCGATTATTATATCTTCAAGTGATGCGGCAGCGGCCCACGATGTGGGGTTGTTTCTGGCGCAAAACGATGGTCCGCTGCGGCGCATTGGGGCGCAAGTCTATGGTCCAGCGCCTGCGCCTATTGCACGAATCCGTGGGCGCTATCGAACGCGATTGCTGGTTAAAGGCGATAAAACCACGGCGTTACAGGCTGCTTTGGCCGAATGGGTTCACAAAATTAAGGCAAAAGGCGACCTAAGACTGGCAATTGACATAGATCCATATAGCTTTTTGTAAGCAGATTACATACATTAGGCATAGGGATGCGTTATCGAAAAGGGTTTTTGAACCATGGATAACTGGGACGACTATAAATTTGTCGCCGCCTTAGCGCATTTCAAATCAATGAGCGCAGCTGCCAAACATCTGCATACAAATATTGCAACTGTATCGCGTCGTATTCATCGGCTAACCGAAAGCAGTGGTATTACCATTTTCAACAAAGACAAAGACGGCTGGGTTTTAACACCAACGGGTCAGGAATTGTTGGATGTGATTTCTAACTTCGAAGAGGGGTTGCGCCGAATTACATCCTCACAGGTCTCTGTGACGGCCAAACCAGTGACGATACGGCTTTCTACAATCGAATACCTTGCTTCGTCCTATATCGCACCCGAACTTGGGTCTTTGGCGTCCGAACATCCGAATGTGTCGCTTGATTTTATGTGCAGTGATCACACGCTTAGTTTGGCATATGGCGAAGCCGATATTGCCGTCCGGCTAAATCGACCAGAAGAAGGCCGCCTTGTTTCGCGCAAGATTGCTGACATTCCTTATTCGGTTTTTCAAAACCCAGATAGCTCACACAAGGCGTGGATTGGGTTAAGCGAAGATTTGGATTGGTTGCCCGAACAACAAGAAGGCTTTCGTCGTTTTAAATGCGCACCCATAATGCGCGTGCCATCATTTGCCGCCATTGCACGCGCAGCAGATGCGACGGGGTTTGCCTGTATCTTGCCAAATAGAATTCCCCCTAGAACAACAAACTTGCGTGTAACTATGGATGGGCTGAACTGTGTCAGTCGCGAAATTTGGACAGTTTTCCACGAAACCCGCCGAGAAGATAAAGCCGTGCGGCTTGTTTTGGATTGGTTGAAAGAGTGTTTTACAAAAATGGATTTACAGCCAAGAGGCGAACATTTTTCAGTCTTTGGCAAGGTCGCGGTACAGTAGCATAAAATTCTGCTCGCATTGCGATAGAATACTGGGTACGACAACCAGCATGAGACCTCTTATTTCGCTTGCCGATGCTGAAAAGCTTCCCCTGTGGCGCCGCCCGATTGCGTTGTTGTTTTTGATGGCTTTGGCCATGCCGATTGCCTTTAATGTGTGGTCTGCTCTGTTGAACAATTTCGTTATCGAAGTCGGGAACTTTGATGGGTCCGACATTGGTTGGTTGCATACAATCCGTGAAATCCCGGGGTTTTTGGCGATAGGTGTGATTGCAATAATCATGTTCATGCGCGAACAAACCTTGGGGTTGGTGTCTTTGCTTTTGCTCGGGGTGGCCACCGCGATCACAGCCCAGTTCCCATCTATGGGCGGAATTCTGACCCTGACTATGCTCAGCTCGATTGGCTTTCATTATTATGAAACGGTTAATCAATCGCTTCAACTTCAGTGGCTTTCCAAAGATCGCGCCCCCAAGGTGCTGGGGCTTTTGATGTCAGCCGGCTCTGCGGCGACATTGGTGGCCTATGTGCTGATTGTGATTAGTTGGCGGGCCTTCGATCTTTCTTATAATGTTGTTTACATGGTGGGTGGTGGAGCCACTGTTGTTTTAACTATTTTGGCATTTGTGCTGTATCCACAATTCGAAGCCCCCAATCCGCAGATCAAAAAATTCATCCTGCGCCGTCGCTATTGGCTTTATTATGCCTTGCAATTCATGGCTGGCGCGCGGCGGCAAATATTTATCGTCTTTGCCGGTTTTATGATGGTCGAACGTTTTGGGTTTGATGTCCATGAGATCACGTCTTTGTTTTTGATTAACCTTGTGATCAATATTGTCTTTGCTCCTATTTTCGGTCGGCTTGTTGCGCGTTTTGGCGAAAGGCGGGCGCTCTGTATTGAATATGTCGGGCTGGTTGTTGTGTTTTTGGCCTATGGTGGCATCTACTATTTCGGCTGGGGCGTTGTTATCGCATCCGTGCTTTATATTCTGGATCATATGTTCTTTGCATTGGCTTTGGCGCTAAAAACCTATTTCCAAAAAATCGCAGACCCTGGTGATATCGCCCCAACAGCGGCTGTTGCATTTACAATCAATCATATCGCCGCCGTTTTCTTGCCTGCATTGCTTGGATATCTTTGGTTGGTGTCGCCATTCGCGGTCTTTATGTTAGCTGCGTCAATGGCGGGAATTTCGCTTTGTTTGGCTTTGCTGATCCCACGCCACCCAGCCAAAGGGCATGAAACAATTTTCCAAACCCGTTTGACCCAAGCAGCTGAATAGATCATAGACAGCCCAAATTAACGTCGGAGAGACCCATGACTACTTTTAGCGCCATTACGACTTTGACTGGGAAAGAGCCCGCCGAAAAGATGGGGCTTGCGATGGAAAACATGATCCCAGAACCCACTGGCATCGGTGTCTTTGAAATGGAAGACGGCTCAGGTCTTTGGGAAGTTGGGGGATACTTCGAAGAAGAACCGGATGAAACAGAACTTGCTTTGCTTGCGGCCGCATTTGGCGCCAAAGCCTTTGTCGTGTCCGAAGTTCCGGAAACTGATTGGGTTTCATATGTCAAACGCGAACTTACACCAGTCGTTGCCGGACGGTTTTTCGTTTATGGCAGCCATGACGCGGACAAGGTTCCCGAGACTTGCGAACCTTTGTTGATCGAAGCGGCAATGGCCTTTGGGACGGGTCATCACGGAACGACTTTGGGGTGTCTCAAGGCATTGGACCGTCTGGAAACAGCTGGGTTTCGGGGGCGGAACGTGGCTGATATTGGCTGTGGGACCGCTGTATTGGCAATGGCGGCTGCGCGTATTTGGCCCGAGCAAGTGATTGCATCAGACATTGACGAAGTCGCTGTGGATGTGGCTTTGGCCAATGCCAAGGCAAACGATTTAGAGGGCCGCATTCACTGTGTCGAAGCCGCAGGTTTTGACCATCCAGATTTGGCGGCGCGCGCGCCTTATGATTTGGTGTTTGCCAATATTTTGAAAGGTCCGCTTTTGGACTTGGCCCCGAACATGGCGGATCATATTGCACCAACGGGTTATGCGATTTTGTCCGGTCTTTTGGTTGAGCAAGCAGACGAAGTGATCGCACGCTATGAAAGCGTTGGTATAAAATTGGTTCATCGCGAAGACATCGGTGAATGGTCTACTTTGACACTTCAACGTGCATAATAAAAAAGCCGTGTGGCGGACCACACGGCTTGCTTCGACAGGGAGAGGTCGAAAAAACGCTTAGGCGTTGAAAGAGCGTACAGCGACGCCTTCGATATCGCCACGGCACAGACCAATGTCTGCCAATTCGCGATCTGTTAGGCTGTTCAATGCTTTGCGTGTTGCGCGCGCGTCATTCCATGTTTGGAATGCAGAGATAACACCTGCGAAAATGCTTGATTTGCGTATTGATGATGCTAAAGAGATATTTGTGTTGACTGCGGCCATAGTCGTGTTCCTTGATGAGTATGATGTATCTGAGCCTCACTTAGGGTTGTCAGTCCGTTATGACAACCGCGGTTTTTGCATGTCATCTATGATCGCATTGCATAGGTTAAATCGTTAATAAATGCCTTATTTATATAGCCCAATTTCCCTTTTTGCCACAATTTTGACATAGTCGATGTCGCAATTCTTACACGGTCAGTCGAATATGGTCTTTTCGTTTTCTAATTGGCTTTTGTTCACCTTTCGTGCTAGTGATGTAAAAAAACAATAATAGGCAGCGAGCATGCGCGTTTTAGGGATTGATCCAGGTCTAAGAAACATGGGTTGGGGTGTTATTGACGTCAATGGAAGCAGAATCAGCCATGTTGCGAATGGTATTTGCCATTCTAAAGGGACGGATTTGGCACAGCGTCTTTTGTCGCTTCATAGTCAATTGACCGATGTGTTAGCGCGCTGGGCGCCGGAAACCGCAGCGGTAGAGCAAACTTTTGTGAACAAAGATGCGGTTGCAACCCTTAAACTGGGTCAAGCGCGTGGCATTGCGTTGTTGGTGCCGGCTCAAGCCGGACTTGATGTGGCGGAATATGCCCCGAACCAAGTCAAAAAGACAGTTGTCGGTGTTGGGCATGCGGATAAAAAACAAGTGGACCATATGGTGCGTTTACAAATGCCCGGTGTTCAAATCGCAGGTGCGGATGCCGCGGATGCTTTGGCGATTGCACTGTGTCATGCGCATTTCGCACGCTCCGCGGATAGATTGGGGCAAGCATTGGCAAAGGCTGGATTATGATCGGGAAATTATCGGGTCGCATAGATTACCGCGCTGATGACCACATTTTGTTAGATGTGCGCGGGGTTGGCTATGTTGTCTATTGTTCGGACCGCACGTTGATGTCCTTGCCTAGATCGGGCGAAGCGGTATCGCTTTATACGGATTTATTGGTCCGCGAAGATTTGCTTCAGTTATTTGGGTTCACGTCTTTGGTGGAAAAGGAATGGCATCGATTGCTGATGAGTGTCCAAGGGGTCGGGGCCAAGGCGTCTTTGGCCATTCTAGGAACTTTGGGGCCAGACGGTGTGTCGCGCGCGATTGCCTTGGGTGATTGGAACGCAGTCAAAGCGGCCAAAGGGATCGGCCCCAAAACGGCCCAACGCGTTGTTTTGGACTTAAAAGACAAGGCACCAACGGTGATGGCGATGGCTGGGCGGTTGGGCGAAACGTTGGACATGCAGGGCCAGAGTGCCGCCGAGGATGACGATGTGATCGAGACATCTATTGCCTCTGCGCCGAAAAAAGCAGCGCCGCGCAAGAGCGTGGAACCAGCTGCGCAATCCGAGGCATTGTCGGCCTTGACCAATTTGGGATATTCTCCAAGTGATGCGGCAAGTGCGGTCGCCCACGCTATGGGGGATATGCCCGATGCAGGAACGTCTGATTTGATACGAGCCGCGCTCAAACTGTTGGCGCCAAAGGACTAATGACGAATGAACGATCCTGATCCAATGATGCGCCCTGCGCCGATGGCAGAAGACAATGACCGCGCCATGCGCCCGCAAGGGTTGGATGAATTCATCGGTCAAGAAGATGCGCGTGCCAACCTAAAGGTATTTATCCAATCTGCGCGCCAGCGTGGTGAGGCGATGGACCATACCTTGTTCTATGGTCCGCCCGGCTTGGGGAAAACAACCTTGGCTCAAATCATGAGCCGTGAGCTTGGCGTTAATTTTCGCATGACCTCGGGGCCGGTTTTGGCAAAGGCAGGAGACCTGGCCGCGATCTTGACCAATTTAGAAGCACGGGATGTTTTGTTCATTGACGAAATTCACCGCCTGAACCCCGTGGTCGAAGAAGTGCTCTATCCGGCGTTGGAGGATTTCGAGCTGGATTTGGTGATTGGCGAAGGACCCGCTGCGCGGACTGTGCGTATTGAATTACAACCCTTTACATTGGTGGGGGCAACCACACGGCTTGGTTTGTTGACAACACCATTGCGCGATCGATTTGGCATTCCGACGCGATTGCAGTTTTATACCGAAAACGAATTGTTCGAGATTGTTACCCGCAATGCGCGCAAACTTGGCGCGCCCGCAGATGACGGCGGTGCACGTGAGATCGCCAAGCGCGCGCGGGGCACCCCAAGGATCGCTGGTCGGTTGTTGCGTCGCGTCGTAGACTTTGCGCTTGTCGAAGGAAATGGGACAGTAACGCAAGAGCTTGCTGATCATGCGTTGACGAGGCTTGGAGTAGACAAGCTTGGGCTAGATGGCGCGGACCGGCGGTATTTGCGACTGATCGCAGAGCACTATGCCGGCGGCCCCGTTGGAATTGAAACCATGAGCGCTGCTTTGTCTGAAAGCCGCGATGCTTTGGAAGAGGTGATAGAGCCTTATTTGTTGCAACAAGGAATGGTTCAGCGCACCCCAAGGGGACGTATGCTATCACAACGTGCGTGGGACCATCTTGGGATGCAGGCACCCAAGGCACAGGGCGGTTTGTTTGAATGATCGCGCATGCCTGCGGCGCGAGTATTTTGCACAAAGCTGAAGATATGTCGGACACAGAGGGTTTGACATCATATCTATTGTTGGTACACGCAGCCGAAAAGAGGGGCCGGCATGACAGTTGAAGACATTACCGCATTGTTTACCCGAAGTTCGGGCGATTATGTGTTTGCGCGTTGGGGCCGTCCAATAGCGCCTATTGTTTTTGGGGTTGAAGAGCAAACTCTTGGGGTTGTGAAGGGCGCGTTGGAAGCGGTTATGGCGCTTTCGGGTCACAAGCTTATGGAAACAGATCCAGAGTTGGGTGCCAACCTGATGTTGTTTTTCTTTCGCGATTGGGATGAGCTTGCCGAGGTTCCAGATTTAGGACGGTTGGTTCCTGATCTTGGATCATTGTTGGTTCGGTTGAAAAATGTGGACGCCAATCAATATCGCATATTTCGTTTTGACAAAGATGGGTCGATCAAAGCGTGCTTTGTCTTTTTGCGGATGGATGAACAATTGTCCGCCGTACCAGCAGAAACTTTGGCGTTATCGCAAATTGTGCAATCTGTTTTGTTATGGTCGGATACAGCATTCAAGTCCGCGTCTCCTTTGGGGCAGACTGAAAAGGGTGTTGTTTTATTGCGCCCAGAGATTGCGTCATTGATCCAAGCGGCCTATGATCCGATTATGCCAGTTGCGGCAGAGGATGCTTCTCATGCGTTGCGGTTATCTGCGCGTATGATGCTTAAGCGAGAGAATTAGACAATGCATAGATTTCAATGTCGCGTTTATTACGAAGATACGGATATGGCGGGCATTGTGTATTATGCGAATTATCTGAAGTTTATTGAGCGTGCGCGCAGCGAATGGGTTCAGAGCCTTGGGGTTGATCAGGCCCAGCTTAAGGAAAACGAAGGTGTGGTTTTTGCAGTGCGCCGCGTTGAAGCGGACTATATCAGACCTGCGGTATTTGCGGATACTTTGACTGTCGAAACGGAAATGAAGTCACTAACGCCTGCGCGGCTTGTCTTGTCGCAAGACGTGCGTCGCGTTGGTGAAGTGTTATTTCAAGCCGAGGTTACATTGGTTGCATTGACACCTCAGGGCAAGCCAACGCGTTTACCCAACGTGTTTCGGCAATTTATCGCGTGATTTTGCGTTTCAAGCAGTTGTGAACGCTATATTCCTTGGTTTTTGTTTTGAATTGCGGTAAATAGGGCGCAAATCAAGAGCCGATGATCGGCCAAACAAAGAGCAGTTATTATGGAAGCAGAAACGCTGGCCATGGCACAAGAGATTGATTTCTCTTTTTGGGCCTTATTTCTTCGTGCGACATTTACCGTAAAATTGGTGATGATCCTTTTGATTGGGGCGTCATTTTGGTCGTGGTCAATTATTGTGCAGCGTTCGATTGCGTTTCGCAAAGCGCGTGCCGAGGCTGCTGCCTTTGATCGCGCGTTTTGGTCTGGTGACCCTTTGGATGAGCTTTATCAACAGCTTGGGCCCGAACCGCAAGGACGGTCAGAGCGTGTTTTCGCGGCAGGTATGTTTGAATGGGAACGCAGTCATCGTCAGGATGGCGGTCTAATCGCAGGGGCGCAATCACGTATTGAACGATCTATGGATGTTGCCGTCACCAAAGAGGCAGAGAGCCTTCAGGCGGGTTTGCCGGTTCTGGCGACTGTCGGGTCAACTGCACCGTTTGTGGGGTTGTTTGGGACGGTTTGGGGCATCATGAACGCCTTTATTGAAATTGCCGCGCAGCAAAACACAAACCTAGCTGTGGTTGCGCCGGGTATTGCCGAGGCGCTTTTGGCGACGGGCTTGGGGTTGCTAGCGGCAATTCCAGCGGTGGTATTTTACAATAAGCTCAGCACTGACAGTGATCGCATTATCGCAAGTTACGAAAGCTTTGCAGACGAATTTTCAACTATTCTAAGCCGTCAATTGGACAGTTAATATGGGGGCGTCTTTACAACAGAAAACGGGATCGGGGCGGCGTAGGTCGCGCCATCGTCCTATGGCTGAAATCAACGTCACGCCTTTTGTGGATGTGATGTTGGTTTTGCTGATCATCTTTATGGTGTCTGCGCCGATGCTTACTGTTGGAGTACCCTTGGAATTGCCCAAAACAGCAGCTAACGCCTTGGCGACAGATGCAGAAGAACCGCTGACGGTTTCTATTACCAGTGATGGTACAGTTTCCATTCAAAACACAGCTGTGTCGCGTGATGAATTGGTGTCCAAATTGCGCGCTATTGCCGCCGAACGTGCCAGTGATCGTGTTTTCTTGCGGGCAGATGGGGCCATTACCTATGAACAAGTGGTCCAAGTGATGGGCGCGCTGAATGCTGGCGGCTTTTCCAATATTGGGCTTGTGACGGATGTTGGTGGACCTTCTTTAAATGGTCAAGGTGGCTAAGGATTGGCCATGCACATCGGGCATTATATTTCAGGTGCGGCGCATATTAGCTTGATCGCTTGGGCTTTGTTTGGGGGTATGTTCAAACCACACAAACAAGAGATCGAGTTTACGCAAGTCGCTGTTATTTCTTCGGCCGAGTTCGAAGCGATGCAGGCGCAGTTTACGCCACCGCAACCTTTGGATCAAATGCCGGATCAACCGCAGCCAAGCAGCACCGAAGCGCCGCCTGAGCCGGTTTCGGCACCAGAAGAGCCAGTCGCTTTGCAGCCCAAGCCGGATCCTGTGCCTGTGCCGCAAGAGCCGCAAGTGCCAACGCCACCTGAGCCGATGGATATTCCTACGCCGGATGTCACCAGTGACACGGTTGTTATGCCCACGCCTGAGCCAACTGTTGAAACAAGCTTGCCGACTGTTGCAGATAGCAAGCCAATCGATGCCAACCGTGTTGCTCCGATCCCTGTTGCCCCCGAAACGCCTGCGGCAGAGATTGATGACATCGTACGTGAACAAGCTGTCGCAGCTCCGGAGCCGAGCCAAATAGCTAAGCCACAAGAAAAGGCCACTGCGCCAGAAGCAGCGACATCCGCAATCATTACCGAAGCCGTAGAAACCGGCAAAGGTGCGCCAAGCGCGTCATTGCGGCCAAAGTCGCGTCCTGCGCGGCCTGACCCTGTTACAGACCCTGTTCAAGAGCCTGAAAAAGAACCAGCGCCCGCAAAGGTTGCTGACACCAAACCAGATGCAAAGCCAGAAACACCATCGGTCACAGAAGACGCGGTTCAAGCGGCACTTGCGGCGGCCATGGCGTCTTCTGCTCCGGCGGCTCCGGTTGTTGCGTCGCTAAGTGCGTCTGACATGAATGGGCTGCGCTTGTCCGTTCAGCAATGTTGGGTCGTCGATGTGGGCAGCGAAGCGGCGAATATTGCTGTGACCATTGCAATGTCGCTTGATCGTGATGGGCGTGTTGATGCAAATACCATTGCTTTGATTGATGCAACTGATGGTAGCCAAACCGCGATTGACATCGCTTTCCAATCCGCAAGACGTGCGATTTTACGCTGTCAAAAGGATGGATATGAATTGCCAGTGGATAAATATGACCAATGGCGTGATATTGAAATGACATTTAATCCTGAAAGTATGAGGACCAGATAATGCTGCGTTTTTTAACTATATTTGTGTGGCTGGCCATGACCAGCGCTGCGTTTTCAGCGCCTCTTAGAATTGAAATTACCGATGGCGTGATTGAACCGCTTCCGTTTGCGGCGCCTACCTTTATTGCGGAAACGCCGTCTGCGGGGGATTTATCCCGTGATCTGGCGGCTGTTGTGGCTGCGGATTTGGTGGGTACTGGGTTGTTTCGTGAAATTCCCGAAAGCGCGTTTATCTCGACGCTGACGTCTTTTGCATCACCAGTGCAATATGCCGATTGGAAGGCCATTAACGCACAAGCATTGATCAGCGGCGCTGTCAGCGTCGAAGGCGATGTGGTGACAGTTAAATTCCGTCTTTATGATGTGTTTGCAAACCAAGAGCTCGGCTCCGGTCTTCGGCTTAGTGGGACACGCGATGGATGGCGGCGCATTGCCCACAAAGTCGCCGATGTTGTCTATAGCCGGATTACAGGCGAAGGCGCGTATTTCGATAGTCGCGTGGTGTTCGTGTCGGAAACAGGGGCAAAAGACGCGCGGCGCAAGCAATTGGCAATCATGGATTATGACGGGGCCGATGTTCAGTATTTGACCGGGTCCAATGACATTGTGCTTGCACCACGGTTTTCACCATCGGGTGATCGCGTTCTATATACCAGCTATGAGTCCGGATTTCCGCGTATTTACGTGTTGGACGTCGGGTCTGCGAACCGTCGCGTTTTGCAAGATACGGCTGGCACTATGAGCTTTGCACCTCGGTTTTCACCGGATGGGAACACAGTTGTCTATTCCTTAGAGCAAGGCGGAAATACCGATATTTATGCGATGTCGTTGGCCACGGGTGACGCGCGTCGTTTGACCAATGCACCTTCGATTGAAACGGCGCCAAGCTTTTCACCGGATGGGTCGCGCATTGTGTTTGAAAGCGATCGTTCCGGAACGCAGCAGCTCTATGTGATGTCGGCGGACGGTGGATCCCCTGAACGCATCAGCTTTGGACAAGGGCGTTATGGCACACCTGTTTGGTCCCCTCGGGGTGATATGGTTGCCTTTACCAAGCAAAATAAAGGCCGTTTTCATATTGGTGTGATGCGTGTGGACGGATCAGAAGAACGTCTTTTGACGGCATCTTTCTTGGACGAAGGTCCGACGTGGGCACCAAATGGTCGTGTGATCATGTTTACACGCGAAACCCAGGGATCCTCGGGTGCGGCAAGCCTGTATTCAGTTGATATTTCTGGGCGGAACCTAAAGCAAATCCGCACACCTGGTGGTGCGTCTGATCCGTCATGGTCACCGCTTGGGCAATAATCAGGCGAAATAAACGCCCAT
The DNA here is from genome assembly GCA_024639125.1 of Paracoccaceae bacterium. GTDB lineage: Bacteria > Pseudomonadota > Alphaproteobacteria > Rhodobacterales > Rhodobacteraceae > JAHEJA01. The sequence goes on from JAHEJA010000001.1 coordinate 153,442, forward strand.
TTTCACAGCCTATGCAGTATGATAAGATAAACAAAAATAAACGAGGCACACTTATGAAACATCCAATGAAAACCACACTTCGCGTCTGCATGATGGTATCGCTCATCGCTTTGGCAGCCTGTAGCAAAAACAAAGCAAGCGGCGGCTTTGGCGCAGATGGAAGCGATTCCACGTCCGCGCTACAATCGACATCAATGTCCGGGGCGAACAATCCAAAGTCGCCTGAGTATTTCCAACAAACTATTGGCGATCGGGTGCTTTTTTCGGTTGATCAATCCAGCTTGAATTCCGAAGGACAAATGGTTCTAGACGGTCAAGCGGAATGGTTGGCGTCTAACCCCGATTACAACGTTGTCATCGAAGGTCACGCAGATGAACAAGGTACACGGGAATATAACCTTGCACTCGGGGCGCGTCGGGCCAATTCTGTGCGGGAATATTTAACCTCTATCGGGATTGATGGAACACGTATTCAAACCGTAAGCTATGGCAAAGAGCGGCCAATTGAAATTTGTTCTGCTGAATCTTGCTATACACAAAACCGCCGCGCCGTCACGGTTCTTCAGAATTTAGGGTTCTAATCAAAATGAAAACTGTCGTCGTTGCTGTTTGTGTGGCTCTTGCCTTGCCGATTGTCTCTTTCGCCCAAGATCGTTCACAAACCCTGGCGGATATCCGTCAGGATTTGTCGCTCTTGTATGTCGAAGTGCAAAAGCTAAAGCGTGAACTGTCAACGACGTCAGCCCCCACGATATCGGTTTCTGCAGATAGCTTGATTGCACGGATTGATGCGATCGAAAGCGAATTGCAGCGATTGACCGCCTCTACAGAAGAGCTTGATTTCAAGGTGTCGCAAGTCATCAAGGATGGTACGAACCGCATTGGTGATCTTGAATTCCGATTGGTCGAACTTGAAGGGGGGGATGTGTCTAAACTGGGCGACACAACAACACTTGGCGGTGTTCTTGACGCACCTGCGGCTGTTGTGATGCAACCCACGACCCAAGACATGGCCATCGGTGAACAAGCAGATTTTGATTTGGCTGTCGCGGCTTTTCAATCCGAAAAATTTGCCGAAGCAGCAGAGCTATTCGCACGGTTTAATCAAAATTATCCCAATAGCCCACTTAGCCCAGATGCCTATTTGCAACGGGGCCAAGCCCTTTTACAGGCAGCTGATTTGCGCGAGGCGGCAAGCGCGTTTTTAGATAGCTTTAGCAATTTTCCAACATCATCCGTTGCTCCGGAAGCTTTGTTCAATTTGGGCAAGACATTGGGTCAATTGGGCAAAGTTGATGAAGGCTGTCAAATCCTGTCGCAGCTTGAAATTCGTTTTCCGACTTCGGACTTTGTTCAAACCGCCCAACAAGAGCTCAGCACGCTTTCGTGTCTGTAAACACAACACAGCTTTTTGCGCGCTTTGATCATGAAATGCGCGGCTATTTTACCCAAACCTTACCTGCGTCACTGGGCGTTGCTGTGTCCGGCGGAAGCGATAGCTTGGCGCTTTTGTTTCTGGCAAAGCAGTGGTGCGCGGGACATGGCATTGAATGCCGCGCCTTAACAGTGGATCATGACTTGCGACCCACGTCGCGGCAAGAAGCCGAATGGGTTGTGCAGGTTGCCGCAAGCCTCGGGATCGCCTGTGACATTAAAACATGGGCACATGATGATCCCAAGGCAAACCTTCAGGCCCAAGCCCGCAACGCGCGATATGGCCTCATTGATGCCTGGCGGCGTGATATTTCGCATGTCTTAACGGGGCATACTTTGGACGATCAAGCCGAAACATTTCTGTTGCGGCTCAAGCGCGGATCAGGTGTGGATGGTCTGTCTGCAATGGCCTCTGTGCGTGATATGGGCGACTGGTCCATTTTGCGCCCGTGTTTGAACATGACACGCCAAGATTTGCGTGCGTTTTTGATGGAGCACTCTCAAACGTGGATCGAAGACCCATCCAACGACAACCCCAAATTCGACCGCGTGCGAATGCGCCACATGTTAAATGACATGCGCGATGCCGGTTTGGATGCAAAGGGGCTTGCTGATACATCAACCCGTATGGCGCGTGCGCGTGATGCATTACAATTTTACACAAAACAGTTGGCGCGAACCTCTGTTACGACGGAATATGGGGACGTCATCATTGACTTGGATGATTTAAATGCCGCTCCGGATGATATCCAGTTTCGTCTGGTAGCGGCAGCGATTGGTTGGATCACGTCTCAAACATATCGACCAAGGTTTTCAGCCCTTAAAAGTGGATTAGAGGCAGTTAAAAACGGTCAAGCTGCGACGTTGGCTGGGGTCGTGCTGTTCCCACACAAAGGCCATCTTCGCGCGACTCGGGAATATAATGCGATCAAGGATATGACAGGATGTGGCCAGTTTGATCACCGTTGGGCAATCGAACATGAGTCGGATCACCACATTGCAGCCTTGGGTCCAGATCATGCGACAACACTTGAAAAACACATCCGCAAGGCGATTCCACATCGCACTCTGATTGTGCAGCCGGCAATTTTCAAAGGAAATTTGCTCATTTCTGTCCCTACTTTGTTGGATCAATCGCAAAAAGGCGCGACATTTTGCAGCCAAGACTTCTTTCATTCACTGTTCAGGCATTGAACCTTGGGCAGGGATGTCTATTTAACTTAAAACGACTGTGTGTTAAACGCAGTTAAACTTTATTTCAGGAGAGTTTCCTTGGGCAACAACCGTAATATCGCCTTTTGGGTCGTCTTGTTCCTTTTGGTCGTCGTTTTGTTTAATGTGTTCAGCACAGGCGCCAGCACGGTTCAAAATCGCGGCACAAGTTATTCTGACTTTGTCTCGTCAGTCGTAAGTGGGGATGTGACCTCTGCGACCTTAGACGGTGAAAATGTCACCTTTGTGCATGCAGACGGCAAACAATACACGACTGTGCGCCCCGCTGATGCAAATGTCACTGATCTGCTTTTGCAGTATGACGTTGCTATCCGTGCAGAAAAACAACAGCAATCGGGATTGCAATCCTTTTTGATGACACTGTTCCCGTTCATTCTTTTGATCGGTGTGTGGATATTCTTTATGAACCGCATGCAAGGCGGTGGCAAAGGTGGCGCGATGGGGTTCGGCAAAAGCCGCGCCAAGTTGCTAACCGAAAAACAAGGTCGCGTTACATTTGACGACGTTGCGGGTATCGACGAAGCCAAAGAAGAATTGGAAGAAATCGTAGAATTCCTTCGCAATCCTCAGAAATTTAGCCGCCTTGGTGGTCAAATTCCAAAAGGTGCGTTGCTTGTTGGACCTCCTGGTACAGGTAAAACGCTATTGGCGCGTGCTATTGCTGGCGAAGCCGGCGTGCCGTTCTTTACGATTTCGGGATCTGATTTTGTTGAAATGTTCGTTGGCGTGGGTGCATCCCGTGTCCGTGATATGTTTGAACAGGCGAAAAAGAACGCGCCTTGTATCGTGTTTATCGACGAAATTGACGCCGTTGGCCGTAACCGTGGCGCAGGCCATGGTGGGGGTAATGACGAACGCGAACAGACATTGAACCAGTTATTGGTTGAAATGGATGGCTTTGAAGCCAACGAAGGTGTGATCATTTTGGCGGCGACGAACCGTCGTGATGTTCTTGACCCTGCCTTGCTGCGTCCGGGTCGCTTTGACCGTCAGGTGACTGTGCCGAACCCGGATATCAAAGGCCGTGAAAAGATCCTTAATGTGCATGCGCGCAAAACGCCTCTTGGCCCCGATGTTGACTTGCGCTTGATCGCACGTGGGACACCTGGGTTTTCTGGTGCCGATCTTGCCAACCTTGTGAACGAAGCCGCATTGATGGCGGCGCGTGTTGGACGATCTGTTGTCATGATGGCGGATTTTGAAAATGCCAAAGACAAAGTTATGATGGGTGCAGAACGTCGTTCGATGGTTCTAACCGATGATCAAAAGGAAAAAACAGCGTATCACGAAGCGGGACATGCCGTTGTTGGTCTGTCATTGCCGCAGTGTGATCCTGTTTACAAAGCAACGATTATCCCGCGTGGTGGTGCTTTGGGCATGGTTGTGTCTTTGCCGGAAATTGATCGTCTAAATTGGCACAAATCCGAATGCGAAGAAAAGCTGGCAATGACTATGGCGGGCAAGGCTGCTGAAATCATCAAATACGGTGCTGAAAACGTCTCAAACGGCCCAGCAGGTGACATTCAACAAGCCTCTGGCCTTGCACGTGCAATGGTGTTGCGCTGGGGCATGTCGGATAAAGTGGGCAACATCGACTATTCAGAAGCACATGAGGGCTATTCCGGAAACACAGCTGGCCTGTCTGTTTCGGCAAGCACCAAAGAGCTGATCGAAGAAGAAGTCAAAGGGTTTGTCCAGAACGGATATGATCGCGCATTCCAAATTCTGACAGAAAAGAACGAAGAATGGGAACGTCTTGCTCAAGGGTTGCTAGAATATGAAACCCTCACAGGCGAGGAAATTAAACGCGTCATGGATGGTTTGCCACCGCAAGGGGATAACAATGACGATCAAGGGTCAAGCCCATCGGTCATGGCAGTCCCCAAGGTTAAGCCCAAATCCAAACCAGCGGGTGACCCAGATTTAGCGCCTGAGACGACCTAAGCGGACCCGCGAAAGTCACAAATATAATTGAAACATTCCAAAGCCCTGCATGAAAATGTGGGGCTTTGTTGATATATTGGAAACAGTTGTTTACAACTTAAAGTATATACTTTCGGATAAGTTTTTACTAAAGATAAGTAAATTTTATTATGTTGAGAGTGTGTGCTATGAGTGCCAAATTAATTTTAGGAACAAGCCAAGCTGATTTTATCGAATTCGGGTACGAATCATCCAATGGAAATTCAATAGACAACGACTTTGGCGACTTTGTCGTTCAGGCCGGACGGGGTAATGACACCATTTCAACCAGATATGGTGACGATACGGTTTATGGGGATACTGGTGAAAACGTTATTTCAACGTCTTATGGCGACGATGTCATTTATACGGGACGCCATTCAACGAACGTTGATGCAGGATACGGTCGAGACAGTGTTTATGCTGACTTGTCCACAGGGGCAGATCATACAATAGATTTGGGATCTTGGGATTATTATTCCGATATGCTTCATCTTGAAAACGTGTCATTGGACAGAGCCAGCGCGCTAACCGTGAATAATTTTCAAACTGATGAGTTTTCAGAATATTCCGATACCCTTTATATTGACGGGCAGTTGGTAGATTTTACTAACCTCGCCTCTGGACTTTCACTAAGCCAAGACGAAAATCGAAATGCTGTATTGTCCTTTGGTGATGATGATACTGTCACATTTGCCGGAGTGTCCACAAATGAACTTCTGGGGATTTTCCCAGATTATGTGCTCACCGGAACGAGCGGTGACGACTATGTTGAC